>JBBQXA010000007.1:0-32412 GCA_038210095.1 Burkholderiales bacterium
CAAAACGCTCACGCAGTGAGCACGAATAAATAGAGATTCCAATCTGTGAACTAATTGCATCCCGATGCGTTCAGAGTGTCATCGCCAAGGGTTGCCACCCGATTGAATCACATCGGGGCGCCAACCCCGATGTGATTAACGCACATGAGCCGGATGGCTCAACACGAACTCGCCAAGTTTGTGAGACTGCTGAAGCCGCGTGCCCGTAATGGGGCTGGCGCGGCTACGACGGGCGCTGAGGGGTGAAACTCCCCTCTTCGACCCAATCTGATGGTCGCACCCGTTTCATTACACCGGAACAGGTGCAAGCTCTATTAATTGAGCTCCCCACTCATCAACAGGATATGGTTCTGTTCGCGCTGCAAACTGGCTTGCGTCAATCAAATGTACTGAATCTCGAATGGTCGCAGATCAATTTGGAGAAAAGCCACATGTGGGTTAACGCTGCTCAATCTAAAAATCGGAAGCCTATTTCTGTTCCGCTTAACCGAGAAGCATTGGCTGTGTTGCATCGTCAATTCGGCAAACACCCGGTGCGAGTGTTTACCTTCGCGGGAAAACCCATTTCTAACGCCAATACTCGCGCATGGAGAAACGCTTTGAAACGAGCTGAAATTGTGGACTTCCGCTGGCATGATTTGAGGCACACATGGGCTAGTTGGCACAGAATGCAAGGAACGCCCACCCATGAGTTACAGCAGTTAGGTGGATGGAAAACTAGTCTAATGGTTGAACGCTATGCTCATCTGGCACCCGATCATCTTGCACAAGCCGCCGCTCGATTGGATTTCGTTGAAATTGGCTACGATCTGGCTACGGCAACTAGAAAAACAAAAGGCCTTACATCGCTGTAAGACCTTTGTTTATATGGTGGGCCGTCACGGACTTGAACCGTGGACCAAAGGATTATGAGTCCTCTGCTCTAACCAACTGAGCTAACGGCCCGTAACTGATTATCCCTCGCTGTCGAGGAAGCTCTTGAGCTTCTCCGAACGCGACGGGTGACGCAGCTTGCGCAGCGCCTTTGCTTCAATCTGACGAATACGCTCACGGGTGACGTCGAACTGTTTGCCGACTTCTTCCAGCGTGTGATCGGTGTTCATTTCGATGCCGAAGCGCATGCGTAGCACTTTCGCTTCGCGCTGCGTCAGGCTGTCCAGAATATCTTTGGTCGCTCCGCGCAGGCTCTCGTATACGGCAGCATCGACTGGCACCGTGGTGTTCTGGTCTTCAATGAAGTCGCCAAGATGCGAGTCGTCGTCGTCGCCCACCGGGGTTTCCATTGAGATGGGTTCCTTGGCGATCTTGAGTATCTTGTGAATCTTGTCTTCCGGCATTTCCATCTTGATCGCCAGCGTCGCAACATCTGGCTCTAGACCGGTTTCCTGCATGATCTGACGCGAGATGCGATTCATCTTGTTGATGGTCTCGATCATATGCACTGGGATACGGATGGTACGTGCCTGATCCGCGATGGAACGCGTAATTGCCTGACGAATCCACCAAGTTGCGTAGGTAGAGAATTTGTAACCGCGACGATATTCGAATTTATCCACCGCCTTCATCAGACCGATGTTGCCTTCCTGGATAAGATCAAGGAACTGCAAACCACGGTTGGTGTACTTCTTGGCAATGGAAATCACCAGACGCAGGTTGGCCTCGATCATGTCGCGCTTGGCACGGCGGGCACGCGCTTCGCCATTGGTCATCTGCTTGTTGATCTCTTTCAGATCCTTGATCGGGATACCAACGCGGGCTTCCAGATTCAACAGATTCTGCTGTTGTTCAATAATGGCATGCTGATAACGCTCCAATGCCTCGACATAGGGTTTCTTGCTCTTCAGCTCAGTCAGAACCCAGTCCAAATTCTCTTCGTTACCGGGGAAGGTCTTGATGAAGTGTGCGCGAGGCATGCGGCTCTTGTGCACGCACATATCCTGAATGCCACGCTCACTGCGACGTACTTCTTCCACCAGCGCGCGCATAGTGTCGCACAGCGCATCTACCTGCTTGGCGGCAAAGCGGAAGTTCATCAGCTCTTCCGAGATTGCGGTCTGGCATTTGTCGTATTGCTTGCTGCGGTAGCCATACTTTTCGTAGGCCTTGCCCATCTTGGTGAACTGGTCGGCGATAATGGCAAAGCGGGACAGCGCATCGGCCTTGAGCAGCGCAAGATTAGCTGCTGCTGCTGCCGCCGTTGCAGCCTCGTCCTCTTCTTCGTCCTCGTCCTCGTCTTCTCCGTCCGCCTCTTCGCTTTCCTCTTCTTCCTCTTCCGCCGCCGCCGCTGCCTCTTTCTCGGCAGCCTCAACATCGACGAAGCCGTCGATCAGCTCATCGACGCGCATCTGATCATTTTCAATCTTCGCCGCCAATCCCAGTATCTCGGCAATGGTCGCCGGGCATGCCGAAATAGCCTGAATCATGTGCTTCAGGCCTTCTTCGATGCGCTTGGCGATCTCAATTTCTTTTTCGCGCGTAAGCAATTCGACCGTGCCCATCTCGCGCATATACATACGCACGGGATCGGTGGTGCGTCCGAATTCCGAATCGACAGTAGACAATGCGGCTTCAGCTTCGGCAGCAGCATCCTCGTCGGCCACGGCAGGTGCCGCATCGCTCATGATCATCGCTTCGGCGTCAGGTGCCACGTCATAGACCTGGATACCCATATCATTGATCATGCTGACCACGCCTTCGATCTGCTCAACTTCAAGCATGTCCGGAAGGTGATCGTTAATTTCGGCAAAGGTCAGGTAGCCGCGCTCCTTACCCAGCACAATCAGGGTTTTCAGACGGGTGCGACGCGCCTCCAAATCCTGCTGGGGATCGGAGATTGGCTGTTCAACCACCGCAACCAATTTCTTGTCTAATTTTTTTGTACCGTTAGGCTTTGCCATATCCAGATTCCTAAATTGCGTAATGCGCAGACCTAAATGCGCACTGCGACAGAGTCAGCTGCCGCAGAAAGGCGGCGGATTATACCTGATTTCGTTCAACTTTTCCCACTCTTCGCCAAGACTGCCGTTATCGGCCCGCCTGCCGGTAACAATCTCGCTCTGCCTCGCTCAGGCAAGCAAGCCCACCTTGCGCGACCTTGGCTTGCAGCGCCTGAAACTCGCGACCGCGCCGATCGCGATCTACCTGACTCAGCAAGCCGGAAAACTCCGCATCGATGTCGAACTCCTCACCCCAGCTCAGCATCTCGGCCTCTGCGCCAGCGACGACTTGCTCATGCATCGTGCCCTGAAAATACTGTGTCAGCGCCGGGCCCTGTAACGTGAAATCGGTTTCGCGCAACACCGCCAGCAAGTCCTGAATTGCCTCGGCCTCGGAACCCTCGCCCTGCCAGTCTGCGGGCAATTGCGATCCCAGTGCCGGCCTCCCGATCAGGCACTGCAACAAGCGCCTGTGCCCCGACGGCGTTGCTCGGCGAGACCGCTGCGGAGCCTGTCGTTGCGGACGCGCAACCGGACGGATTTCATACAGCGCTTCCAGTTCCGCCTGACTCACTCCGGCGAGCACCGCAACCTCCTTGCGCAATAGCAGTGCCGTCGTCGGTGCAGCAATCACCGTCAGTAGCGGCTTCGCCCGTTGCAGCAGTTGATTGCGCCCTTCTTGGGTACGCAGATCAAGTTCTGCCGAAATCTCTCGCAACAGATAAGCGGACAGCGGCATCGCCTCCTGCACGCGCTGCTCGAATACTTCCTTGCCGAATTCACGAATGAAACTGTCCGGATCATGCTCGGTCGGCAAAAACAGATAACTAATGCGCTTGCCGTCCTGCAATTGTGGCAGTGCATTTTCCAGTGCGCGCCATGCGGCTTTCTGGCCCGCCTTGTCACCGTCAAAACAGAATACGATGTGCTCGACTACGCGCAACAGCTTCTGCACATGAAAAGGTGTAGTCGCCGTGCCCAGCGTGGCAACAGCGTAATCCACTCCGAGTTGCGCGAGCGCAACCACATCCATATAACCTTCGACCACCAGCACCCGCTGTGCTGCGCGTATTGCTTTCTGCGCCTGAAACAGGCCGTACAGTTCACGCCCTTTTTCAAACAATGGCGTCTCGGGCGAATTCAGATACTTGGGCTCGCCCTTGTCCAGCACTCGTCCGCCGAAACCGATGACTTGTCCGCGCACGTTAATGATGGGAAACATGATGCGGTCACGAAAACGGTCATAGCGCTTGTTGTCGTCCTCATTCACGATCACCAAGCCGGTCTCGCTCAGCGTGTCACTCTGATAATCTGGAAATGCACTTGCCAGACCCTGCCAGCCATCCGGCGCATAGCCGATACCAAAACGTGCCGCGATTTCGCCGGACAATCCGCGTCGCTTCAAATAGTCGATTGCCCGCGGAGACTGCTTGAGTTGTTCGCGGTAATAGCGCGTCGCGGTTTGCGTAACCTCATACAGATCGGGCGCGACCCGCTGGTAAGCCTCGCCAGCTGCAATTTGCTCACGCGGCACTTCCATTCCCGCGCCCCGCGCCAACTCTTCTATCGCCTCGACAAAACCCAGCCCGAGATGCTCCATGACAAAGCCAATAGCCGTGCCATGCGCACCGCAGCCGAAGCAGTGATAAAACTGCTTCGACTGACTAACCGTAAATGAGGGGGATTTTTCGTTGTGGAACGGACAGCAGGCGACGTAGTTTGCCCCGGCCTTTTTGAGCGGAACATGACGCTCTACCACGTCCACGATATCGAGACGATTGAGCAAGTCCTGAATGAAACTTTTTGGAATCAAGTCAGTACCCTTTATCGACCGACGAGTACCTCAACCGATCGAACGATCAGCCGGATTGAATTACTTGGCGAGCTGCGCCTTGATTAGCGCGGAAACCTTACCCATATCGGCACGGCCAGCCAGCTTCGGCTTGAGCGCACCCATTACCTTACCCATATCCTGCGGGCCTGCCGCACCTGTCGCGGCGATAACTTCGGCGATGACGACATTAATTTCCGCCTCATCCAACTGCTGCGGCATATAAGTCTGCAAGATGCCGACCTCGAACTTTTCGACATCGGCCAGATCATGGCGATTCGCCGCCTCGTACTGGGAGATCGAATCACGGCGCTGCTTCAACATCTTCTCGATGATGGCAACCACATCCGCATCCGTCAGCTCGATGCGCTCATCCACCTCGCGCTGCTTGATCGCCGCGAGCAAAAGACGTATCGCCCCGAGGCGCGCCGCTTCCTTGGCACGCATCGCGGCTTTCATGTCATCGCTAACCTGTTGCTTGAGACTCATGCCGAAGCAAGCCATACCCGCGAGGGGTAAGGCTTAATACATCTTGGGAGGAAGAGTTTGGCTACGCAGACGCTTGTAGTGGCGCTTAACAGCAGCAGCCAGCTTGCGCTTACGCTCTGCGGTAGGCTTCTCGTAAAATTCGCGGGCACGCAAATCTGTCAACAGACCGGTCTTTTCTACGGAACGTTTGAAGCGACGCATCGCGACTTCGAACGGCTCATTCTCTTTAACACGTACAGTTGTCATGAACAAACTACCTTCTACCAAAAATTTGAGGGCGCGATTCTAGCAAAACAACTGCCCCGTCACAACCTCAATTTTCTAATCCGGAATGCCGCGCTATTGCGCGATGGTCACACTCATCTGCCGCTCGACATAACTGGGTGTTGCCGGAACACCCATTGTTGCGGTTGAAGTCAGCTGATAAACGGTGATCGTTGCCGCCGCCTCACTGTGCGCCGTTGAAATGCAACCGACATTCACGCCAAATACGGACAGCGTACCCGGCAAGGCTGGCAACACCTGCGAAGTCGCCCCCGCCCGACAAGTCGCCGCAAATCCACCCGGCACGGCCGTATTGGGTAGCACCTGATACGCGCCCCACTCCACCCCGGCCCGCGCCGCCTGATAGCCCCGTACACCCAGCACATCCAGCGCTGCACTCTGCTGTTGCGTGGTCGAAAGCGTAACCGCAAAGGCGCCGAGTGCGGCGATCACCACCAGCAAAAAGATGGCGGAGATCAGACTAAAGCCGCGAGAGGAGCGCGGGGAGCGAAACGAAGATGGAGTCAACCCCGTTACGTGACCCGTACCACAGCCACGCTCACGCCCCGCACTCCAATACTCGACCCTCGATCCCCAAGCCTCAATCCTGTTTTTATTCATGGCTGATTACTCACATGCGCCGCATCGTAAAGCGTTATGGTTTCGCCCTGCTCGGTGATCCCCAGCCGCATCGTCACCAGCCCCGAGCGTCCAACCACCAGAGGGTTATAGTCATATCGACAATTGCTGACATTGCTTGCCAGCAGGACGCTACTGCCTCCGGCCGGCAACGCAACGGGTTGAGCCGCCTGTATCGCGTAGCCCTGCCAACGCGCCAGCAAGCCCCCCGTCCCACCAGCAGCAGGTGAACACGCATAGGTCACCGGCGTCGATACTACATGAAAGCGATGTCCCGGCGAATCGAACGGAAACTGCTTGGCTGGCATCGTAACGATAGAGACTGTCAGCCCGCCATAGGCATTGCGATTATTCCCCACATAGGCATCGGCCCCGGTAATGCCCAGGTTGTAAACCACAATCTGATCACCCGCGACTCTCGCCGGCGCGGGCCCCAGCACTTCGAAGCTGGTATCCGCGATACCGAAATCGAGTATATCGCCCGTTCCACCCGTATCCGCGCGATACCGTCCGCCGCCCTTGGTCGGCAGGAACTCGATAAAACAGGTGGACGTGCCATTACAGGTTCCAGAAACACGCACACTATTCGGCAAGGCCAAACGCAAATCGCGGTTCACCCGGCGCAATGCGGTGTCGGCGATGTCGGTCATCTCCGCACGCCGCGACACATCCATATATTGATCAATAGGCGCCTTGAGAAACATTGCAACCATGCCGCCGATGATGCCGGTGATCACGATCACCATAATCATCTCGATCAACGTGAATCCATTACAGGATTGAGGATTGAAAGCCGAGGATAGCGCACCAGCCCTTTGACCCACTCCGCGCCCCTTGAGCTGCGATCCCCGATCCACTCTCCCCGATCCTCTCTCCTCAGCCCTCGATCCTCGATCCACTATCCTGTAGGTCATGGCAGCGCCCTCGGTGCGTAGCGGGTGCGTATGCCGTCCACCACAACCGCCACGGCATCCGGCCCGGTGACGGTCACGGTAATCAGTGACGATTCACTCGCGGGTATGGTCCCTACTGCCTGCTGCGCCACCGCTACCGCTACCGCAGCAGTAAATCCGTTTACACCCACATTCGCACCAGTGATGTCCAGAATTGCCCCTGCCGCCATATTAAAACCGTTGTAGTCGCTGACATTATCAAAGGGCGTGGTCGTGCTATAGCGGGTTTCACCCGCTTCGGGCCCGAGCGGCAGCCGCCCTTCATCGTTCGCACCGCCCGCTCCGCCGGTGCAATCGGCAGCCGTTACCGCACTGGCCGCATTGAGGTCGTTCGGATCGCAAATGGTAAACGGCATCAATTCCACCTCTTCCAGCAACGATGCCGCAATCGCCAATGCCTGCTTGTGCACCAGCGGATCGGCGCTGCTTTTGGTGGTGACATTCATCGTCAGCATAATGCCCGCCAGCGCAACACTGATGATGACGATGAACATGATCAGCTCGATCAGACTGATGCCGCGCTGAAGCACGCGGACCGAGAATCGGGGAGCGCGGAGCGCGGAGCCGAGGATAGGAAATTGCAAAGCCCCCTTCGATCCCGGCGGCGCTATCCCCAATCCTGATTTATTAATGCACATAGCCCGTCTCGCTTTCGACCGTGATGGCATAACTGGCAACGGTGATTAACTGGCCCGCACTTGGGCGCCCCAGCGCATCAAAGGAAAAATTTGCCGGTGTTGCCGTGGCGTCATTGGACTGAATCGTGTTGCCTGCACTGGCAGGCAGACTGAGTGGCAAGGCACAGACGTTAGCGGCACTGGAGTTGGCGATCGTCAACGTCAATTTCGCCGAGCTTGCCGTGGGCGCGATGATCGCGACACACACCAGACGATGTTGCGCGACGGCAATTTTTTGCGCATAGCGCAACGTCGCCTTCACCTCATCGGCAAAGCCTCTGGCCTTGAATATATTGGCATCGAAAAATCGCGGCGCAACAAACACCGCCAAGATGCCGACGATTACGATCACCATAATCAGTTCGATCAAGGTGAAGCCGCGCTGAGGCAGCGGCTTGAATGCTTCGAGTTGAGCGGGCAAGGAATTCATCAGGACGGTCTGACGTTTCAAAGAGTAGGAACGTCAGTGTAGCAAATGCACAGGAACATGGATAAAAAAACAGGGGAGCCGAAGCTCCCCTGTTAACACTACGAAAATCCTTACTATCCGGCAAGCACCTAATTATCAACAACCGCTATCGGTCTTTACAATACCTGGAGCGGTGCCAACGCCCGCTGCGGTGTAGACAATCTGGCAGCTTGCTGGTGTTGCAGCACCAGTATCCTGAATGGTTCCAGCAGTAGCAGTACTGTAGTTTCCTCCAGTCACGCCAGTCAGAGTATTGATATCAGCAACTGCAGGGTAACCATTCGTCATGGTGTATGCCGTCCCTTCGATAGTAACCACACTACTTCCAGCCGCCAACGAAGCCGCATGCGCTAAAGTAGCTGCCGAACGCATGGCGCCCTCAACGCCGGACAAGGCCGCTTTGCGCGCATCGGTTCCCAGATTCACAAATTTCGGCAACGCCGTCGCGGCCAGTATGCCCAGAATCACGATCACCATGATTAGTTCAATCAGGGTAAAACCTTTTTGATTGTTCATTTTTACACTCCTAATAGTTGAGGCCGCAGCCTCTGTTATAGATTTTATTTCACCTTGCCCGTCAAACCCTTGCCGCAGCAAGGTTTTTTCAAGACAACCCACTATAGACCAATCCCGTATAAGCCACAACCACAAACTAAAACACCAACGCACGCGACACCAGCAGCAGCAGCCCCAGGCTACTCAGCAGCAGCAGCCAGCCGACACGACTGGCGTGCTGTGCCACAAACTTATCCAGGGTGTCCCGCGGAACTTCCAGCGGGCGGATGGCCCGACGGGTGGACAACCACTGATTGGCGCCCTCCTCCTGTCCCCGCAACAAACTGGGACGCATGAACAGCAGCAGCCCGACGTAGAACGCCACGACTGCGCCGGTCAGGGCACTCAGCACCAGCGCATCCAGCAGCCACTCCAGCAACAGCGGCGACACGCGGGCTGGCAGATAGCCGACCAAGTGCGGCATGACGGCCGACTTCTCGAATAGCACGCCAAAATATAAAAACATATACCCCGCGCCCAGCCCCACCAGCACACCCAGCATTCGGTGTTGGCGATAACACCACTGCTCGATACTGACACTGTGTTCCAGTGCCTGATCCAGATGACGCGTCGAGACCCAACGGTTCGCCACCCGATTGATACGCGCCATGAACGACGGACGCAAAATCAGCAACAGGGAAGCCGTCACGCCCATTAAGCCTCCGATGAGCAGAAAGAAGGCGAGGGAGCGCCACAGCACGATTTCTAATGAAGAACTGACCATGGTGATTATCTGAATTGAAGGGGGCGCATTGTAAGCTCAGAACCAGGTGTAGGGCGCAACCGGCTCAAACAGGGCGCTGACCAACGAGGCGGGGGCACTCTGCATTGACGGCAATTGCAATGACTCAGAGGCAACGGCGACATGAAAGCGCGCCCATTTCTGTCCGCGCTTATCCGGCGTGAAATGGCTTGCGGCATTCGGCACATAGATCAGCTCGCGCGTTTTTAGATCGAACAGCCAGTTGCCGGGAGTAACGGCCTGCGGCGTCGGGTCATAATATTCTCCGGCGTAGTTCGGCGGCTTACGCTGCAACCAGTTCAGCGGATTGTCGTGCGCCAAGGCGGGCACATCGGACGGCTGTCCGTGCAGCAAGATCAAGCCGTAGCGCATGGTCAGCGCGCTCTGTATCGATGCGGCCACACCTTCCATCGCGGCCTTTTCAGCCTGCTCCTGATAGTAGAACATGCGATTAAGGAAGGCGCTCATCAACACCATCACAATACAGATCACCACGGCGAGCTCAATGAGCGAAAGGCCTTTGCAGGATGGAGGATGGAGGATGGAGGATGGGGGCTTTACCCTCCCCCCTTGCCGCCCCCCCTGCGCACGAGGAAGACAATCCCCGCGCCCCGCTCCTTGAGCCTGATTTTCCATCATTTATGCATCGCCGCCTTACCCAGATCCCACATCGGCAGGAACACACCGAGTGCGAGGATCAACACCAGCACACCGAGGAATACGATCAGGATGGGCTCGATCTGGGAACTCAGATTCTTCACTTCGTATTCGACTTCACGCTGATACATGTCGGCAACTTCAAACATCAGTCCATCGATGTCGCCGGTCTCCTCGCCGACTGCGATCATTTGCAAAACGACCGAATTGAACACTCCGGCGGCTACTGCCGTACGCAAGATGCTCTCGCCCCGCTCGACACCGGCACGCATTCCCTCGACACGTTCACGCATGAACGCATTGTCCACCACCAGGGCGACCGCATCCATGCCCTGCAATACTGGCATGCCGCTCTTGAAGGCAAGCGCCATACTGCGGGCGAATCGTGCCAGCGTGGACTTGAAGATAATCTTGCCTGCTATGGGAATGTAAAACTTGTAGCGATCCCACTTGTAACGCCCGCTGACCGTGCTGATCCAGGAACGGAAAGCCACCACCGCGCCGATCACAACGGCCAGAAGCAGCATCCAGTAGCTCACCATGAATGCAGAAAATCCCAGCAGAATCTTGGTCATCATGGGCAGCTCGGTATGAAATCCGGCGAACACCTTGGCAAAGGCGGGGATGACAAACAGGTTAACGATCACGATGGCAATCGCCATCGCGATCACCACAAAACTCGGGTAGCGTAGCGCGGTCTTGATGCGGTCGCGCATATCACGCTCGAATTCGAGGTGATCGTACAAGCGCATGAAGGTCTCATCCAACATACCTGTCATTTCACCCACCTGCACCATGCTGCGGTAGAACGGCGAGAACACCTTGGGGTGCAGACGCATGGCCGAGCTCAACTCGCGCCCGCTATCCAGACTCTCACGCAGGTCGCGTATCACCGCCGCAAACGATGGCTTCTGAGTGGACTCTTCCAGCCCCGCCAGCGCACGCATGATAGGCACACCGGCCTTGAGCAGGGTATACATCTGACGACTAAACAGCAGCAAATCCAGTGCGACAATCGGCTTGTCGGTCAGCGCGCGGCTTATACGTGCCAGCCAGTCGGATACCTGGGGCGCATCGCTGCTCGCCATTCTCGCCGTTGATGTCGCGATCTCCAGCGGAATGATGCCATTGCCTGCCAGTTGATCGGCAATCGCGCTGCTGTCTATACCTTCCAGCGTGCCCTTCACCAATTCGCCGTTGCGATCACGCCCCTTGTAGCTAAATACTGTCACCGTCAATCCTCTACTTGGCTACTGATGCGCATCACTTCGGAAATGGTGGTATAGCCCAACCGCAATTGCTCCAGCGCATTATTGATGATGCTCTTGCCTTGCATATATTTTCGGGCCGCCTGCATAAAGTGGGAATTGCTGTCATGCGCCGCAGCCTCAACCAGTTCACGAGTCATTTCCAGCATCTCGTACACACCCAGACGGCCGCGATAACCGGTGCCATTGCAATGAGAACAACCGCGTCCACTCAGCAAGCCGCCCCATTGTTCAGCTGGCAAACCTTCCGCCTTCAGCCACTCACCTTCCTGCGGCGAGGGCTCGTAGGGATTAGCACAACTGCTGCAGATTCGGCGCAGCAGTCGCTGCGCCAGAATAACCTGAACCGACGAGGCCACCATGAAACGCGGCACACCCATATCAACCAGTCGGAACAGGGTGCCGGCGGTGTCGCGAGTGTGCAAGGTGGAAAACACAAGGTGACCGGTCATTGCCGCACGCAGACCGATCTGAGCGGTTTCCGCATCACGCATTTCGCCGATCAGGATGATATCCGGATCCTGACGCAGAGCAGAACGCAACACCCGGGAAAAAGTCAGGTCGATTTTGTCATTCACCTGAATCTGATTGATACCCGGCAAACGATATTCCACCGGATCCTCAACCGTGATGATTTTCTGCTCGATGGAATTAATTTCACTCAGCGCGGAATACAGCGTGGTGGTTTTGCCGCTACCGGTGGGGCCGGTCACCAGCACCATGCCGCTGCTGAGCCGGATAATCTCGCGGAAACGCGCCAGCATGTCAGCGGGCATTCCCAGCTTGTCCAGCCCCAGCATGCCGACTTCCTGGCGCAATAGTCGCATGACCACCGCCTCGCCGTATTGCGTCGGGCAACTGGCAATACGCACGTCCACACCGTGACCGCGCACTTTCACATTAAAACGACCGTCCTGCGGCAACCTTTTTTCGGAAATATCCAGACCGGACATCAGCTTGAGACGCAACACCAGTGCGGGCGCAATCTTACTGTCAGCCTCCGTTTGCAGATGCAGCAGGCCGTCAATACGGAAGCGGATGACCACTCGCGTTTCTTGCGGTTCGATATGAATATCGGATGCGCGCACCTGCACGGCATCCTCGAACATGGTCTGCAACAGCTTGACCACCGGTGCTTCCTCGCCCCCGGCATTGCTCGCCAGCGCGCCGAAGTCGACATAACTGTCGCCCAGATCATCGCTCAGCTCACGCGCCAGCCCGGTAATTTCCTCGGTACGCCGATAACCGCGATCTATGCTTTCCAGCAACTGTCCTTCGGTCACCACCGCCAGGTCAATATCGCGTTTAAGGAGACTGGAAACTTGGTCAAATGCAGCCAAATCGGTGGGGTCGGCCATACCGACGACCAACACGCCATTGCGCTCTTCCAGTACGATTGCGCGGGCTCGCCGTGCCTGATTCTCCGGCAGCAAGCGCACCAACTCGTGATTGATATTGAAAAATTTGAGGTTGATGTAGGGAATCCGGAGTTGCTTGGCCAGCGCCTCGGAAATCTGCTCCTCGGAAACCAACTTGTGGTCGACCATCACTCGACCGAGCTTGCGTCCGCTGATACGCTGTTGATCGAGCGCGAATTTTAGCTGCTCAAGCGTGATGAGTTGTTGCTGAACCAGCAAATCGCCTAAGCGAACCTTCTCTGGACGCGCCATAATCTTTCCCTAAAATGAATCGTCTCTGCCATGAGAGCTTGATGGGGAGCGAAGTTAGCCTTTTTTAACCACACTGACAAGCATTACCGAAACCACTCATGTTCCATATCATCCTTTACCAGCCGGAGATCCCCCCCAACACCGGCAACATTATCCGCCTGTGCGCCAACACCGGCTGCCAGTTGCATCTGGTAAAACCACTCGGCTTCACGCTGGAAGACAAGCAATTGCTCCGCGCCGGACTGGATTATCACGAGTTCGCCACGCTGCGCGTACACGATAGTTTGACCGATTGTTTGGCAACACTGGGCACCGAGCGTGTATTCGCCTTCACGACCAAAGGCTCGACAGCTTTTCACAAAGCGGCCTACCAGAGCGGAGATGCCTTTCTGTTCGGGCCGGAAAGTCGCGGCTTACCGGATGATGCACTCGCGCTATTCGATGCAGAGCATCGCTTGCGCCTACCCATGCTGCCCGACAATCGCAGCCTTAACCTGTCCAACACGGTGGCGGTAGCGGTATTCGAAGCCTGGCGACAATGCGAGTTCGAGGGCGGAATGTAAAAAGCATCTGCCCACAGATTAGATTGATTCAAATACAAACCGTCGGCAAATCGCGTTGTCATTCTGGCGAGACCGCCTCCCCAGAACGACATAATGTTTAATCCGCGCCACTCTGTGTAAGCTGCAGATATAACCGTTGTTAATTGGCTTCGCGCAGAAAGATTTCCAGCAGGTCATTCAAAAATCGCTGCCCTTGTTTGGTTGGAGCGATGCGTTGCAGGTCGCGCGCGAGTAGGCCGCGCTGCTCGGCTTGCTCTAGTTCGCGACGTATGGTCAGCAGGGACAAGCCGGTTCGCTCTTCGAACAACACGCTATCAAAACCCTGGTTCAACCGTAGCGCGTTCATCATGAACTCGAAAGCCAGATCGCCCACGGCCACCTCTTGCTCTTCCTGTAACGGCGCACCGCGCGCCACCGAATCCATATAGGCCTGCGGCTGTTTGTAGCGCGCCTGCCGCAACACCTTGTCGGGGAAACTCAGCTTGCTGTGCGCACCCGCCCCGATACCAAGATAGTCGCCAAACTGCCAGTAGTTGAGATTATGTTTGGCGCGCCGCCCGGCCTGAGCAAAAGCCGACGTCTCGTAATGCGCATAGCCGCGCTCCGCCAGCGAATCCTCAATGCACTGCTGCATCTCTGCGCTAGCATCATCGTCCGGCAGGGAGGGCGGGTTGTGATGGAACAGCGTGTTCGGCTCCAGCGTGAGGTGGTAGCAGGACAGATGCTGCGGCGCGAATAACAGCGCGGTCTGCACGTCGAGCAACGCCTGCTCCAGACTCTGCTGTGGCAACGCGTACATCAAGTCGAGGTTGATATTGTCGAAATGCTGCTGCGCAATCCCGATTGCCCGCTTGGCCTCGGCGGCAGAATGGATACGCCCCAACGCCTTGAGGTGAGCGTCATTGAAGCTCTGTATGCCCAGCGACAGCCGGTTCACGCCGGCATCGCGGTAGGCCGCAAAACGTTCCGCCTCTACCGTGCCGGGATTCGCCTCCAGCGTAATCTCCGCATCCAGTGCGAGCGGCAACAACATGCGCACCTGACGTAAAATTTCTGCGACGCTCGCGCCGGACAACAGACTGGGTGTGCCGCCGCCAAAGAACACGGAATAAACCTTGCGCCCCCAGATCTGCGGCAACGCCATCTCCAGATCGCGTATTAACGCAGCGACATATTCCTGCTCGGGAAAGGCGTTTCGAGCCTCATGCGAATTGAAGTCGCAATAGGGACATTTGCGTACACACCAAGGCACGTGGATATACAGCGACAGCGGCGGCAGGGCCTGAAAGTTCACTGCCCGCGATTTGATACCGATGGGTTGCAGCAGATGCGTGGTCATGCGACCTGAAGCTTTTGCATCAACACCATGAGCGCCTTGGCTCGGTGACTGAATTGCGCCTTCTCATCGTGCGACAGCTCCGCACTCATCTTGCCCTGCTCGGGCAGCCAGAACATCGGGTCATAGCCGAAGCCACCCTCGCCGCGCTCTTCGTGCGCGATCAGGCCGTGCCACTCGCCCTCGGCGATCAGCGGTTGCGGATCGTCGGCATGACGCACCAAGACCAGCACACAGTAGTAATGCGCGCGACGGTCGGTCACGCCCTGCAATTCGCGCAGCAGCTTTTCGTTGTTGCGCTGATCGGATTTTGGGTTATCACCGGCATAACGTGCAGAGATCACGCCGGGCGCACCATCTAGCGCATCGACACAGATACCGGAGTCATCCGCCAACGCGGGCAGTCCGCTCGCTCGACTAACATGACGCGCCTTGGCGAGCGCATTTTCGACGAAGGTGCAGTGCGGCTCATCGGCCTCGGAGATGCCGAGTTGCGCCTGCGTCTGCACTTCGATACCCATGGGTGCCAACAGACGCTCGAATTCACGCAGCTTGCCCGGATTGTTGGAGGCGATAACGAGTTTTTGCATAATGTCGCCTACGCGCTACCCTGACCCCGCTCCCGCAAGCTGGAGAGGAAATAGGAATTGAGGGAGAGGCGGGAGGTCGCTAAGTTGGTCATTACGCCAGTGCTTTGCGCTGCATTTCAACCAGCTCTGCGATACCGTTTTTCGCCAGCTCCAGCAGTTCATCCATCTCTGCACGGGTGAAGGGATGACCTTCGGCGGTGCCTTGTACTTCGACGAAGTGACCACTACCCAGCATCACCACATTCATGTCCGTGTCGCAATCCGAATCTTCGATGTAATCGAGATCGAGCACCGGCGAGCCCTTGTAGATGCCGACCGAGATCGCGGCAACGAAGTCCTTGAGCGGATTCTCGGCGACCATTCCCTTGCCCATCAACCCGCTTACCGCATCATGCAAAGCAACAAACGCACCAGTGATGCTGGCGGTGCGCGTGCCGCCATCCGCCTGAATCACGTCGCAATCGACCTGTATCGTGCGTTCGCCCAGTTTGCCGAGATCGACCACCGCACGCAGGCTGCGACCGATGAGACGCTGGATTTCCTGAGTGCGACCCGACTGTTTGCCCTTGGCTGCCTCGCGCTGCATGCGGCTACCGGTGGAGCGCGGCAACATGCCGTATTCGGCGGTGACCCAGCCCTCACCACTGCCCTTTTTGTGGGGCGGAACACGCTCCTCAACGCTGGCGGTACAGATAACCTTGGTATCGCCGCATTCAATCAGCACCGAACCTTCGGCATGCTTGGTGTAATGACGGGTAATGCGGATGAAACGCAACTGACTGGATGATCTTTCGCTTGGACGCATGTTTAAAAACTCGCTCTATCTGAAAAATTAAAGGGAAATGCTACTCGACTGCAAGTACGTGACAAACCGGGTCAACCGTGTCATGCGCGGGTTCGTCGTCACTCCAACGCAGCGCCAAACCAGTGACATTATCGGAACGACCAAGTTCGCGCTGCAAAGCCTGTGCGATCAGGCCATCCAGTGCGTTTACAGGGGCAGTCGTCAAAGCCGCGACCAACTCCTCATCGGTATACGGCCCCCACAAACCGTCGCTGCCGAGCAGCAATACATCGCCCGATTGCAAGACCACCGGCTCGCTGGGCTCGACATAAAACAGGTCGCTCTGCCCACCGAGACAATTGGTAATCTGGTTGCGCTGGGGATGCACGCGCGCTTCTTCGGCACTGATCACCCCCCATTCCATCCATTGGTAAACCATCGAATGGTCGTGGGTCTTGGCCTGCACCTTGCCATCACGCATCAGATACATGCGCGAGTCACCCGCATGCCCCCAATGCACACACCCGTCCTGAATGAGCGCCGCCACGCAGGTAGACCCGGGGAATCCTCCCGCACTGCTGTCATGCGGAACCTGCATGATGCGTTCGTGCGCTTGCTTCATTGCGGCTGCGATAAAGTCCTGAGGCGCCTCGATACGTGACTGTGCCTGGCGACCGAACTGTTCGACAAAGGTGTCGATAATCAACTGTGCCGCCAGCTCGCCGTGCTGATGCCCGCCCATGCCATCGGCAAGCACCAATAGCAGGGCCTCATTGCTATAGGCATAAGCAACACGATCCTGATTATATTTGCGGTTGCCGATGTGACTGGCCTGATGCGCCGAGAACTTCATGGGCCTGATTTTTAATTTGCGGGCTGCAATCGTAATATAATGCAGGCATTCAGCACAGCCCTTTGTTTGGGCTGTCATCATTTCAGGAACCAATCGCATGATACTTAGCATGACTGGCTACGCAGCCACCAGCGCGGAACTCGACAGCGGTTCGCTGACGCTGGACTTGCGCGCCGTCAATCATCGCTATCTGGATATCCAGTTGCGCATGCCGGAAGAGTTTCGCGGCTTCGAGGCGGCGATGCGCGAAGCTATCTCTGCCCAGTTGCAGCGCGGCAAGGTGGAATGCCGCATCAACTATGCAGCGCGTTCAGCCCAAGGGAGCGCGACGTTAAATCGCGAACTGCTGCAACAACTGGCCAGCTGGAATCAAGAGATACAGGCCGCATTGCCCGATGCACGTAGCCTGAGCGTAGCCGATGTACTGCGCTGGAACGGCGTGCTGGAAACCCCTTCATCTTGCGCTGACGAATTGCGCGGCGTGCTGCTTGCCCTGCTGCAGGATGCTTTGCAGGAATTCTCCGCTTCGCGTGCCCGCGAAGGTGAAAAGCTGAAAGACTTTTTGCTGCAACGCGTGGACAAGATCGAGGCGCTGCGTATCAGTGTCATGCCGCACGTGCCCGCCGCCATCGCGGCCTACGAACAAAAACTCACCAACCGGTTACGCGAGGCCATCCAGAGCGCGACAGCTCAAAACACGACAACAATGGGCATCAGCGACGAGCGAATTCGCCAGGAAATCTCGCTATTCGCCAGCAAGATCGACGTGGACGAGGAACTCTCTCGCCTGTCCAGCCACCTGACCGAAATGCGCCGCATCCTGACGCAGGGTGGCGCGGTCGGTAAACGACTGGACTTCCTGATGCAAGAACTGAACCGCGAAGCCAACACGCTCGGCTCGAAGTCGGTTGATGCCGAAGTCTCGCGTAGCGCGATGGAAATGAAAATCCTCATCGAGCAAATGCGCGAACAAATTCAAAATTTGGAGTAAACCAACCATGTCCGGAAATCTGTTCATCGTCAGCGCGCCGTCCGGCGCCGGAAAAACCAGCCTGGTGCGCGCCCTGCTCGGCATCAATCCCCAGATCGATCTGTCCATCTCCTATACCACGCGCAATCCGCGCCCCGGCGAGCAGGATGGCAGGGACTACAACTTCGTTACCCGCGATACGTTCATCGCGATGATGAACGATGGCGAATTTGTCGAAAGCGCTGAAGTTTACGGCAACCTGTATGGCACTTCTCAAAACTGGATCGCACAGGAAATCGGCAAGGGCCGGGATATTCTGCTGGAAATCGACTGGCAGGGAGCCGAGCAAGTGCGGCATTTGTTCCCGCAAGCGATTAGCATCTTCATCCTGCCGCCCTCTATGCAGGCTTTGGAGCAACGCCTGAAGGGGCGCGGCCAAGACAACGATGAGGTTATCGCCCGGCGCATTGCCGCCGTGAGTGACGATGTCGCCCATGTTGCCGAGTTCGACTATGTTATTATCAACGACAGTCTGAACGAGGCGTTGCGCGAACTGAACTCAGTCGTGCTCGCCGCCAAGGTACGCGCCAAATCACAACTGGCGCGCCATCAGGAATTAATCAACCAATTGCAAAATCCGGAGTAAATCATGGCTCGTATTACCGTTGAAGAATGCCTCGCTTTTATCCCTAACCGCTTCGAACTGACCTTGGCAGCCGCTTACCGCGCGCGCCAACTGGCCAACGGTGCAACTCATCTGGTCGCAGAAAGCAAAGATAAGCCAACCGTCATCGCACTGCGTGAAATCAGCGAAGGCAAAGTTGGCAAGGAAATCCTGAATCGCGGTCAGGCATAACAAGTGAACCCGCGGCATGGCTGAAGCTGAATTACTGATTGAGGAAGTATCAGCCTACCTTAAGCCGCAGGATGTAGCGCACATCAGTGAGGCTATCGAATTCAGCCGCCTCGCGCATCAGGGACAGTTGCGAAAATCGGGCGAGCCCTATGTCACTCACCCGATAGCCGTCGCTCGCATCCTCACGTCTCTGCACGTGGATGTTCAGGCTATCATCGCCGCACTGCTGCACGATGTCGTTGAAGATACCGAAATTACCGGCGATGACATTGCCCTTCGTTTCGGCAAACCGGTGGCCGAACTGGTCGACGGCCTGAGCAAGCTGGATCGCCTCAACTTCGTAACGCGTGAGGATGCGCAGGCGGAGAACTTCCGCAAGATGTTGCTGGCAATGGCCCGCGATGTCCGCGTAATCCTGATCAAGCTGGCAGACCGCCTGCACAACATGCGCACGCTGGAATCCATGGAGCACGAAAAATGCGAGCGCATTGCCCGCGAAACCATGGAGATTTACGCCCCCATTGCTAATCGTCTCGGTTTGCACGATATCTTTCATGAACTGGAAGACCTGAGCTTCAAACATCTGCATCCGAACCGTTACGCGGTGCTATCCAAAGCGCTCAAGGTTGCGCGCGGAAATCGCCGCGAGGTGGTCGGGAAAATTCTCGAAGGCATACACCAGCGCCTGAATGAGCAGAACATTCCCGCCGATGTCAGCGGTCGCGAGAAGAACATCTATAGCATCTACCTGAAGATGCAAACTAAGTCTCTGGCGTTTGCCGAGGTGCTCGACATTTACGGCTTCCGCGTACTGGTCGATGACATTCCCTCCTGCTATGTCGCGCTGGGCGCGCTGCATGCGCTGTACAAGCCGATACCCGGAAAGTTCAAGGATTACATTGCCATCCCCAAGGTAAACGGCTATCAGTCGTTGCACACCACGCTGTTCGGCCCATTCAGCACGCCGATTGAAGTGCAGATACGCACCCATGAAATGCATCGCATTGCCGATGCGGGCGTGGCCTCGCACTGGCTGTACAAGAGCGGACACGAATCTATCAACGATTTGCACAAAAAGACCCACCAATGGCTGCAGGAGCTGCTGGAAAGTCTGAGCCAGAGCAGTGACTCGTCTGAGTTTCTTGAGCATCTCAAAGTTGACCTGTTCCCGGACGAAGTTTACGTATTCACCCCCAAAGGCATGATCATGTCGCTGCCGCGCGGTGCAACGGCGGTCGACTTTGCCTACAGTGTGCACACCGACATCGGCAATCGCTGCATTGCCGTCAAGGTCAACCATGAATTGGCACCGTTACGTACCGAACTGCGCAGTGGCGACCGCGTGGAAGTGCTCACCGCCCCGCACGCAAAACCCAATCCGTCCTGGCTGGGCTATGTCGCCACCAGCAAGGCGCGCAGCCACATTCGTCACTTCCTCAAGACCATGCAGTCCGGCGAATCGGCCCAGCTTGGTGAGCGTTTACTCAATCAGGCGCTGCACACGCTGGGTATCAAGCCTCAGGACATGGATGATGTGCGCTGGAACAAACTGCTACGCGACACCGGCTTCAAAACACGAGAAGACATGCTCGCGGACATCGGACTGGGCCGCCGTCTCAATATGGTAGTGGCGCGACAACTTGCCAGCATCGGCGAAACGGAGCCCGGCGAACTTGCATCCAATGCCATCGTCACGATACATGGCACTGAAGGCATGGCCGTGCAATTTGCCAAGTGCTGTTGCCCCATCCCCGGCGATCCGGTCATCGGCGTCATCAAAAGCGGACAGGGGCTGGTGGTGCATACCCACGATTGCCCATCATTGCGTCGCGGCAACCACGAACAATGGCTGGATGTAGTGTGGGACAAAAACATCTCCCGTGCATTCGAGATCAGCATCAAACTCGTCGTGGCTAACCAGCGCGGCGTGCTGGCGAAGATCGCCGCCGCCATCTCCGAGGCCGACTCAAATATCAGCAATGTCAACTTCACCAACGAGGGTGAATACACCAGCCTGCATTTCACGCTGGAAGTCAGTAACCGCATTCACCTCGCCAATGTCATGCGCAGTCTGCGCAAGATCCCCGAAGTTGTCAGGATTATTCGGGTGAAGAATGCGGCGTAGTCATCCCATATCAAACACCGGCACCTCCGCATCGCTTCTAGCCACCCATTTAACGCTCTCCGCATCCTGACACGTCACGCCACTCCGGCAATGAGGCAATGCCCTAGGCTGGATGTAGGTGACGATTTAACTCAGGAAGCCAAAGCCGAGATCGGGCATGATGATCAAGACGCACGGCAAGACTAACTGCTTAACCCGCCAAACTTGCTCAACAGCGCCAACATGGCAGAGGCTTTGTCCAGTGTCTCTTGGTATTCGGCGTCGCATTCCGAATCTGCGACGATGCCGCCCCCGGCCCAACATCGTATCGTGCCATTTGAATAAACCAGGGTTCGAATAGCAATATTGGTATCCATGTTTCCATCAAATCCGATGTAACCGATTGCTCCGCAGTAGATGCCGCGTCGATGCGGCTCAAGTTGCTCGATGATTTCCATCGCACGCTGCTTCGGTGCGCCGGTGACCGATCCGCCCGGAAAACAATTCTGCATCAAATCGACCGCATCGCGCCCATCCTCAAGTTCACCTTCCACCGTACTGACCAGATGGTGCACGTTGGCATAGCTTTCCACCTCAAATAGCTTGGGCACCCGCACCGATCCAGGCACACAACACTTGCCGAGGTCATTGCGCAGTAGGTCGACGATCATCAGATTTTCGGCCCTGTCCTTGGGATGTACACGCAACTCTTCGGCCAGTTGACGGTCGCGCGCGACATCGACCGCTCGTGGGCGCGTACCCTTAATCGGCTTAGTCTCCACCCGCCGTCCTTGCACGCTTAGAAAGCGTTCGGGTGATGCGCACAGTATCTGTACTTCCGGGAAGTTCAGAAATGCCGAATACGGAGCAGGACTCTGTCGGCGCAGTTCAAGGTACGCTGAAAATGCATCTCCTTCCGCTTTTGCACTGAAGCGCTGCGCAAGATTTATCTGGTAGCAATCTCCTGCCTGCAGAAATCGCTGCACAACTGAAAATGCGTCTTTATAGCTTGCTTCGGTAAAGTTGGACTCAATCTTGCCGTGTACCTGAAACGCCGCATGCTGCAATGAAGTCACATTGCGCAAGAGACTCGATATTTCGCGTAGCAATTGATCAGTCTCGGCGTAGCGCCGATGCGACACCAATCGCGCGCTACGTAATTCATGATCCAGAATCAATGCCCAGTCATAAATCCCCACACTCATGTACGGCAAATGCTCTGCATCTTGAGCCAAATTCGACAATCGAGCCTTGCTGCGGGCAAGATCGTAACTCCAATATCCCAATGCGCCACCGGCAAAAGGAACGCCCGGAATCGGCCTGTCTAATACGGCAAGCTCTTGGCGCAACAATGCGAAAGGGTCATCTTTAGATAGTGTTTCGTCCAGCATTAGAGTGTGCTGCGGCACTGCAGTCAGAATATCATAACGAGCCATCCCGCCACTATCCAGCCAAACAGCCCGGGGCAGTCCGCGTAAAGCGGCATAGTAGGCGCTAGCGTCAGTTTGATAAGGAAGCTCGGAAGAGTAAAAGCTCATCGCTTGGTTTGAGAACTACGAAATTCAGATGGGCGCACATAATCATCAGCACAAGGGCGCAATGAAGGGGAACAGCAGGCCAATATTCGATCGGCAAATAAACAACAAATAAGATGGACGCGACTCCAGAGCTAAGCCCATACCGAGTCATGCCCCCCCCGAAATTTACCTAGGTGACAAAGCGACAGCCATCAGAAGTCAGATGATTGCGGGAGCTGCCGTCCAGCAGCCCCTCCCGCACCAAATGCACTCACCCTGCCGGAGCTTGCGTTACAGCACCGATCAGTTCAGCTTGCCGATTCCAGGTGTAGGAAAGGGCCATGTGGCAGCCGGACGTACGGGTGCCGGCACCGAAGGAGCTGGCGCAACCGTCCTTGCTGCTACCGCAGGCGCGGGCACAGGCTTGACTGCTGGCTTTGCGACTGCGACCTTCTTCGCAACGAGCTTAGCTGCGACCTTCTTCGCAACGGGCTTAGCTGCGACCTTCTTCGCAACGGGCTTTGCTGCGACTTTCTTCGCTACTGGCTTTGCTGCGACCTTCTTCGCAACGGGCTTAGCTGCGACCTTCTTCGCAACGGGCTTAGCTGCGACCTTCTTCGCAACGGGCTTAGCTGCGACCTTCTTTGCGACGGGCTTAGCTGCGACATTCTTTGAGACGGGCTTAGCTGCGACCTTCTTAGCGACGGGCTTAGCTGCGACTTTCCTCGCTACTGGCTTAGCTGCGACCTTCTTCGCTACTGGCTTAGCTGCGACTTTCTTCGCTACTGGCTTAGCTGCGACTTTCTTCGCTACTGGCTTAGCTGCGACCTTCTTCGCTACTGGCTTAGCTGCGACTTTCTTCGCTACTGGCTTAGCTGCGACCTTCTTCGCTACTGGCTTAGCTGCGACTTTCTTCGCTGCGGCTACCGGTTTTTTGGCGGCCACAACCTTTTTCCCCAATGGTTTCTTTGCTGCTACAGCTTTTTTTGCCGCTGGTTTAGATTTCTTCTCTGCTGCCATTTCAACCTCCTTGCGTAATGAAAGTTAACGAAATACAACACCTACCCCCCCTGCACCCCGCAACGCGGCATGCCCGAAGCTCTTTAACCAGCGACTTAGCCTCTGTCTTGACCGACCCAGTCGAATGGCTATACAAATCCTGTATTACATCCCGCCCAAAAACACTGCCCACAAAACAACGCGCCACCGATTAACTTCGGTGACGCGATTATTAACTGAACCGCCCTTTCAACCTCGATTGCCGTCGCAATTTTATTAGGCTGTCTCTAAAGCTCATGCGACCTAATCCCACGACAAAGCACCGCCGCTTTGATACTCGGTTACTCGAGTTTCAAAGAAGTTCTTCTCTTTTTTGAGGTCGATCATCTCGGCCATCCATGGAAATGGGTTGCTTGCACCCGAGTACAATACGTCAACACCGATCTGCTGGCAACGACGGTTCGCAATAAAACGCAAATATTCTTTAAACATGCCGGCATTCAATCCGAGTACACCACGTGGCATCGTGTCTTCCGCATAGGCATATTCCAGCTCGACACCTTTACGCATCAACCCGCGAATTTCTTCTCGGAATTCAGCCGTCCAGAGGCGTGGATTTTCCATCTTGATCTGGTTGATCACATCCACACCGAAGTTCAAATGCATGGACTCGTCACGCAAAATGTACTGGTATTGTTCCGCTGCACCGGTCATTTTGTTCTGACGCCCTAACGCCAGTATCTGCACAAAGCCCACATAGAAAAACAGCCCCTCCATGATACATGCGAACACAATCAGGCTACGCAACAAAGCCTGATCCGCCTCGGGCGTGCCGGTCTTGAATGCCGGATCGGTCAATACATCGATATATGGAATCAGGAATTCATCCTTCGCCCGGATGCTTGGAACCTCGTGATACATGTTGAAAATCTCACCATCATCCAACCCCAGACTTTCCACGATGTACTGATAGGCATGAGTATGGATTGCCTCTTCGAACGCCTGACGCAGCAAAAATTGACGGCATTCCGGATTGCTGATGTGGCGATAGGTGCCCAGCACGATATTGTTCGCAGCCAAACTGTCGGCCGTGGTGAAGAAGCCGAGATTGCGCTTTACCAGACGACGCTCGTCGTCGCTCAACTTATCGCTCTTCCATAACGCGATATCCGCAGTCATATTCACTTCCTGCGGCATCCAGTGATTTGCGCAGGCGGCGAGGTACTTCTCCCACGCCCACTTGTATTTGAATGGGACCAACTGGTTAACGTCGGCGCGGGAATTGATAATGGCCTTGTCTTCAACGCGAACACGGCCAGTAGAGGGTTGTTCCGTGACACCTGTTTGCTCTTCTTTGAAGCTGGTTGTCACATCGCCATAAGCTGCACGCGCGCCACCAAATGGCTGCACGGATGGCTTGATATCTTCTTCGAATGACAGCATATTGCTCCTCTCCTGTATTAGTCGGACATTCCTGTCCGTATTTCATAGTCCGCTTTTAAACCGCGAATTTCCTACTGACCTTCTTCGCATTCGAGGGTGTGGTTTCGGCCACCCCTCCGGGGTTTAACTTGCCAAGCAAGTTAGTTTTCACCGCAATCCAATGCGGTGAAAACCTTATTGGCAAGCCTCGCATTCGGGATTGTCAATTGAGCAGAACTGGGTTTCTTCCGTCACTCCGCCATGCGTAGGCACCGCATTCAATGCACCCGCGCGCCCGGTAGACTTCTCTGCAGAAGTTGCTCCCAGTGTGCGCAGATAATAGGTCGTCTTCAAGCCGCGTAGCCATGCCAGTTTGTAGGTCTCATCCATTTTGCGACCGGACACACCCGCCATATAAATATTCAATGACTGAGCCTGGTCTATCCATTTTTGACGACGAGATGCCGCCTCGATCAACCAACTCGGCTCCACCTCGAATGCGGTCGCATAGAGATTGCGCAAATCCTGCGGCACACGATCAATTTTTGCCAGACTGCCATCAAAATACTTGAGGTCAGAAATCATTACCTCGTCCCACAGGCCCAGGCGCTTAAGCTCAGCCACCAGATGATCATTGATCACGGTAAATTCACCGGACAGGTTAGATTTTACAAACAGGTTCTGATAAGTCGGCTCGATACATGCAGACACGCCGATGATGTTGGAAATCGTCGCGGTCGGCGCGATAGCCACGCAATTGGAGTTGCGCATGCCGTGCTGCTTGATACGTGCACGCAGCGCATCCCAATCCATTGAGACCGAAGTATCCACCTCGACGAAGCCGCCCCGCTCTTGACGCAACATATCCAGCGAATCCTGCGGCAAAACACCGCGATCCCACAGACTGCCGCGATAGCTTGCATAACGACCACGCTCTTCCGCCAGAGCGGTTGACGCCCAATAGGCGTAGTAGCACACCGCTTCCATCGAGCGATCAGCAAACTCGACTGCATCCTGCGAAGCATAAGGCATACGCAGTTCATGCAGGCAATCCTGAAAACCCATGATTCCCATGCCGACCGGGCGATGCTTCAAATTGGAATTGCGCGCCTTGGCAACCGCGTAGTAGTTAATGTCAATTACGTTATCCAGCATACGCATCGCGGTATTGATCGTAGTACGCAGTTTTTCGTGATTGAGCTGCCCCGCCTTTTCATGCCCCTGCGGATACAGGTGCGCAACCAGATTGACCGAGCCCAGATTACACACGGCGATCTCACTCTCACTGGTATTCAGCGTAATCTCGGTGCAGAGATTGGAGCTATGCACCACCCCGACATGTTGCTGCGGCGAACGGATGTTACAAGGGTCCTTAAAGGTAATCCACGGATGCCCTGTTTCAAACAGCATCGTCAACATCTTGCGCCACAAACTTTGCGCCGGTACTTTTTTGAACAGCTTGATTTCGCCGTTGGCTGCCTTCGTCTCATAAGCCACATAAGACCGTTCGAATTCAGCACCAAACTTATCGTGCAAGTCAGGCACATTGGACGGGGAGAACAACGTCCAGTCAGCCCCCTCCATGACACGCTTCATGAATAGGTCCGGAATCCAGTTGGATGTGTTCATGTCATGCGTTCGGCGACGATCATCACCGGTATTCTTGCGCAGATCGAGGAATTCCTCGATGTCCAGATGCCAAGTTTCCAGATAGGCACATACCGCGCCCTTGCGCTTGCCGCCCTGATTAACCGCAACGGCAGTGTCGTTCACCACCTTCAGGAACGGCACCACGCCTTGCGACTCACCGTTAGTTCCCTTGATGTGCGCACCCAGCGCTCGCACTGGCGTCCAGTCATTACCAAGACCGCCGGCGAACTTGGCCAGAAGTGCATTTTCCTTTATCGCCTCATAAATACCATCCAAATCATCGGCAACTGTCGTCAAATAGCAGGAAGACAATTGCGAACGTTGCGTACCTGAATTGAACAGCGTCGGCGTCGAACTCATGAAATCGAAGCTGGACAACAAACGATAAAATTCAATCGCACGTGCTTCGCGATCTATCTCATTCAGGGATAGCCCCATGGCCACACGCATGAAAAATGCCTGCGGCAATTCAATGCGTTTACCCTCGATGTGCAGGAAGTAGCGGTCATACAGTGTCTGCAAGCCAAGATAACCAAACTGCAAATCACGCTTACCATCCAACTCGGCTGCAAGGCGCGGCAAGTCATACTGCGCCATACGCGCATCCAGCAGCTCAGCAGCGACACCACGCTTGATATATTCGGGAAAGTATTCCGCATAGCGCGTGATCATTTCTTCAGGAGCGACTTCCTCTCCCAGCGTCTCGCAGCACATATTGTTCAGTAGCAATCGCGCCGTTACAAAGTTGTAGGCTGGCTCCTGCTCAATCAATGAGCGCGCAGCAAGTATCAGGCATTTACTGACCTCCGCTTGCGTCACTCCATCATAAAGATCCTTGATTGCCAGATTAAGAACCGCATCAACATGGACCACATCACCCAACCCCTCACAGGCTGACTCCACCAGCGCTGTCAACCTAGCCAAATCCAGTGGACGAATAATGCCATCGACACCCAGCACATTAAGGACATGAGCTGGTGCAGAAATCTTGGTCTGCGCACGGGAGCGGGAACGCTCCTCGCGGTAAAGCACGTAGGCGCGAGCCACATCGTGCTCACCGGAACGCATCAATCCGAGCTCAACCTGATCTTGAATGTCTTCAATATGAAGAGTTCCGCCGTGCGGTTGACGACGCATCAGTGCCGAAACCACCCCAGAAGTTAGTTGCTCTACCAGTTCGCGCACACGTGCGGAGCCTGCACCCTGGCCGCCATTAACTGCAATGAATGCTTTGGTCAATGCAACGGAAATTTTGCTTGGCTCAAATGGAACTACCGAACCGTTACGACGAACAACCTTGTACTGATCGAGCGAGCTGGATTGGGACTGAATGGAACTTGTCGCATTACCCGTCGGCATTGTCGACATGGAAACACCATCGGCGGCTACAGTATGCAGCATAAGCTTACTCCCTTGAATTCTGAATTGACTCTTAATGAAAACCACTACATCTAGTATTATTTTCGAGCGGCGGAGCTAATTGTAGTGTTCGGAGGAAATAATGCAAGCAGAAAAAATGCCTATATATTTTTCCGTCAGGCAGTTTTAACTTGACTTGCAGAGAGTCCAATCAGATAGCGCTTCCAGGCAAAACAGGGGCCAGGATCTGTTTTCCGCTGTGGCGCGATGTCGCTGTGACCTGCGATACCGCATAGCGGATAGGCTGCAAACAAGGCTTGAGACAGCGCTCCCAATGCCAAATATTGTGCATCAGAAAAGGAAGTTCCATCTTCTCCCTCCAATTCGATTCCAATGGAAAAATCATTACATCGGGATTTTCCCTGCCATATTGACTTGCCGGCATGCCAGGCTCGATTCAGGCAGGAGACAAACTGAACAATATGACCCGCACGATCAATAAAAAAATGGGCTGACACCCTCATCTCCGCAATATCTCGATAATAAGGATGAGCTCGGCTATCCAGTGTATTCGTAAACAAGCAGCGTACTCCATCACCGCCATACTCCCCCGGCGGCAGACTTATGTTGTGAATTACTAATAGCTCTATTCGGCCTTCTGGACGTGCATCGTAGTTAGGCGAAGAAACAAATTCGGCATCTATCAGCAGCCCACTTGCATCAATCCGCATTATTCTTTCCATCTGCATCGTTGATTCCCAGCCTTTCCATACGATATCGCATGGTGCGGAATGTCAAACCCAATAATTTTGCTGCCGCCGTGCGATTAAACCCCGTTTGCTGCAACGCCTCCAGTAGCGCCTTGCGCTCAATGCCATCCAGATACTCTGGTAGCGGGCAATTCCGCCCTATCTCCAATGACTCTGCGCGCATTTGCGACACTGGTGAAAGCTGTAAGTCTTCAAGTGTAATTATTCCGCCGGAACATAATGCCAACGCACGCTCAACTACATTCTCCAATTCCCGCACATTTCCAGGAAAGTCATAATGCCGCAACGTCTGCAATGCCTCACTAGAGAACTCCACCATTGCCCCATGCCTCAAACGCTCAAGTGTCTGCTGAGCAATGAACCCGATATCATCGCTCAGTTCACGCAATGACGGCATCTGAATTTGTATAACATTCAGACGATAAAACAAATCCTGACGAAACACTCCCTGCTGCACACAATCGGCCAGATTACGATGCGTCGCACTAATGATGCGAACATCCACCGCCTCCTCTGAAGTGGCGCCAATTTTGCGCACCATCTTCTCCTGAATAACACGCAACAACTTGACCTGCATGGACAAGGGCAAATCTGCCACTTCATCCAGAAATAGCGTACCGCCGTTTGCGGCCTGAAAAAATCCGTCCCTATCCTTATCCGCACCAGTAAACGCGCCTTTTCTGTATCCAAAGAACTCGCTCTCCATCAACGATTCGGGAATCGCCCCGCAGTTCACTGCTATGACGGGCTTATCGCAACGTGCGCCACTCTGCACGATCAATCGCGCGGCCAGTTCCTTGCCGCTACCTGACTCTCCCGTGATGTGAACGGGCGCCTGACTACGCGCAACACGCTCGATAAGATTTCGCACCTTCTGCATTGCAGGCGCCATCCCGAGCAAGCCGTCAGTCTGAGTTGAGGCATTTACAGAAATAGTTAAAGCAGACTTGACCAGTGTACGCAATTGATCCAGCGAGACGGGCTTGGACAAATAGTCGAAAGCTCCTGCCTTGAGGGCGATCACTGCATTTTCCATATTTCCATGCGCTGTAATTACAGCTACAGGCACGTCTAGATTAGCTTGCGCAATGTACTGCACTACTTGCAGCCCATCGCCGTCTGGCATGCGCATATCAGTCAGACACAGGTCATACCGTCTCTTGCTCAACTCGCGCATCGCATCACGTACGCACGCAGCCTTATCCACTTCCAACCCCATCTTGCGCAATGCCAGCTCTAGCAGCTCGAGAATATCCGGCTCATCATCGACCAGCAACACACGTTGCTTGGGCGCTCGAAAATTATTCGCCATTAGTAGGCTCCACGTCTTTTGACTCTCGAAATAGTATCCTGAAGCAGGCCCCGGATGACTTTTCATCAGCACGATATTCCAGTTGCGCTCCATTTGCCGCGCACAACTCTCTGGCTATATATAGCCCAAGGCCGGTACCTTCGTTTGCCGTTGTAAAAAATGGCTCAAATAATTTACTACGCTGAGTAATCGAAACTCCGGGGCCATCGTCGATAATATCTAGAATTACACATTCCGCCTCAATCCCATGCTCCAGCTTCACGGCCCCGACGGCTTGCGAACTGTGCCGCAAGGCGTTGCTACACAAATTCCACAACACTTGGCGCAAATGTCCTCTATCGAAAAGGATGATGCGCCCCTGCAATCCTGTCGCGGACAGCAAGCCTGTCTTTACCCCTTCTGCCTGGGTAAATTCGTCTATGAATGCTTGCAACATCGCATCAAGTTCAATCTTTTCAGCCTGAACCCGATCACGCCTATTGATCTGCATTACGTCCTGTACGATACGATTAATGCGCTGCGTATTGTCCAACACAATCTGCAATAAGCGCTGAGAACCCGAGTCCATCAATTCCTCCTTCATCAGCTCAGTTGCATAACTTATTGAAGACAGAGGGTTGCGAACCTCATGGGCGATATTGGCCGTCAACCGCCCCAATGCTGCTAGTTTTATTTGCTGCGCTTCGGCTTGCACACGCTGCATATCCTCAAGAAAAAGGACTGAGCCATTCGCATTATCCCGATCTATTGCGACAAATCGAAGCTTGACTTGAATGCCTGCACCCAACATTAAGTTATCGCGCAACGTAGTCCCGCTCTGCTTCCAAATCGCATAGGCTCCGTACAAGAGAGGAAAGTTTTCAGACAACGAACTGCCAGGAGTTACGTTCTTGCGTAACAGGCGTGCTGCACCCGGATTCATTTGTATGATAGCCCCATGTTCATCCACCACCAACACGCCATCCTGCATGTCGCGCATTACCAGTCGATTGGCCTCCGCTAGGCTTGCCAAATCATGAGCACGCCGTTGCGCCAACTGTTGGCTTTCAACCGCATATTTTGCGAGAGTATGAGCCAACCATGCAACCGCAAAATAAGACATACACAGTAGTCCAACCTGCATATACAACGCCACTTCGGCGCCGTCGTACAATACCGAATAGGAATGCTCTAACAATGCCGCAATACTGGCCAGCGCAGCATAAAATAGTGTTACTCGGCCACGACTGATCATCCCCGCCGCTGCCAGTGAGACCAACAACAACAGCCCTAAATTGCTCTGTATTCCCCCGCTCGCATAGGAAATAAGTGACAGTCCAGCAATATCTCCACCCACTTGCATTGACATCTGGTATGAAAATCTTGGCCTGCGTATCCAGAGGGTGAGAAATGAAAGTACCACCAACACCGCGTAAATCTCACTGACATTCATGAACAACTGCCAGTTACGCGCACCCAATGAAAGATCCGGGCCGAAGCTCTCGCCCAGAAATACGAAAATAATTGTTAGCGCTAGGCGATATTGATTGAAATACCGAAGTGAACGCCAAAGATCCACGGGAGGCATTTCCGTATGATTATCTCCTGCGGGCTGGTTGCTCATGAATCACTCCAGTTCGCTGCCCTCAACAACTTACTGACTGGTGGCATCACCGTGCTCCTTGCAGCAGTAGAACTTCCCCCTCAGTCTCACGCCTTCACTGCGAGGTAAATGTACGCCACAATATTCACATCTAATCATGTCTTCGGCGCTCTCGACATCCTGTGGCGCCCCATCTTTCTTGCTAAAAGACTTAATCAACAGATAGATCGCGACCGCGATAGCCATCAACATAAACAAACGGCTCATTATTGCACCTCACATAAATCAAATTTGTCCGAAAGAATACCTGATTGAAGCCAACGCAGTCACGAATCATGCTAAACACCCTAATTTCTGACCAGAATTCATTCGCAATAATGCTCACTCACAGACGAAGCTCCTAAGATTTTTTATCACAGGAATTTCTTTCTTAGAATACGTTAAATTCAAAACCACAAAAGCAAAACCCCCCAGGTTTTCACCTGGGGGGTTGCTTTATAAGGAGTCTGACGATGACCTACTTTCACATGTGTAATCCACACTATCATTGGCGCTAAGTCGTTTCACTGTCCTGTTCGGGATGGGAAGGAGTGGG
>JBBQXA010000008.1:0-32156 GCA_038210095.1 Burkholderiales bacterium
CATCTTGTTGAGATAGGCATCACCGTACTGGTGGCCGAATTCGTCGTTGATTTCCTTGAAATGATCGAGATCAAACAGCATGAGCGTCAATGGTGAATTCTTCTGGCGCATAGTATGCAGGAACGCGGCTTTAAGTTTTTCGTCAAAAGAACGGCGATTCAGCAACCCGGTAAGCGCATCGGTATGCGCCTGATGACCGAATTCCTGAACTTGAAGTTGGCGCAGATGCAGAATACGTTGCAACTCGGCGAGTTCGGCTTCGGCTTTCGCACGCGTACGCTCGAACTGACGCATCAACGCGGCATTACGCTGCAACAGCACTTCGGGGTCGGCCAATGCCACCGAGTTCGACATTAAGTTGCGCAACTCAGTGACCTGCTGTTCTGTGGGTTGAATTTTCAGGGTGGCGAGCACGAATGATTCGGAGTTGGCCCATTCTGACAATAGCTGTTTATCCTTCAGCAGCAGCCGGACTATTAAAGGCTGGCCGATTCCCGCCCCGTCGCCACGTAAACGCTCAAGTAACTCAAGTACAGAGTTCGAAGCCGCAAACACGCTGCCACCGAGTGTAGACACACTTCTCAGTGCAAAATCGATGAAATTTTGCACATCTGGTTCGACTGCTAGGTTTTGCTTCAGAATCTCTGCTGCCTTCACCTGCTCCCCCTTCAACTACTGGCATCGTAGAAGAGACAGATTGAAACATAAAAAAGCCAGATTGGGGAAACCTTAAAGGCCTATATACTTTTCGGGCAGGGAATTAGACTTGAATATAATTCAATGTGTTAGGACTTTTTATCAGAATGAGTTCCTGCCCGTAAGCTATCCAGAATCAATAGCGCAGCCCCCAGCGTAATGGCTGAATCCGCCGCATTAAATGCCGGAAAGTAATAGCGCTGCCAATGAAAGGACAGGAAGTCGATCACATAACCATAGGCGATGCGATCAATCAGATTACCCAACGCACCGCCCAGGATCAGGCTTAGCGCCAGCAAAAACATCTTCTGGTTAGCATGCTTGCGCATCAGAAACAGAATCCACACTGCGGCGACTGCTGCGATGCCACTGAAAATCCAGCGCTGCATGCCGCCCGCGTCACTCAAAAAGCTGAACGCCGCGCCGGTGTTGTGAGCCAGAACCAGATCGAAGAAGCTCGTCACAAGCAAGGTCTCGCCGTAAACAAAATGGCTGGATATCCATAACTTACTGATCTGGTCGACCACAATGACCAGCAGCGCAACGATCAGCCAGCGCCTAAGCATAGCGGCGCGCCTCACCGGAACCGAACAGATTACTCACACAACGTCCGCACAGGGTCGGATGAGCGACATCGCTACCCACATCCTCGCGGAAGTGCCAGCAACGCTCGCACTTGTCATGCAAACTGGCACTCACGTCTATATGCTGCTCGGCTTCAGTTACCACGCGGTGCACCGTAGCGCGCGAGGTAATAAACACTAGGCGCAGGTCATCACCCAGACGCGCCAACACCTCGTAATCCTCACCCGCAACAAAGACATCCACCTCGGCGGCCAAGGCCGAGCCGATCAGGCCTGCAACACGCGTCTCTTCCAATTGCTTGTTTACCTTGGCACGCCACGCTTCGATCTTCAGCCAATCGGCAAACGCCACACCATCCATCTGCGCGTCCGGCAGAACATGCCATTCACCGATAAATATACTGGCCTCCTGCTCGCCACACAGCGTAGACCAGGCCTCTTCCGCGGTGAAACTCAACACGGGTGCCATCAAACGCACGAGTGAATGAGCAAGGTGATACAGCGCATTCTGTGCCGAGCGGCGCGCGTGAGAGTTCTCGCCGGCGGTATACAAACGGTCTTTCAGGATGTCGAGATAAAAGCCGCCCAGTTCCTCTGAACAAAAATGTTGCAGCTTCTGCGCAACCTGATGAAACTCGTAGCGCGCATAGTCTGCGACGATTTCATCCTGCAACTTCTGCGTGAACGCCAGCGCATAACGGTCGATCTCCAGCCATTCGCCCACCGGCAAGGTATGTTGCGCGATGTCGAAGTCCGCAATATTGGCGAGCAAAAAGCGCAACGTGTTACGGATACGGCGATAGCTCTCCACCACGCGCTTGAGGATTTCGTCGGAAATGGTCAGCTCGCCGGAGTAGTCGGTCGAAGCGGTCCACAGACGCAGGATGTCCGCCCCCATAGAGTCGATTATCTTCTGCGGCGCTATAACATTGCCCTTGGACTTGGACATCTTGTGTCCCTTACCATCCACCACGAATCCGTGGGTCAGCAACGCTTCATAGGGTGCGCGACCATTTACCGCACAGCCGGTCAGTAAGGAGGACTGAAACCAGCCTCTATGCTGATCCGAGCCTTCCAGATAAAGGTCGGCGGGCGCACGCAATCCCTCGCGTTTAGCCAGCACCGCGTAATGGGTGGAACCGGAATCGAACCACACGTCCAGCGTATCGGAAAGCTTGCGGTAGTGCGTCGCATCCTCGCCCAGCAAGTCAACCGAATTCAGGCTGAACCAGGCTTCGATGCCATCAAGTTCGACCAGCTTGGCCACCCGCTCCAGCAACTCCGGCGTGCGCGGATGCAACTGCATCGTTTCGCGGTGCACGAAGAACGGCATCGGCACGCCCCAGTTGCGCTGGCGCGATACGCACCAATCCGGACGATTCCGGATCATTGCTTCCAATCGGGCGCGCCCCCATGCAGGGAAAAAGTTCGTTGCAGCGACGGCCTGACTGGCCAGATCACGCAACTTGCTGCCGTTACCCTGTTCCATACCGATGAACCATTGCGGCGTAGATCGGAAAATGATGGGCGTCTTGTGGCGCCAGCAATGCGGATAGCTATGCTTTAATTTCTCCTGATGCAGCAGATGACCACTAGCCTCCAGCGCCGCCAGCACGATGTCGTTGCCCTTCCATACGAACACCCCGGCCAGCGGCGTGCCGTCCACGGCGGGCGTGGTCGAAATGAACTTGCCGTCGTCACCGACCGGATTTTCGTTAGGCAGGTTGTATTTCTGCCCGACCACATAGTCGTCCACGCCGTGTGCTGGCGCGGTATGCACCAGCCCGGTACCCGCCTCCAGCGTGACATGCTCACCGCAAATGATGGGCACGATGCGATCTTGGAACGGGTGATGCAGCGGCAGCATCTCAAGCGCCGCGCCCTTGCACCTCGCAACCGTCTCCCCGCTCAACTGATAGCGTTCCAGACAGGATTCCAGCAATTCCGCAACCAGCAGCAAATAACCCCTGTCGGTTTTCACCAACGCATATTCGTGCTCGGGATGCACACTCACCGCCTGATTGGCGGGCAGCGTCCACGGCGTGGTGGTCCAGATCACCGCGTACACCTTTGCATCGCCCGGCAACGAGACCTTAAAGGCCCTGTCCAGCGCGCCCTTGTCCTCGACTTCGAAGCCCACATCAATTGCGGGAGACACCTTGTCCTCGTATTCCACCTCGGCCTCGGCCAGCGCGGACTGGCAATCCAGACACCAGTTAACCGGCTTCCGCCCCTGATACAGATAGCCGCGCTCGGCGATCTTGCCCAAGGTGCGAATGATGTCTGCCTCGGTCTGAAAATCCATGGTCAGATAGGGATTATCCCAGTCAGCCAGCACACCAAGACGAATGAAATCCTTCTTCTGGCGCTCGACTTGCTCTTTCGCGTATTCGCGGCACAACTCGCGGAACTGCGAGGGAGGAATAGCCTTGCCGTGCTTCTTCTCCACCTGCAATTCGATCGGCAAGCCATGACAATCCCAGCCCGGCACATAGGGTGCATCGAAGCCGGAGAGCGTCTTGCTCTTGATAATGACATCCTTGAGTATTTTATTAACCGCGTGCCCGATATGAATATCGCCGTTCGCATAAGGCGGGCCGTCATGCAGAATGAACTGCGGCTTGCCGCGCTTGGCCGCGCGTATCGTCTGGTAGCGTTGTTGAGCCGTCCATTGCGCCAGCATCTGCGGCTCGCGCTTGGGCAAGTTGCCCCGCATGGGGAACTCCGTATCGGGAAGGTTCAGCGGATACTTCTTCTTGTCGTCAGTCATGTTGTTCAAACCACTTTTTTGCATGCGCCACATCGAGCGCAATCTGTTTCGTCAAACTTTCCAGGTCGGAAAACTTCTCTTCATCACGCAGCTTCTGTAAAAACTCCACGCGCAAATGCCTGCCATATATCTGTTGCTCAAATTCAAACAGGTACACTTCCAGCACAGGCTTGGCATCCTGCTTCACCGTCGGACGCACCCCCAGACTTGCCACCCCCTGCAAGATGCCCATCCCCTCCGCATGCACCTGCACCACATAGATGCCGGACAAAGGCGGACGATTATGTTTCAGCTGAATATTCGCGGTAGGAAATCCGATTTTCTGCCCCAGCTTATCACCATGCACCACACGCCCGCTGATACTGTAGGGCCGCCCCAGATAATCGTGAGCTGTACGTAGCTGCCCCGCTGCCAATGCCGCGCGTATTCCCGTACTTGAAATCCGCACACCCTCGTGCAACACGCTGTGCACCGCGCTTACCCCAAAACCGCGTTGTGAGCCGATCTTCTCCATCAGCCCAAAGTCGCCGACACGCCCGCTACCGAAACGAAAATCATCACCAATCAGCACAAACTTGGCATTCATCTTCTCATGCAGGGCATTGATAAAATCAGCCGCACTCATCTGTGCAAAGCTCGCGTCGAAACGGCACACATGCACACGATCAACCCCCATAACGCGGAACTGCTCCAACTTCTCACGCAGACTGGTCAGGCGCGCCGGGGCCTGCTGCGGCATAAAAAATTCGCGCGGATGCGGCTCGAAGATTACCACCGCCGTCTCCAGATTGCGGGGCTCAGCCACCGCGCGCAACTCTGCCAGCAAGGCCCGATGACCCAGATGCACACCGTCAAAATTGCCGATGGTAAGCGCGACGGGCCCGGTCGCCCGCGCGCCTGAAAGAGAAAGTCCGCGTAGAATCTGCATAGGGGCGCAATTATACAGTGAGACGCGCCATTCACACCCACTTGAATACCAAGGACTAAACACATGCTAACCTACCCTCAGGTCGCCCTCGACTTCATGAACCACGACCACGCCGAATTCATCGAACTGCGCGAACAGCTGCTCACCGCGCTCTCCTCCGAGGCCAACACTACCGAAACGGAAACGCTGGCTAAGCAACTGCTGGAACACACCCGCATCCATTTCGCCGAAGAAGAGCGCCAGATGCAGGAAGCCCAATTTCCGCCCTACCCCATGCACAAAGGCGAACACGATCGCGTACTGGCCGACATGGAAGCGCGCGTTGCGCAATGGCAACAAGACCATGACGCAAAAGCCTTACACGACTGGCTGGAAACAGCCGTTGCCGAATGGTTCGTCAGTCACGTCAACACCATGGACTTCATTACCGCGAGGTTTATTGTGGCAACACGAGAATAATCAACAAACTGCATGCACCAAGGCCTCCGCAAAGGAGTCCTTTCGTTTTTAAGCGCTGAAATAGACAAACCGGACACCTGAATACTCAAGCATCCCCGCGGCTCGCACTCTGCATCGAAATACTTACCGGCAGCGTTTTAGCGAGAACTCATTATTGCGCCGCGACGACAATCCGGTTGCGCCCAGCTCCCTTGGCTTGGTACAACGCCTTGTCGGCATGGAGGAATAAGGCTTCGAGACTGTTGCTTTCACAATTCCGCGTCGCGCATCCAATCGATACCGTGAAATGAAGCACGTTACCATCAACTAGCGAAATGGCCACTTTGGACAGGGCAACACGCAACCTATCGGCCACCTCGGCGGCAGTATTCGAGGTAGTTTCAGGCAGCAGGACTGCAAACTCCTCTCCGCCCCAACGCCCGATCAGGTCGACCTCGCGCAACGTTTCCCGGCAAGTCGAGGCCAGCGCTTGCAGCACCATATCTCCGACCTTATGACCGTGGGTATCGTTGACCAATTTGAACTTATCGACATCCAACAACAAAACACTGAGCGGCGAATCATAGCGGGCTGAGCGCAGCAGCTCTGCTTCGACCATTTCCGAAAAGTGGCGACGGTTGGACAGCCCGGTCAGATAGTCCTCGCATGCCTGCTCAGTCAATATCTTCTCGAATACTTTGCGCTCACTGATATCGCGGGTGAAAGCGACGTTGTATTCAAACTCGCCAAACTTCACATAATTGGCGTGCACCTCAATTGGAAATTGAGTGCCATCCTTGCGTTGGTGTACGGTTTCAAACTGTAGTACCTTTTCACGACAGAGCGACTGCCAATGCTCTTCCCATTTCTCAACTGGGAAGGTAGGATTTATCTCCGGAATCGAGAGCGCCATTAACTCTTCACGCGTATAGCCCAGCGTCTCACACACCTTCCGATTGACATAATGCACGCGGGCATTTCTATCCAGCCAGTAGATTTCGACGTCGGCCTGATCCATCACAAACTGGGTAAACTGCAAACGTTGCTCGTCTTCTTTCTGCCTGGAAAGGTCCCGCATGAAGACGAACATACGACCTTCGGATGAATACAAATAGGAAGAGGTCACCTGAGCCGACCAGATTTGACCATCTTTTTTTCGGTGCCGGCTCTCAAAGGTATCAAACCCGAATTTGATGATCTTTCCCATATGATTGCTAATAGTGTCAGTTGTTTCGGCAACCTCGATATCTGCAACTCGCATGGAGAGCAATTCTTCGCGGCTATAGCCGGAAACTTTTACATAAGCATCGTTCACTTCAAGTATTCGCCCATCCAGATCACTCATCCAGTAGCCATCTAATGATGCTTCAATTGCCCGGCGAAATTGCGCTTCGCGTTCAATCAGTACACGCTCGCTCACCTCCGCAAGCTGCCTGGTCGAATCCAACTGGATCATACGATCCAGACCGTTGCTTGCAAGCAGTTCGGCAAGTTGGATATACAGCCGGGAAATTGACTCAATCCGTTCCCTGGACAAGACCGGAACTTTTTCAATTGCGGCCAGGTAGCTGCACTCGTCAAAGCCAAACTGGCGAGCCTGTTGCCTGAAAAAATCGAGATCCGGCGGCTCGGTAAAAAACTGGCCGGTAAGAACATTGGCAAGATGCCATCCGTCGATAATGATAGGTGCGGCGGCATCCGTCAGGCCATTAAGGCAGTCATAAATGGCGAACGGCACACGATCTGCCATGCTGTTGGCCAGTGAGGTATCACTCGCTATGCAATTCCGACAGCTTTCTGCGTTGACGCGATGAAACTTTGTGCAGACATCCTGCCAGCCCGCACTGGCAATCACGCCCCCGTTCGTATCAACAACCGAATTGGCGACGCCGATTGTCTGGCTAAAGCTTTCCAGCAACATCTGCAGCTTTTCGACATCAACAATATCCGCATACTTGATAGGGCTTCTATTCTTAACCACAGCAGGACCTGCATAAATTTATGCGACCGCTCAAGTTACGCGCTATCCAATGGAATAACAATATGCCGAAAGGCCTATGCAATTAGGCCTAGTCCCGCCACGAAAGTGGCAAAAACCTCCATGAATTGCCGCAGCATCATGCGACCAAGACACCAAAATGACAGGCCCAAATGAAACTCAATGACCTAGCCAGGCTAGGCATAACCGAGAGTGGGGCGTCTCCGCCCCATGGCCTATCATTCGGATTAATCGACTTGAGGGGGACTCACCCCAGCCTTAGTGCAGGTCGATTTCGGCGCCCAGCGCGGCGGCGACTTCGAAGTCGCCCATGATTTTTTGCCAGTCGTTGCCGAGATGGGTGCCTATGTAATCGAGGAACGAGGCATCCGGATCATTCATCAGGATGGCTATTGCATAGCCGCGAACGTTGTCCCTGAGCTTCATCATCACATCGTATTTGGTGCCGCTTGCCAACGCATCGTCGATCACAACAGGCGCAGAATCAAAGAACACTCTGGGCAGCTCGCTGCGAAGACTATGGGTAAAGTCAGTATGGATGGCTGCTTTTGCTTCGATCAGAGTGCGAAAGCCGGAATAATAACCGTAGGGGAAAATCTCGAAATACTGCTGTACGGGCGGCAGCTCATCCTTTTCATGCGCGGCGTCGAAAGCACTCTCGATTTCATTACGATCACCCGCTTTCAGCTGAATACGGATAATGAGTGCCTCGGTAATTCCGGTAAATCCCTGCGCCTGGAAATGTCGCACGATACGTTCGGCTGCGCCATCGGCGATAAGAATGTCGTTCATGGGAATCTGCCTTCAAAAGGCGCGTAGTCTACCTAAACTGAATACTAAGTGCCAAGGCTAAAAAAGGAGGGGCGCTACAGGCTTCCCCTCCAATATATCGGGCCGAAACGCCGCTTCTGACGATTGAATGCAATTGACCGTGGCGACATGGACAAGGATAATTCCGGCCGAAAATCCAGGGCGCAGACCTTGCCAACTATCCAGCGGTGAACTCGCCATCGACACTATTCAAATCGTTACAGCCCAACCATTAATACAGTTAGTTATATTCATTGCCGCTACTGTTGTAATGATCTGGCGCCTGCATGTCATGGAGAGCAAGGGCTTTGAGGGCACCGTTCTCGGCACGCTCATCATGCCCTACTGTTCGGGATTTGCAAATCTTGTGTTCGCCTTCGTCATGAGTAAATCGGCCAGCAATGGCGGACTGGTCATCGACAACTGTCTCGTCAACAATGCCACTAACCTGACGCTAATTCTAGGACTTTCCGCGATATTTGGCTCGGCGGTGCTACTCCCCAAGGGAAAGCCAAAAACAAAAAAACTCACCGAGTATTCACGCATCAACCGGCTTAATCTGCTCTTCACCCTGATCGCACTATTCCTGTTTACCGGAACAATGTGGGCGCTGGCCAAAGACGGCGAACTGGGTTTCTACGACGGCGTGATACTGGTGGCCCTGTTCCTGTTCTGGCAAATATTGCATGTCTTCGAAATCCTGAAAGACAACATCAGGAAAAACAAATCATTCCATTGGTCGATCATCATCGACCTGACGCTAATCGCGGTGAGCGCCTATGGTGTTTATTTCGCCGTCGATCATCTGGTGGAGTGGATGTCCGCAACGGACAATCCGATATTCAGTTTCGCGAAAATCGGCTGGTTTAGCGGAATACTAATGGTATTGCCCAACGCATTTCTGGCCCTGTATTACTCCCATATCGGCAGACAGGATATCGTGCTGAGTTCTCAGATCGGCGATGGGCACATTTGCATTCCAATGTGCATAGGCCTGTTTGCGATTTTCAATCCGATACAGATACCCGATTCATTTCAGATGGGCACCTATATCATCCTGGGCGCGGGAGCGGTTCATTTCCTATCCATTGCGATTATGGGACGCATCCCCCGCTTTGTCGGCACCGGTCTTATAGGCGCATATGGCTATTTTATGTACAGCGGACTCATTCTGTAGCCCAATACTATTTGGACGATTCCCAGCAACCCCTAAACCAATATTCTCCCTCACAACTAATTCCTCAGTGGATTCCCTGTCTTCAGCATGTGCTCAATACGTGCCTGCGTCTTTTCGGTCGCGATCAGTTCCATGAAGTTTTTTCGTTCAAGGTCGAGCAGCCATTGTTCATCAACCAGACTGCCCGCGTCAATGTCGCCGCCGCACATCGTTTCGGCGACGCGGCAGCCAATGTCGTAGTCGTGCTCGGAGATGTAGCCGCCTTCGAGCATATTGATCATGGCAGCCTTGAAATTGGCGATACCGGCGCGTCCGGCGACAGCGATTTGTCGCGAGGGTAACGGCGGACGATAAGCGGTGGCATTCAGTGCATTCGCTTCCTCCCTCGCGACATGCAGCAATTCGAAGCGGTTCAGGACAATGCGGTCAGAGGACTTGAGGTAACCCATTTCGCGCGCCATCTCGGCGCTCTTGGCCACTTCGCCCATCGCGATGTTCTGGAAAGAGCGTCTGAGGAAGGGAAATACATCCACACGATTGTCGTTGGCAAAACGCTGCGCCGACACCGACGCGCGCAGCGCCATCTCCTTACAGCCGCCGCCCGCGGGCAATAGGCCGACGCCGACCTCAACCAGACCGATGTAGCTCTCCAGTGTGGCGACTATGCGCGTGCAATGGATGGAGAATTCACAGCCGCCGCCGAGTGCAAGACCATCTATTGCGGCGATGGTGGGTACCTGTGCGTATCTGAGCCGTTGCGACACCTGCTGAAACTTGGCGACAACATCCGCGACTCGCGCAACATGGCCAGTCGCCGCATTCAACACATCGCCAATGCCGCCTCCGCCCGCGACGGTGTACTTCACGCGAGTGGCTGCATGCTTGAGCTTGCCCAACAGGCCCGCATCGGCTGCGGGTTCCTGCATACCCTGCATCGCTTGCAACAGGTTCGCGCCCGCCGAGAACGGCGGCTCGGTCTGCCACAGAATCAGTGCATCGAAATGCGCCTCCGCCTCATCTACCGCGCGCAGGATGCCGTCCAGCACCTCGTTGCTGATGGTGTGCATCTTGGACTTGAAGCTCAGGATGGCGATGCCGTCGCCTATGTGCCACATGCGGATGTCGTCGCTCTCGAACACGGTCTCGCCGTACTGGCGCACTTCTCCCTGCAGATGGTCGGGAAAGAGCTGGCGCCGGTAGACCGGAAGTTTCGAGCGTCCCTGATTCAGGTGCGTGACGGGCGAATAAGAGCCCTGCGGCGTGTGCACGCCGGTGCGTTCAGGATCGAACGCCCATGCGGGTAGCGGCACAACAGACATCGCCTTGCCTGCGGCAATGTCCGCGTCTATCCAGCCCGCCACCTGACGCCAGCCTGCGGCCTGCCAGATTTCGAACGGACCGCTGTCCCAGCCGAAGCCCCAGCGCACCGCAAGATCGAGGTCGCGCGCATTGTCGGCAATATGCTCCAGTTGCAGTGCGCAGTAGTGAAATACATCGCGAAATACAGCCCACAAAAACTGCGCCTGAGGATGCGAATTGGCGCGCAGACCAGCCAGTTTCTTCGCCCAATCGCGCTCGCGCAGGATATCTTTCACGCCGTCGTCCACTTTGGCATCGGACAATCGATATTCCTTCGTGTGCAGGTCCAGCACATGAATTTCGCCGCCTATCTTCTGGTAGATGCCGCGTTTGGCCTTCTGTCCCAGCGCCCCCTGATCCACCAGATAGGCAAACCAGGACGGCAGTTCGTAATGTTGGTGCCATGGGTCGTCGGTCAGGTTAAGCCGCATGGTCTCGACCACATGCGCGAACACGTCGAGACCGACGATGTCCAGCGTGCGAAAGGTCGCGCTCTTGGGACGGCCGAGATAGCGACCGGTCAGCGCATCCACGGTATCGAAGCCCAGATTAAAGGCCGCCGCATGATGTTTGGTCGCAAGCATCGAGAACACACCGATGCGATTAGCGATGAAGTTTGGCGTGTCCTTGGCGCGCACCACGCCCTTGCCCATCACGGAGACGAGAAAGGTTTCGAGTTGATCCAGCAACGGCACATCGGTTGTGGCGCAGGGGATTAGCTCAACCAGATGCATATAGCGCGGCGGATTAAAGAAGTGAATGCCGCAAAAACGATGGCGCAGGTTCTCCGGAAAAGCATCGGCGAGTGTATTGATCGACAGACCTGATGTATTGCTGGCAAAGATCGTGCGCTCGCCGAGATAAGGTGCGACCTTGCGGTACAGGTCGGATTTCAAGTCTATGCGCTCGGCGATCGCCTCGATCACCAGATCACAGCCTCTCAACTGGTCGAGGTGCTGTTCATAGTTCGCCGCCTCAATGAAATTGACCCGCGCCGAACTCGCCAGCGGACTGGGATCGAGTTTCTTCAGGTTTGCCAGCGCTTTGTTGACGATGGCGTTGGCATCGCCCTCCTTCGCCCCCAGGTCGAACAATATGGTCGGCACATTGGCATTGACCAGATGGGCGGCAATCTGTGCGCCCATCACGCCCGCACCCAGCACCGCGACCTTGCGTATCTGGAAATTCTCGCTCATGTTCCCCTCCCTCATCATTCCGGAAATATTTCGAACTTGCAGAAGCTGCGATCAGACGAGGACGGTATGCCTTATTTCCGTCGAGTCTGAACACTCACCCGTGACAATTAAAATCCGTAGCTGTATTGAACACTCAGCACATCTGCCGTGGTGTCGAAATTTCCGCTGACCTGCGCATATAACGCAGTCGATGCAACATTTACTCCGCCGGAATTTCTGCTGATAACTCTGTTTCTTACGAACAGGTGTGCATAGCCCAAATCAACGGTACTTTTTTTGTCCAGCTTGTATTGTCCTCCCAGCGACAACCATGCGCGATCCGAGTCCGGCATACGTGCATCACGGTAGGCTTCCGGCACCGGGCTCTGGTCATAGGCCAAGCCGGCTCGCGCGGTCCACTTTTCGTCGTAGTGATGATTAACACCCAACGCAACGCGCCATGTATTGCGCCAGTTCTTGGGAGACAACGAAATCGTTGCTCCGGTGGAAGCCTGAACAACACGCAACTCTTTGAAACTGCTCCAGCCGGTGCGCGCCAAATCAGCCATCACATCCCATTTATCATCCAGCGCATTGAAATAGCCAACAGACAGAGTATCGGGCGTCTTGATGTCGGCCGTAATAGGAATGTACACATTTGTTGTTCCGGGAACCGACAACGCGGAAGCGATATAAGCCGTACCGGTCAATTGGTGTTGCACTGCAGAACGATAAGACAGACCGACACGAGCCCCCTCATCCAGTTGCATTAACCCCCCGAAGTTGTATCCCCAAGCGGCATTGCTGCCATCCAGCGTGGCCAGCCCGTCAAAGGCCGGCACACCAGGAACTAGGATCGTTGCATTAGTCAGACTCGCCTTGATCTGCTGGTAGTCCAGCCCCACACCGACAGAGAAGGCATCGCTCAGCTGATATGACATCGAGGGATTTACATTGATGGTTGCAATGCTCGACTTGATCGCCTGATAACGCCCTATCCAATCGGCGCGATATTCGGTCGTCGAAGCGAAGGGCGCGTTTATGCCGATGCCGAAATGCAGTTTCGGCCTGATCTCCGTCACGAAATAACCAACGGGTATCGCGGCCCACTTCCTGCCGCCATCGGATACGCTGCCCAAGGCCCGCCCGCCCGTCGCTGAAGCGGAACCCGTGTCAGCAAATTGCGTGCTGACACCGATCAGCGTCCCCGCAAGCGCAAGCTGTTTTCCATGCAAACGCGCCATTCCGGCGGGATTGAAGAATATCGTACTGGCATCGTCCGCCCCGGCTGTGCCACCCGCATAGGCATTGCCCAATCCGCTGCCGCTTTGTGTGTTTAACGCAAAGCCGGAAGCAACAGCAACTCCGGGCACCATCATGACTGCGATGGAAATGACCACTTGCTTGAACTGCATGAACTACTCTCCCTAATTTTTAGGTATGGGCATTCAACCCTGAAACGCCATCATGCTCGAACATGGCATGGTGTAAGCTGCACCAGCGGCTAAGCATCCACGCAGCCAAGTGGCAGTATCACCGTGCGATTGCGTCCATCACGTTTGGCCTGATAAAGTGCGGCATCCGCATCATCAATAAGCTTATGAAAGCTCATTCCACAATTTGAACAGCCCGCCAGACATACCGTTACACCTATGCTGACGGTAACCGAAATTGTGTGGCGCTCCGTTACCAGCGGCGTTCCTTCCACTGCAAGACGCAGCTTCTCGGCCAATGCCAGCGCACCCGCTTCATCGGTCGCGGGCAGCAGGATGCAAAATTCCTCACCGCCGAAACGCCCCAGCGTATCCTGTTTGCGCAAGCGCGAATCCAGAATACGTGCCACTTCAACCAGCGCCGCATCACCGGTGGGATGCCCGTATTTATCGTTGATGCGCTTGAAATGATCGATATCCAGCATGAGCAACACGAGGGGAAGTTTATTGCGCTGAGCCATGGCATATTCTTTTTCGGCCCGCTCCATAAAGGCACGACGATTGAATATCCCAGTAAGCGAATCAATCATGGCCAAAGCACGAATTGCGTGGTCGGCCTTTTCCTTGATCATCAGGATAAATCCCGTCGAACCCATCACGCTCACCATGATTAAGGCCACAAAAATAGCCAGCTGCACCGGATTGAGCGCTAACGTCGAGTCGGGCATCGAAAACTCATAGAGTCCAAAGAAGGACACGATGGCGCGCAATGCAAACAACGGCAAAATGGCGACCGTTGCACCAAACAGCAACCACCATGCTCGCCCTGTACGCAACTCCGTAGTACCGCGCAACACCTGCACCATCATCAGGAACTGCGCGCCATATATCAGGCTGCTATAGGCTAGCCGGTGGCGCACATCCTCGTAGGGCAGAAAAACCAGCAACAGAAAAATCAGAATTACAGGAAGCAGGCATTGCAAGCGCGACCAAGCCATACCTCCGAACTCGTATATCGCGGCCAGCTTCAGCGATTGCACGGCTGCAAACAGAGTGCCCGCCAAAACGAAAGACATCGCATCTGGAATCTCACCGCGAAGCACTCCCAGCATCCAGACGAGCGACTCCAGCGCCAGCGCCCCCGCCCATTTTTTCAGGCTGTCGTGCTCCCGCCCCCATGACACCACGGTCAGGCTAAGCGCCATGACGGCGTTTAGCAGCACCAGGGAGAACAACAGTGTTTGATTATCCAACAACATCCTAATCTGCCGGCGGCACAACACAGGGCTGGCGGTTCTCATCCACCGCCACGTAGGTCAGCGTCGCTTCGGTCACCTTCACGCAGGTCGGTTTGGCGGGGTCTCGTTGCGAGTAGACTTCTACGTTCACCGTAATTGAGGTTCGGCCTATCTTGACGATCTCGGCATAGAAACTCACCACATCGCCAACAAAGAGCGGTTGCTTGAATACAAAGGAATTCACGGCGATAGTCGCCACTCGCCCCTTGGCCCGGTGCAGCGCAGGAATACTCCCCGCGATGTCCACTTGCCCCATCACCCATCCGCCAAACACGTCGCCGGTGTAATTGGCATCGGAGGGCATCGCCACGACGCGTATGGTCGGCTCTCGCCGGGGTAAAGTAGTCGTCAATGTTTCGTTCATTCCGGCATTCATCTTTATCCTAGTGTCCATCGTAGAGCTGTGAAATCTGTCCGGCATAACGCCGCGCCACTTCGGGACGCTTGAGTTTCAACGTCGGCGTCAGCATGCCATTTTCAATACTCCAGGGTTCGCGCAACAATAATATGCGGTTTACCTTGGCATAGCCGGGAAAGCCGCGCAGGTTGCGCGCCATGCGCTTCAAAATTCTAGATTCGATCCGGCTATCGTACAACGACTCGGGCATATCTCCGTGTATACCGACCTCGCGCGAAAATGAATTCCATGAGTCCGGATTTAAAACGACCAGTGCGACCAAGTAGGGGCGCCCCTCACCGAAGATCATGGCCTGATCGAACAACGGATCATGCAGGATCGCAAGTTCCATATCGCTCGGCGGAATTTTTTCGCCATTGGACATGACGATGATGTCCTTGGTACGACCGGTGATATAAATATGCCCGGTCTCGGAAATGTGCGCCACATCGCCGGTATTGAGCCAGCCATCGGCGGCTATCATCGCGTGCGTTGCCTCCGGATTGTTCCAATATCCCAGCATCACATTCGGCCCCTTAACCTGCAGTTCGCCCCGCGCGCTCAGACGCACCTGTATGTCGGGAATCGGCTGCCCGACGCTGGCCGGAAAATTTCTATCCAGACGATTTCCGGCGATCACCGGACTGGTTTCGGTCAGCCCGTAACCCTGCACCACCGGCAGCCCCAGCCCCAGAAACATATGTGAAATATCAGTCGACAGCGCCGCACCACCGCTGATTGCGGTACGCAATCTGCCGCCCATGCGCTCAAGCAACTTCTGCGCAATCAGCTTGTGCAACATGGGCCAGAGCAGAAATGACGGCTTCCAGCCCCCTCGCCCCTGCCGGTATTCAAAACGTGCCCAGCCAACTTCAACAGCGAAGTGAAATAGTTTGCGCTTAAATGCCGAGCCCTCATTCAGCTTAGTGAGTATCGCCGCATGGATACGCTCATAAATACGCGGCACGGAAACCAGCAAGGTGGGACGTATCAGTTGCAGATCTTCCGACAGTTGCGGAATGGAACGCGCAAAGGCTACTGTGGCGCCGGTCATCATCGGCAGGTAATAACCCAGCGTACGCTCGAAGGTATGCGACAGGGGCAGGAACGACAGCAACAGGTCATCGCTGCGCACGGCAATAATATCCAGACTGGCGTAGGCATTGCCGAGTATGTTGCTGTGGCTGAGCATCACCCCCTTGGGCTTGCCGGTAGTGCCCGAAGTATAAACAATGGTTGCCAGTTGCTCCGATAGCACCGGCGGCGCGGTTTGCAAACGTGCGGCAGGCGGCAGGAAATCATCCATTGCGATCAGGCGCGGGTCGTCACTATTCGACACAGGATTGATACTGACAAAGCGAACTACGCCGCCAAGCTGCTCGTTCACCGTGCGCAACGTTCGCCATTGCTCGGCATTTTCCAGCAGCAACACTTTCACTCCGGCATCGTTGACGATATAGGCTAGATTATCCGGTCTATCCACGGTATACAGAGGCACCACGACCAGCCCCAGCGACATCGCCGCCTGATCGAACATCATCCAGCAGGGACAATTGCGCAGCATGATCGCCACGCGCTCTCCCGACTGCAAGCCCAGTCTCCCCAATGCGACTTGCCAGCGCCCTACCTCGTCGCGCATTTCGCGCCAGGTATAGTCGCGCCAGACTCCATCAATGAAATGACGATAGGCGATCTTGTCGGGCGTACTTCTCACACGCTCTACAAACAGCCCGTGCAGGGTCCCAGCCTGCTGGGGCGTAATCACATCCTGTTGTATTTGCATTTCCCCTCCCCGCTCATGCATCCAAAAAAAGATCACCCTGCAGTGCCACATCCGGCGCATATGCATAGCTTGAAAAATCATCTATCCCCGCCTCGCGCAACACCTCTTCATCAATGAAGAATCGGCCGCTGCAATCGTTGCGCGTCAGAACATGCCAAGCCGCATCGGCAACGATTGCCGGTTTGCGCGAGGCGCGCAGAAACTCCTCGGGAAAGTTAAATTCGATGGCGGCAGTTGCAATCGTGGTGCGGGGCCAAAGACAATTGACTGAAATACTCTTGCCATTGCTTCCGTCAGACGAAAACTCGCGCGCCATCCCCAGCGCACACATACTCATGCCGTACTTCGAGATCGTATAGGGTAGATGCGGCGCAAACCATTTCGCATTCATATCCAGCGGCGGCGACAGATTGAGGATATGCGGATTGTTCGCCTGTTGCAGATGCGGGATGCATGCCTGCGACATCAGGAATGTGGCACGCATGTTCACATCCCACATCAGGTCAAGCTTTCTAGCCGGCGTCTCCAGTGTCCCGCTCAGCCTGATAGCACTGGCATTGTTCACCAACACATCGATGCCGCCGAAGTGCGCCATCGTCTGACTGACCGCCGCACTGATTGCCCGCTCGTCGCGCACATCCAGCTGTAGCGCCAGCGCCTGCCCCCCCGCTGCGACCACTTCGGCGGCCACGCTATGTATCGTGCCCGGCAGCTTGGAATGGGGAGTAATGGTCTTACCGGTAATGACAACCTTCGCACCGTCGCGCGCACAGCGCAATGCAATTTCACGCCCGATTCCGCGACTGGAACCGGTGATGAATATCACCTTGTCGCGCAACGACATCATTGTTGCCCGGCGCGCAATTCCGCAGATGAAAAATCGTCCACCATAATGACCTTGCGCCGCAACGTATAGTCGCGCTCCAACAGCAACGTCTGCTCCGCATCGATCAAGCCGATGTCGCGCGCTTCGGAAATGCGTGCCAATTCGTCCAGTGCAACCAGTCTGCCTTCCTTACGCGCCTGCTCCAGTTCGGCCTGCAACGGTTCGCAGAGCAGTGTGCTGGCAAGTGCCGCCTCCAGTGCTCCGACCGCATCCTGTTCGTCTTTCGGCACATACATGCCCTCGGTCAGACGATCACGCGCCGCACCCGGCTGCATCATCAGAGTGGCAATTTCATGACCCAACTGATCCGAGGGCGGCGACAGGCGCATCCCCACCGGAAAGATCAGCGCGCCCAACAACCAGCGCGCCGAGGTGTTGGGGAAGTTTTGCACCACGCCATTCAACGCCAACTGCATGCGGTATATCGCATCCTGCATCGCCCAGTGAAACAGCGGCAGATCTTCGGCCGGACTACCATCATCCTCGAATCGTTTGAGCGTGGCAGAACACAGATACATCAGACTCAGCACATCGCCCAGTCGGCCGGACAACTTTTCGTGCCGTTTTAACGCACCGCCCAGCACGCCCATAGCCATATCGGCGGCCAGCGCAAAAGCGGCGGAGAAACGCGTTAACTGCTGGTAGTAATGGCGGGCATCCATGCCCGGCGGCGCATAAATTCCGGCACCACCGGTGACCCCGAATACCAGACTGCGCGCGGCATTACTCATCGCAAAGCTGATATGCCCCAACAGTGCCTCATCGAATTTATGCAGCGCAAGATCGTGATCCGGCTCATGTGCCGCGGCAATTTCTGCCAGCACGTAGGGATGGGAGCGTATCGCCCCCTGTCCGAAAATAATCATGCTGCGGGTCAGGATGTTCGCGCCTTCCACCGTGATGCCGATCGGCGTCTGCTGGTAAATGCGCCCCAGATAATTGTCAGGCCCGAGACAGATGCCCTTGCCGCCATGTACATCCATCGCATCGTTGATGACGATGCGACCAAGCTCGGTCGCGTGATACTTGATCACAGCGGAAATCACCGATGGCTTCTCGCCCATATCTACCGCCAGCGCGATGAAACGCCGGGCCGAATCCACCATGTAGGTATACGCACCGATACGTGCCATCGGCTCCTCCACACCCTCGAAGCGACCGATAGGCAGCTTGAACTGCTTACGCACACGGGCATAGGCACCCGTGGTTCTAGCCGCCAGCTTCATGACGCCGACGCTGCTGGCGGGCAATGAAATCGATCGTCCGGCGGCTAGACATTCCATCAGCATGCGCCAGCCCTGCCCCACGCACTCGGCGCCGCCGATGATGTAATCCATCGGAATAAATACATCCTTGCCCTGCGTCGGGCCATTCAGGAATGCCGAGTTAAGCGGAAAATGACGCCGACCGATTTTCACACCCGTAATATTGGTCGGAATCAGCGCCAGCGTGATGCCGCGCTCGACTTCGCCGCCCAGCAATTGTTCGGGGTCATGCAACTTGAATGCGAGGCCCAACAGTGTGGCAACAGGAGCTAGGGTAATGTAACGCTTCTCCCAGTTGAGACGAATGCCCAACACATTCTGCTCTCCCCCGAATTCGCCGCGACATACGATGCCGTAATCCGGAATCGCTCCTGCGTCGGAACCGGCAAACGGCCCGGTCAATGCGAAACAGGGCATTTCCAGACCGTAGGCCAGACGACGCAGATATTTCTCCTTCTGCTCATCCGTACCGTAGTGCAGCAGCAACTCAGCCGGCCCCAGTGAATTCGGCACCATCACCGTAACCGCGGCTGAACCGCTACGCGAAGCCACCTTCGCCACCACAGCAGAATGCGCCTGTGCGGAAAACTCGCGCCCGCCATACTGCTTGGGGATGATCATGCCAAAGAAACCCTTGATCTTGAGGAACTGCCAAACCTCGGGCGGCAAATCGACGCGATTGTGCGTGATGTCCCAATCGTCCAGCATGGCGCATAACTCTTCGACCTCATTGTCGAGAAATGCCTGCTCCTCTTCGCTCAGTACACACGGGGGGAATTCCAGCAGGGCATCCCAATTCGGGTCGCCGCTGAACAACTCGCCATCCCACCACACCGTACCGGCATCAATCGCCTCCTGCTCGGTGGAAGAAATCGGCGGCAATATTCGGCGGAACACCTTCATGATATTCCCGCTGATCAACATTCGACGTAACGGAGCAATACCGAATATCACAATGAACAGGATCAACAATACATAGACGACCTGCAAGGCGCTATCGGAAATACGTGATTGAATCGCGATAACCGGCACGACCACCATCATTGCCAACACCCAACTAACAATGGACGCGCGAAAAAAAGCTAGAATCGTAAAAATCACCAATGCAAGCAGCATGGTCAACAACAACATGTTCGAACTCCCCCGTATTTATTCTTCTTTATCCTCGCTGCACTTTAACGCGAGTCAGCATGCTGCACAACAAGGAATAACGGCGATTTTAGCGATATCTTCAGGCATTCGAAAAGAACCGCTCAAGACAATTCCATATGCACTAAAATTTAATACCGAAAGACAAACCGGCTTAAAGTTAGCGCATCCGCTCCACCGCCTGCTCTACCCGCTCCACCGCGATGATTTCCATACCTTCGATCTTATGTTTAGGCGCGTTGGCCTTGGGAATGATGGCATGAGTGAAACCCAGTTTGGCGGCCTCCTTCAAACGTTCCTGCCCGCGCTGTACCGGACGCACTTCGCCCGCGAGGCCGACCTCACCGAACACCACCAGCTTCTCCGGCAGCGGCTTATTGCGCAGGCTGGAGACCATCGCGAGGATTACTGCAAGATCGGCCCCGGGCTCGGTGATCTTCACACCACCGACCGCGTTGATGAACACGTCCTGATCGAAGCAGGCAATGCCCGCATGACGGTGCAGCACGGCCAGCAGCATCGCCAACCGGTTCTGCTCCAACCCCAGCGACAAGCGCCGCACGTTGGGCGAATGTGATTCATCCAACAGCGCCTGAATTTCCACCAACAAGGGACGCGTGCCTTCCTGCGTCACCATTACACAGGAACCGGCGACCTGGGTGCCGTGTTGCGACAGGAACAGTGCGGAAGGATTGCTCACTTCGCGCAGGCCGCGCTCGGTCATCGCAAACACCCCCAGTTCGTTCACCGCGCCGAAGCGGTTCTTGAATGCGCGTATCAGACGGAAACTGGAATGAGTGTCGCCCTCGAAGTACAACACGGTATCGACGATGTGTTCCAGCACACGCGGCCCGGCCAGTGCGCCTTCCTTGGTGACATGACCGACCAGAATGATGGTGATGTTCTGACTTTTGGCGATGCGGGTAAGCTGCGCCGCACACTCGCGCACTTGGGCGACCGAGCCGGGTGCGGAGGTGAGCTGTTCGGAATAGACGGTCTGGATCGAGTCGATCACCACCACGTCGGGCTTGTCTTGCGCGATGGCGGCTTGGATTTTTTCGAGCTGAATTTCTGGCAGCAAACGCAGTTCACTCGCGTCCAACGACAAACGCTTCGCGCGCAACGCGATCTGTTGCGCCGACTCCTCGCCGCTGACATACAGGGTGTTCTGACTTCTGGACAAATGCGCCAACACCTGCAGCAACAGGGTGGATTTACCGATGCCCGGATCGCCGCCTATCAACACCACGCCGCCGGATACCAGCCCACCGCCCAGTACGCGATCAAACTCGGCGATGCCGGTCGGGGTGCGGGGCACTTCCGCCGCCTCAACCTCCGACAGCCGCTGCACCTTGCCGCTCGTCGCCAGCGCGTTGAATCGGTTCGTCCCCTTGGTCACCGTCTCGCTTACCGACTCGATCAGCGTATTCCACTCCATGCAATGCGGACACTGCCCCTGCCACTTCGGTGACTGACCGCCGCACTCGGTGCAGCTATAGATCGTTTTTGCCTTTGCCATGCCAGCCCTTTAACCCATCAAATTGGGAACAGGCCGGATTGTACAACTGACTGCCCCACAGTTCGCACCACAAGCATTATTCGAAATCGCCTGCCGTATCCACGTCCGGAGCCTCGTGATACAAACGCTCCATCTCATCCTCGAAGAAAAACTTCTCTTCGCCGAACGCCGGTTTCAGCTCATTGATCCAGCAGGCTTTCTCGTCGTATTCCGCGAAGAAGGGACGCTGCACCCAATTCGGATTGCGCCCTTGCAAGAAACGCATGACCAAGACTTTCTTGCCGCCGGCTTCAGCCACGCCCAACACCTGAATCTTGCCGGGATTAGCAGACATACTGGGGCCACGCACCGTGCGTCCCAGACCACTGACCTGCTGATAGGCCTCGCGGAAAATTTCCCACGCCCTGACCAGCGGCACCGAAAAATAATGCTGAGCACCGGTATCGCGCGCCAGAAACATGTAATACGGGATGCATCCCAGCTTGACCTGCATTTGCCACATCTTTGCCCAGATCGCCGGATCATCATTGATATGACGCATTACCGGAGACTGGGTGCGTATGGTGACGCCCGCCGCTTTCAGGTTGCGTATCGCCTGTTGAACCACTTCGTTCTCCAGTTCGCGGGGGTGATTGAAGTGCGCCATCAAAGCCAGTTGTTTGCCCGACTGCACCACTTTTCGGAACAATGCCAACAGGTCTGCCGCATCGTCATCATCGACAAATTTGTGCGGCCAGTAAGCCAGCGCCTTGGTACCGATACGGATATTGATCAGATTGGGCAAATCCGCCTGCAATAGCGCTTCGATATACGCCGCCAGATTTTTTACCGACATGATCATCGGGTCGCCCCCGGTAAACAGGATGTCGGTCACTTCATCGTGTTGCTGTAAATATTCCACCAGCTTCTCGATTTCGCGGCTAGCAAACTTGATGTCGGACATGCCGATGAACTGCGGCCAGCGGAAACAGAAGGTGCAATAGGCATGGCAGGTCTGGCCCTGACTGGGGAAGAACAGCACGGTCTGTTTGTATTTGTGCTGCACACCATGCAGCGGTTCGCCGTTGAGCATCGGCACGTTATGATCGGCCTGCCCCGCCGGATGCGGGTTGAGCAGCATGCGGATGCGATTGGCCGCTTCCTTGATGACCGCCTTGTCTGCCCCCTGCTTCAGCAGCGCCGCAATCTCGTCATAGTGCTCGGTCTGGAGCATGTCCTTTTGCGGGAAGGTCAACTTGAACATCGGATCGTCAGGCACTTTATCCCACTCGATCAGCCGTTCGATTACAAAATTATTGACCTTGAACGGCAGGACATTGCCGACCACCTCGATATCAATTAACTGCTGCTCCGTCAAAACACTCAACTGGGGAATATCACGGAAATTATTCAGTTGATACGACTTGAATTTCGGTTTTCCCAAAAGATCAGCCTGACTGGGAACGGGGGAGATATGGATACTCTGTTGCACGTGCTTTCCTTTCGTTGAATCCAATCCGGATGCATCAGATTGAGTTTCACCATCAGAGGCCAGAGCTTTTCGAGTACATCCACTGCAGGCGGTTGTTATAACACAGCATCGCCACTCACAACAAACCGCGAACCGATGCGAAGACCTCTGAATTCAACCGCACAAATAAAAAAGGACAACCCGAGCTGTCCTTTTCCAACCTGCTTGGCGCTCAATCCTCCCAATCGGGGTAGTTCGGTATTTTCACAGTATCGTTATCGTAGATACCTTCCTTGGCTCTGGTGTGGCAGGCGTTGCAAAAACTAAGCGATTTCACGTCCTTGTTACCCTTGATCATTTTCTCGGGAATCTCGTGATGCTTGCGCTTGATGTAACGCACCTCGGTGATGCGCAGCGGCGCCTCGACATCCCGGGTTGCCAGAGCGATCTTGCGCGAACGTTTGTGGAAAGACTTGTCCGCCGCATTCTCAAGCGCATAGTCTTTGATTTCTTTCAGCGCATCCGCATCCAGCGAGGCATCGTCACCGAAATGGTCGCTCAGCGCCTCTTCGGTCAGCAATTTCTCCCAAGATTTAGACGGCAATAGTCCGGGCTGGTAAGCCAGGTGACAGGCGCTGCACTCTTCCTGATAGAGCTTGTTGGTGACCGGTTGCACTTCTTTCTCGCGCCATGGATTTGCCATCCACTGCCAGAAAGTCTCTTCCGCCTGTGCAACGCCGCTCCCCGCCAGAAAAATAGCTGCCAGCAGCACCATCATGTATCTGTTTTGCATCATGCCCACCTTACTTGCTCAACAGAAACTTGAGATAGTCGCCTTTTTCCTGTGAAGTACATTCGCGCGCCAGCACATCCTTGCAGTTGCGCTTGAACCACTTCTCGATCTTCTTCACATCGGTAAAACGCTCGGCATTAACGCTGGGGGCCATGGGCTCAATCACCTTGCCGGTCTTGTGATGCTTGCCTTGCTTGGTCAGATCCTCACTGTGACAGGTCTGGCAGGACATCATCTCAGCCTCTTCGCCCTTGACCTTTTTTACCCAGTTGTCGCCGCCGCGCTTGGCGTCAAAATTTTTTGCGCCTTCAGACTGATAGCGCGTAAACAATTCATCCGTAGCCGGGGTCGCCCATGCTGTTGAAACCATGACCATTGCGCCGACTAACACCATAGCTGTATACAATTTTTTCATTTCCACTCTCTCCATTACCAAGTCAATTTAATTGCAACGATCATACTGAGCGCACCCAGTTCCGCCAGCGCCGAATGGCTGGTCGGCGTCGTCGAGGAATTCGCCGATTTATTGATCGCATAGGCCATCATCGCCGCCCCCGTCACACCCAACAGTACATGCAGGTTATCGGGATCAGAGATGCCGTCTTCCTTATGAAAGTCATCCCAGTGCGTAATCAGCCCGCTGGCGACCGTCGCCGCAGCCAGTAGCGCCGTGGCCTTGCCCCATTTTGCATGTACGCCATTGGTATTGCGCGGCGGCTGTGCACCGCAATTCGGCCCCTCACAGGGATGAAAGTGGGTCAGAAAAGTTGCCGCCGCCGCGCCGATGGTGGCAATACCCAGATACTGGTGCACCTTGCTACCGGTGAGCATCGGCGGTTCGAACTCGGGTTTCGCCGTCACAACAGGCTCCCCAGTTTGCCTGACCAGTTCGGTCTGATGATTCGCCGCCAACCTGAACGACGCCTGATCCCTGATGTATTCGCTAGACAGTGTCGGCAGCTCTACCGGACTACCCTCAGCCCATGCAGCTCCCGACAATGCCAACAAGCACAACCCCAGAAACTTCATACCATTCATCTACTTTCCCTCATTCCTGATTTCCCTCATTCCTGACCGGCAGAACTTCCTTCTTCCCGGTAATCATCGCCCGCACCAGATTCTCCCTGTGCTGGATGCTGCCGGACACTACGCCCAGCAAATGCAGACCGACCAGCACCAACGCAACGTCGGGGATAAATTCGTGCAAATGACGCAGTGTGTAACTAGCTTCATCGCTCACCCGGTTGGCGAGAAACAACAGCGGCCCATCGAAATCGATCACCGCCAGCGTTGCCAACCCGGTGACCAACAAGGCGATCACTGTCGCCAGCAAAGCGAACACCATCAAGGCACCTGCCGGATTATGCCCAAAATAATGTTTGGGATGTCCGCTGAGCATGGAGTGCAGATAGGTCCGCGTCTCGCTGATCGAAAAAACAAAGGAACCGAAGCGCGCGTACTGGCTACCCTTGATACCCCAGAACAGTCGCGCCACGATCAATGCACACAGGACATAGCCCACCAGCGTATGCAGCCATGAAATATGAAACTCACCGGAAACGAAAGCAGTCGCGAATCCCAGCACCAGAGACCAGTGGAAAAAACGAACGAACAGATCCCAGACCTTCACGGTTCCGCCTGTCTCGATGCGATTATTATCAAACTGCTGCATGCGCCACCCTAGTTAATGCCAAATAATTGATATCTTAGATGCAAAATCAACGTCCGCCTGTCCGGAACGTTGCAAACGGGGTTCTGACCGTGACTAAAAATTTTAGTTCTTATGGACATGAAGAATTATTCCGTTGGCACAAAACCGCGGGCATTCTACCCGCAATTTTATTGGTTACGATGACTGGTCACTATCGATCCGACGGAAAGCAACTACCCCGACTACGCCTAACATTTGGCATGTTTTACCAGAAACTTGTCCAGTTGATTCGCGAATGCCTGACGGTCACTCTGACTGAGTGCGGGCGGACCGCCAGTCTCCACCCCGCTGCTGCGCAAATTCTCCATAAAATTACGCATCGTCAACCGCTCTTGTATCGAATCCCGAGTATAAAGCTCGCCGCGCGGATTCAAGGCATGGCCGCCCTTCGCGATTACCTGAGCGGCCAGCGGAATATCGGCGGTGACCACCAGATCGCCGACTTCGGTCAGTTCCACGATCTTGTTATCGGCCACATCAAATCCTGCCGGAACCTGCATCGCCCGTATCACCTTCGACGGAGGGCAACTCAACATTTTGTTCGCCACCAAAGTCAACGCAATCTGCCGCCGCTCCGCCGCTCGGAACAAAATTTCCTTGATAACTTTTGGACACGCATCGGCATCCACCCAGATTTGCATTGCCACTCTCCCGAAATATTTATTCCGTCGATCATATCAGCCGGTCGCCAGAACGGTGCCCATGCGGCGACCACGCAAATCGCGCCTCCGGCATAGAAAGTGAACTCTGCCCCCTGCCTACACACCTCGATGCATCTGGGTCAGTTCAGTACAGATTGGACATGGAAAATGATTGCTGTGAATAATTTGTTCGGCTTGAGTTCTGGCATCGCGTAAAATCCCTGCCGTACTATAACCCCGCACCTTTCGTAAAACCACATACCTTTAGGCCTAGATAATCCGCCGTGACCGCCGAAGTCGAACGTTTCTTTTCCGAGCAGAGCCCACTTGCCACCGAGGTGGCGTCGTTTCGTCCACGCACGCAGCAGCGTGAGATGGCAATGGCGGTCGCCGAAGCGATACGTGACAACGCCATTCTGGTAGCCGAGGCTGGAACCGGCACGGGCAAGACCTTTGCCTATCTGGTGCCTGCGCTGCTCAACGGCGGCAAGGTGATCATTTCGACCGGCACAAAGAACCTGCAAGATCAGTTATTCCAGAAAGACCTGCCCATGGTGCGCGATGCGCTCAAAGCGCCGGTGTCGGTCGCACTGCTCAAGGGACGCTCCAATTATGTATGCCACTACCATCTGGAACTGGCGCAGTCGAACGGGCTGTTCAAAACGCGCGAGGATGTCCGCCACCTGGGCAAGATCATGCAATACGCCAAGGTCACCCACAGCGGCGACAAGAGCGGACTGGCCGATGTGCCGGAGAATGCGCCGATTTGGATGCATGTAACGTCGACGCGCGACAACTGTCTGGGACAGGAATGCCCCAGCCACAGCGACTGTTTCGTGCTCAAGGCCCGCTCCGATGCGATGAAGGCGGACATCGTGGTTGTCAATCATCATCTGTTCTTCGCCGATGTGATGTTGCGTGACGAGGGGATAGCCGAACTGCTGCCGGTGTGCAACACGGTGATCTTCGACGAGGCGCATCAATTGCCCGAAACCGCCAGTCTATTCTTCGGCGAGAATCTTTCCACCAGCCAACTGCTCGATCTGGCGACGGATGCGCGCTTGGAAGCGGCGGCCTCGGCCAAGGATTTCGCGCCGCTGCCCAAAGCGGCGGACGAACTGGACAAGGCCGCACGCGATCTGCGGCTGGTGTTCAAAAAGGAAGGCCGCATGCCCGCGCTGGCGACGGAAGACTTCAGGGACTTCGCCCCCGCACTGAAATCGCTGGCCGAAAAACTGACCCAGCTCGTGAACCTGCTGGAGAAGCAGGCCGAACGCAGCGAGGGACTGGAACACTGCTGGCAACGCGCGCAGGCCTTGTCGCAGCAACTGGCGAAATGGCAAAAAGGAGATGAGCCGGATCAGGTGCGCTGGTTGGAGATTTTTCACCACTCGCTACAACTGAACACCACACCGCTGTCCATTGCCGAAATTTTCGAGCGGCAGATCACGGGCAATGCGCGTGCGTGGATTTTTACCTCCGCAACACTTGCAGTGAAACAAGACTTCTCCCATTACCAGAATGAAATGGGGCTACACAAGGCACGCACCGCCTGCTGGGACAGTCCATTTGACTACGAAAAACAGGGGCTTCTGTATGTGCCGCAAAATCTGCCGGAGCCGAACAGCGAGGGTTATACCGAGGCAGTAGTACAGGCTGCACTGCCGCTAATCGAAGCCAGCAAAGGGCGCGCCTTCCTACTGTTCACCAGCCTGCGTGCGATGCAGCGTGCCTACGATATTCTGCAAGCCGAATTCGACCGACGCGGCTGGGACTATCCGCTGATGCTACAGGGCGAGGGTTCGCGCAATGAATTGCTGGAGCGTTTCCGCGATCACGGCAACGCGGTGCTGCTGGGCAGCCAGTCGTTTTGGGAAGGAGTGGACGTACGCGGCGAGGCGCTGTCGCTGGTGATTATCGACAAACTGCCGTTCGCACCGCCGGATGACCCGGTACTGTCGGCTCGCATCGATCAGTTGAAAAAACTGGGACGTAACGCGTTCATGGAGTACCAATTGCCACGCGCAATCATCACACTAAAACAGGGCGCGGGCAGATTGATCCGCGACGAGAGTGACCGCGGCGTGCTGATGATCTGCGACCCGCGCATCATCACCAAGCAATACGGGAAACGGGTGTGGCAGAGCCTGCCGCCTATGCGTCGAACGCGCGAAGCATCCGTCGCGGTGGAATTTTTCAGTGTTTCCGAGACGTAGTATTAACCGCCCTGCCCGGTGTCGGCTTCACTCTCTTTTTTCCATTGCTCGTAACAATCCAGACCGCAGAAATGGGCGACATAGTCTTCCGCCTCGGGAGACTGCGCTTCGGTTAGCGGCACCTCCTTGCGACAAACTTCGCAGACGATCTTGTCGAGTTCAACAGGTTTTTTTTCGTTATTCATGGCACCCCTCCTCTTATGATTTTTACTACGGTGTCAGACTAGCCCGAATCGAATCAGTCGGCAAGCAATGCCGCCCTACGAGAACATTTTTAACAGTCATAAATTTGAACTGTTCGAGCTTCTGTACTAAATTGCAAGCTCACATGGAACGATTCCCATCCATGACTGACCAACAAACCCAATTAAACACTTTAGGAGCTTCAATGAACACCTTCCCAAAGCCAACTTGGCTGATTGCTGCCGTATTTTCCACCATGTTCAGCCTGAATGCGCTCGCGGCAGATACCGCTCCCGCCACACTGGACAGTGTGAAGCCGAAAACTCAGGAACAGCGTGACGAACAGCATCAGGCCATGCGTACACAGTGGGAAAAGATGTCACCCGAAGAGCGTCAGGCCATGCACGAAGTCATGCGTGAAGAAATGCACAAGAAGTCAGCCGGACAATGTCCGGCCGGTCATGAAAAAATGCGCAAGCAACTGGGCAACATGACGCCGCAGCAACGCGAGGAACGTCACCGGGCGATGCACGAAAAAATGCATATTGACGGCAAACCGTGTAATCACCAGAGCGGCAATTGTCCCTACGACAAAGCTGGCGCGCCGGGCAAGTCCGAATAAGTACTTCAAACCCATACACGGGTGACAACCGTTGCCCGCTAGATCCAGAATAGGAATCCATGAACGATGCGATGTTGAAAATGGTATACGGCAGGGTCGATCTCTATCCACACGAGTTGGAGAAGCAGTTCCCGCGCATCTTGAGCAAGATCGTTGATCTGTGGGAAACATCACAAATGGAAACCTGCTTTACCGAGCTGATGATAGACACACGGGGCGGTTCTCGCCAAGGATTCCCCAAGGAAATCCTCGCCGAACTCTACCGGCTGAGTCGCATATACGATCATTCACACCAGCAAAACACCGTGCCGCAAAGTGACCCATGGGTCGAGATTGAGCTCAACAAAAAGCGCGCAATCGAAGAACTAGGCTATGACTGCACACCGCAGGGATTTCTGAAAGCGGTGGAAAGTCAGGATAAAAAGGCTATGTGCGCCTACCTGAGCGCCGGACTTCCGGTCGATACTCGCGACGAGCGCGGCTGGACACCGCTGATGATTTCCTCCTTCAACGGTAACGAAGAAATGGCAGAACTACTGATACGCAGCGGTGCCAACGTAAAAATTACGGACAATGCCGGTTATGGGCCGATGCATTGGGCCGCATTCAACGGTTACCTCAAGGTGGTGAAATTATTGTACGCCCAGCACGGAGAAGTAAATGTGCGCAGCCAGCACGGCTGGACACCGCTGTTGCAGGCCGCCACACGCGGCCATCTCGACGTCTGCATCACGCTGGTCTCGGCAGGTGCCGATGTCAACCTGACCAGTAACGACGGCTGGTCCCCGTTACACAAGGCCTGCGCCAACGGGCATACCGATGTGGTGAAATTGCTGTTATCACAGGGCGCCGACCGCAATGCCCACTACAACGACAGCATCACACCGCTCGAACTCGCCACCAAAATCAAGCACGAGGAGATCATCGCACTGCTTAGCGATGGCTAAAAAAACTATGCCGTAAATCCTCTGCGAATCAAACCCGTTCCGCCCACAGGTCGTGTTCGTCCGACTCGACGACTTTAACCTCAACCCGGTCACCCACCTGCAACTCCCGTCCGTCCACGATGTAGACCAGACCGTCGATCTCCGGCGCATCGGCTGAACTGCGTGCGATAGCACCGTCCTCGTCCACTTCATCCACCAACACGGTAATAATCTGGCCGACTTTGCGCTTGAGGCGCTCCGCACTAATTTGCTCCTGCAGCAACATCAAGCGTTCCAGACGCTCCTGCTGCACATCGTGCGGCACATGATCCGGCAACTCGTTGGCTGCCGCTCCCTCCACCGGTGAATAGGCGAACGCGCCCACACGATCCAGCTGCGCCTCCCTGAGGAAGTCGAGCAGCTCCTCGAATTCCGCTTCAGTCTCGCCGGGAAAGCCGACGATGAAAGTGCTGCGCAAGGTCAGCTCGGGACAGATTTCGCGCCAGCGTTTGACGCGTGCCAACACGTTGTCGATATTGCCCGGACGCTTCATCAGCTTGAGAATCCGCGCATTGGCATGCTGAAACGGGATATCCAGATAGGGCAATATCTTGCCTGCCGCCATCAGCGGGATAACCTCATCCACATGCGGATAGGGGTAGACGTAATGCAATCGTACCCAGACTTTCTCGCCGTCCGGACCTGTCAACTCGCCCAGTGCGGCAGCCAGTTCGGTCATGCGCGTGCGCAATGGCGTGCCTCCCCAGAAGCCGGTGCGGTATTTCACATCCACCCCGTAGGCCGAAGTGTCCTGCGAAATCACCAGCAGCTCCTTCACACCCGCATTCACCAGATGCTTCGCTTCCTGCATCACCTCACCCACCGGACGGCTGACCAGCTCGCCGCGCAGACTGGGAATGATGCAGAAGGTGCAACTGTGGTTACAACCCTCGGATATTTTTACGTAGGCATAGTGCTTGGGCGTCAGACGTATGCCCTGTTCCGGAACGAGATCGGTATAGGGATCATGCGGCTTAGGCAGATGCTGATGCACCACCTCCATCACTTCGTCGGCCGCATGCGGACCGGTGACCGCGAGCACCTTGGGATGGGCCTGTTTCACCACATCGCCCTTCGCACCCAGACAACCGGTAACGATCACCTTGCCATTTTCAGCCAGTGCCTCGCCGATGGCGTCCAGCGACTCTGCCACCGCGCTATCGATGAAACCGCAGGTGTTTACCACCACCAGATCGGCCTCCTGGTAGGTGTTGGAGATCAGGTAACCCTCGGCTCGCAAGCGCGTGAGGATTTGCTCGGAATCAGAAGTTGCCTTGGGACAGCCCAGTGAGACGAAACCGACTTTTGGAGGGGAATTCTTGTGCATTGCTAAACTTTCTCAGTACAACCCAAATCGAAATTGAATATGCGGCGATCAGGCGTGAACAAACAGACCCACCGTAAAAATAGTACCCACACCCGCGCTAATTAACAGTACCTGTTGCAAGGTGTCGCGCAAACGGGTGCGCTTGTGCAACCCCGGGATCAGATCGGCCACCGCAACATAAAGCATGCTGGCCGCGGCCAGTGCCAACAAGGTCGGAATCCATGCCTGCGCTGTCTGCAACGTGTAGTAGCCCAGCACGCCGCCCAACACCGAGGCAAAACTGGAAATTAGATTCAATTGCAAAGCCTTGGCCTTGCTGTAACCCGAATGCAACAGGATCACAAAGTCACCGACTTCCTGCGGAATCTCGTGCGCAATAATCGCCAGTGCGGTGACCAAGCCCAGATTAATATCGATCAGAAAGGCTGCCGCGATGATGACGCCGTCCACAAAATTGTGGAAGGTGTCACCCAGTGTAATCATCAAGCCGCTGCGCCCGTGATCGTGACCATGCGGACTGCCGCTTACATCATGGGCCTCGCAATGTTCGTGATGGCAATG
>JBBQXA010000009.1:0-30881 GCA_038210095.1 Burkholderiales bacterium
CGGATCATTAGGGCTTCTAGAAAACGCTGGCGCGGGGGGCGGTACATGCTGGTCATGGGGTAGTGCGCGGCGACATAGAGATTTAGCATCTCAAAGCAGCCGAGATGTGGCGTCAACATAATGACGCCCTTGCCCTGTGCGTACGCAGCCTGTACGCGTTCCCAGCCATGGCATTGCACAATATTGGCGACCAGCTGGTCGAACGGGCGCAGCCAGACCCACGGCAGTTCCATCACACTTTTGCCCGCCTCGCGAATATTGGCGTGCAAAAGTTCGCGATACGCAGACTCCGAATCGGTTATTCCTGCGATACGCAGATTTTCACTTAGGCGGGCGGCATAGCGCCTGGAGGATAAATAGGTCGCCCAGCCCAGCAGCGCGCCGAGGCGATGCAATGCCGACAGGGGCAGGCGGGCCAGCAGGTGGAACAGAGTGCCCGTCAGGGAAAAATTCATAAGTCTGTTTTAAGGGTGGTTTTTGCTATACTTCGCCCCCTATTTAACCACTGTAATGATCGAACGGAGAGCCATGAGCGAATATTTCTTTACATCCGAATCCGTGTCCGAGGGCCATCCGGACAAGGTTGCCGACCAGATTTCCGATGCGGTTCTGGACGCGATTCTAGCGCAAGACCCCTATGCGCGGGTAGCCGCAGAGACGCTGGTGACTACCGGCCTAACCGTAATGGCGGGCGAGATCACTACGACTGCCAACGTTAACTACGCCAAGGTGGCGCGCGAGGCAATTCGCAAGATCGGCTACGACGATCCCAGTCTGCGCTTCGATGCAGACGGTTGTTCGGTGCATGTCTGCTATGGCCAGCAGAGTCCAGATATTGCCCAGGGTGTGGATCGGGCTTCCGATGACTACCTGAATCAGGGCGCGGGCGATCAGGGGCTGATGTTTGGCTACGCCTGTACTGAAACCGACACACTGATGCCGTTGCCGATCTATTTGTCGCATCGCATCGTTGAGCGCCAGTCGCAGTTGCGCCGTGATGGCCGCCTGAACTGGTTGCGCCCGGATGCGAAATCGCAAGTCACCATCAAATACGTTGATGGCAAGCCTTATTCGATCGATACCGTCCTGCTGTCGACCCAGCATTCTCCAGACATCGAGTTGCCGCAGATTCGCGAAGCGGTCATCGAGGAGATCATCAAGCCGGTATTGCCCAAGGAGCTGATCAAGGGCGACATCAAGTTTCTGGTTAACCCCACCGGTCGTTTTGTCATCGGCGGCCCGCACGGCGATGCCGGCCTGACCGGCCGCAAGATCATCGTTGATACCTACGGTGGTGCAGCTCCGCATGGCGGCGGCGCATTCTCCGGCAAGGATCCGTCCAAGGTTGACCGTTCCGCCGCCTATGCCGGACGTTATGTAGCAAAGAACATTGTCGCGGCCGGCTTAGCCGACAAGTGTCTGGTGCAGGTGAGCTACGCGATCGGCGTGGCGCAGCCGACCAGCATCATGATCTCCACCTATGGTACCGGTAAGATCTCCGACGAGAAGATTACCGAGCTGGTCAAGAAGCACTTCGACCTGCGTCCAAAAGGTATCGTTCAAATGCTGAATCTGCTGCGTCCGATCTACCAGAATACGGCCGCGTATGGCCACTTCGGTCGCGAAGAGCCGGACTTTACGTGGGAAGCAACCGACAAAGCCGCTATACTGCGTTCAGAAGCCGGTCTGTAAAATCCTGCGCCAATGCGCAAGCAGTACCATCTAAACCGCCCCTTCATGGGGCGGTTTTTTTTCGATAGAATCAACCCATTTCCCGATCGGTTAAGCATTCATGTTGAAACGTATTCCGGTTAAACAATTGCGTCTGGGGATGTATGTCCACGAGTTATGCGGCTCGTGGATGGATCATCCGTTCTGGCGCGGCGCTTTCCTGCTGGATCGCCCCGAAGATATGCAAGCCATACTCGCTACCGGCCTGAAAGAGATATGGATTGATACATCGAGCGGGCTGGATGTGGAGGGAGGTGAAACCGAGGCGTCAGTCGCATTCGAGGTCGAATCCAAGCTCGCCGAGGCGGAGTCGTCAGGTGGCAGGAAGCACCAGTATGTCGATATTGCACAGGAGGCGGTGCGGGCCGCCAAGGTATGTGCAAAATCCAAACAGGCCGTGTCTTCGATGTTTCATGAAGCCCGCATGGGCAAGGCGTTGAATGCGGACGAAGCACTGCACGTAGTCGAGGAAATATCCAACTCGGTGATGCGCAATCCGGGCGCGCTGATCAGCATGGCGCGATTGAAGAGCAAGGACGAATACACCTACATGCATTCGGTTGCGGTATGCGCCTTGATGGTGTCGCTGGCAAGGACGCTGGGGCTGGATGATGCACAGGTTCGTCAGGCTGGGTTGGCTGGGTTGTTGCACGATGTTGGCAAAATGATGATTTCGCCGGAGATACTCGACAAGCCGGGCAAGCTGACCGAAGCCGAGTTCGAGACAATGAAGAGTCATCCGGCCGAGGGACATCGGATGCTGCTGGCGGGTGTGGGTGTCAGTGAGTATGCGCTGGATGTCTGTCTGCATCATCACGAGAAAATGGATGGGAGCGGATACCCGAAAGGGTTGTCTGGAGAAGGCATCAGTCTCTTTGCCAAAATGGGGGCGGTGTGTGATGTCTATGATGCTATCACCTCCAATCGCCCCTACAAGAACGGCTGGGAACCGGCCGAGTCCATACGCAAAATGGCGGAGTGGAGCAAAGGACATTTCGATCCGCGCATCTTCGAGGCTTTTGTGCGCAGCATCGGTATTTATCCGGTCGGGTCGTTGGTCAGGCTGGAGTCCAATCAATTGGCGGTAATTATCGAGCAGGGCGAGCAGTCACTCATCCGGCCGATTGTGATGGTGTTTTTCTCGATCAAGTCCAACTGCAGAATTTCCCCGGAATTGCGCGACCTCTCCAAGCCAACCTGTAAGGATAAAATCGTTTCACATGAAAATCCGGTGAAGTGGAACATCAGCGACGTTCAGGAATTGTGGAGCGGCATGGCGGGATCTGCCTGGTAAGCCGTTCGCTCCAATTTGCGCTATAATCCGCCCCCTCCGAGGGGTGCTGCAGCGGGTTTGATTATCATTTCCCCGCCAGGCTCGGAAGTTCAAACGGCACCCATTCATTAACCATATTATGAATGGAGCAACTCATGAACGCTGCTGTAACCGGATTTTCCGACTACAAAATCGCTGATATCAACCTGGCTGGCTGGGGCCGCCGGGAAATCGCCATCGCCGAAATCGAAATGCCGGGCCTGATGGCAATTCGCGAAGAATTTGCCAAGACCCAGCCGCTGAAAGGCGCGCGTATTACCGGTTCGCTGCACATGACCATCCAGACTGCAGTGCTGATCGAGACGCTGGTTGCGCTCGGTGCCGAAGTGCGTTGGGCATCATGCAACATCTTCTCCACGCAGGATCACGCTGCCGCCGCTATTGCGGCCGATGGCATTCCTGTGTTTGCGGTCAAAGGTGAATCGCTGACCGAATACTGGGATTACACCCACCGTATCTTCGAATGGACTGACGGTGGTTATTCCAACATGATTCTGGATGACGGCGGCGACGCCACACTGTTGCTGCATCTGGGTGCGCGCGCAGAAAAAGACGCCTCCCTCATCAGCAAGCCGGGCTCCGAAGAAGAGACCTGTCTGTTTGCCTCTATCAAGGCCAAGCTGGCAGTCGACAAGACTTGGTACTCCACCCGTCTCGCCGAAATTAAAGGCGTGACCGAAGAGACCACCACGGGCGTGCATCGTCTGTACCAGATGCATGAGCGCGGCGAACTGAAATTCCCCGGCATCAACGTGAACGATTCCGTCACCAAGTCCAAGTTCGACAACCTGTACGGTTGCCGTGAATCGCTGGTTGACGGCATCAAGCGCGCCACGGACGTGATGATCGCAGGCAAGGTTGCGGTAATCGCCGGTTACGGCGACGTGGGCAAGGGTTCCGCACAAGCCATGCGCGCACTGTCCGCCCAGGTATGGGTAACGGAGATCGATCCTATCTGCGCACTGCAGGCCGCAATGGAAGGTTATCGCGTCGTGACCATGGAATACGCGGCTGACAAGGCGGATATTTTCGTCACCACCACCGGTAACTTCCACGTTATCACTCACGACCACATGGCAGCGATGAAGAATCAGGCCATCGTTTGTAATATCGGTCACTTCGACAACGAGATCGACGTCGCCTCGCTGGAAAAATATGAGTGGGAAGAGATCAAGCCGCAAGTTGATCACGTCATTTTCCCGGACGGCAAGCGCATCATCCTGCTGGCACAGGGGCGTCTGGTGAACCTGGGTTGTGGTACCGGTCATCCTTCCTACGTGATGTCTTCTTCTTTCGCGAACCAGACTATCGCTCAGATCGAGCTGTGGACTGAATCGGTTAAGGGGAGCAACAAGTATCCGGTTGGCGTGTACACCTTGCCCAAGCATCTGGACGAGAAGGTTGCGCGTCTGCAACTGAAGACACTGAACGCGCAACTGAGCCAGTTGACCGAGCAGCAGGCTGCTTACATCAACGTGCCGAAGGAAGGTCCGTACAAGACTGAACACTACCGCTACTAAGCCAGTGTGACCGATCGCCGCTCCCCTGCGACTATCGCCGGTGGAGCGGCGTTTTGCCATGTGGCTCCGAGAGAGAAATCAATGAGACTACTGCTGATCTGGATATTGAACGCGTTAGCCTTGCTGACCGTGGCGAACTTTGTTCCGGGTATCCATCTGGACAGTTTTTCCGACGCGATGATGGCGGCGTTTTTTCTGGGATTGGTCAACACGCTGATACGGCCTTTGCTGCTGTTGCTCACCCTGCCGGTTACCCTGCTTACGCTGGGCCTGTTCATTTTTGTGATTAACGGCCTGCTGTTCTGGTTCGTCGGTTCGGCGCTCAGGGGTTTTGTGGTGGAGGGCTTCTGGTATGGTGTATTGGGTGCCGTGCTATACAGCGTATTTTCGTGGGGGCTATCGGCTGCGGCCCAGAAGTTATTGAGGAAATGATGAATAAACCACTTTTCAGTTTCGAATTTTTCCCGCCGCAAACGGCGGAGGGTATGGAAAAGCTGGCTGCTACACACAAGCAGTTGGCGGTACTCAGTCCCGAATTTTTTTCCGTTACCTTCGGTGCGGGCGGTTCAACGCAGGATCGCACGCTGGAAACCGTGCGTCAGATCAAAGCCGACGGTTATCAGGTTGCTCCGCATCTGTCCTGTGTGGGCTCAACGCGCGAGAACATTCGTGGCTTGTTGCAGACTTATCAGCAAATGGGTGTGGATCGCATCGTCGCCCTGCGCGGCGATTTGCCTTCGGGTATGGCCAGCATCGGCGAGTTTCAGTACGCCAATGAACTGGTGTCCTACATTCGCGCGCAGACCGGCGAACACTTCCATATCGAAGTGGCGGCTTATCCCGAGTTTCATCCGCAGGCCAAGTCGGCACATGACGACCTGATTAATTTCAAACGCAAGGTCACGGCGGGTGCTAATTCCGCGATCACTCAGTATTTCTACAATGCTGACAGCTACTTTCATTTTGTCGATGAATGCCGCAAGTTGGGAATCACCATCCCCGTCGTGCCCGGCATCATGCCGATCATGAAGTACTCGCAACTGGCTCGATTCTCCGACATGTGCGGCGCAGAGATTCCGCGCTGGATGCGCAAGACGATGGAAGGCTACGGCGACGATACCGAGTCGGTACAGGCTTTCGGCCTCGATGTGGTGACGGAGCTGTGCGAGAAGTTGCTGGCAGGCGGCGCACCGGGACTGCATTTCTATACCCTGAACCAGTCCGGCCCATCGCTGGAAATCTGGAAGCGTCTCGGATTGTGATGCGCACTCCCGAACTCTTATTGCCGGCCGGCTCGCTGGACAAAATGCGCACCGCCTACGCCTTCGGTGCGGACGCGGTGTATGCCGGGCAGCCGCGCTACTCTTTGCGTGCGCGCAACAATGAATTCAAGCTGGAAGAATTACGCACCGGCATTCAGGAAGCGCACGCGCTGGGCAAGAAGCTGTTCGTCGCCAGCAACCTGATGCCGCACAACGCCAAGGTGAAGACTTATATGGCGGATATGGAGCCTGTGATCGAAATGAAACCGGACGCGCTGATCATGGCCGACCCGGGCTTGATTGCAATGGTGCGAGAGCGCTGGCCGGAGGTGGATGTGCACCTGTCGGTGCAGGCCAATACCGTGAATTATGCGGCGGTGAAATTCTGGAAGTCGCTGGGGCTGACCCGAGTGATTCTGTCGCGTGAATTGTCGCTGGATGAGATCGAGGAGATCCGCCAGCAATGCCCAGACATGGAGCTGGAAGTATTCATCCACGGTGCGCTGTGTATCGCCTACTCCGGCCGCTGCCTGCTGTCCGGCTATTTCAATCATCGCGATGCGAATCAGGGTACCTGTACCAACTCCTGTCGCTGGGATTACAAAATAGACAACGCGGAAGAGAATGGCACGGGCGACATCGAAAAACTGGACTTCGATTTCGACAAGGCGCTAAGCAATTCAGCCCTGTCGGATTGCGGCGACCAGCCGCGTCACCCGATGGCCGACCGCGTGTATGTCATCTCGCGCCAGGATCATCCGGGTGAATTGATGCCGGTGATGGAAGACGAGCACGGCACCTACATCATGAACTCCAAAGACCTGCGCGCGGTCGAGCATGTCGAGCGTCTGGTCAAGATCGGTATCGACTCGCTCAAGGTCGAGGGCCGTACCAAGTCCGTCTACTACGTGGCACGTACCGCACAGGTCTACCGTCAGGCCATCGACGACGCAGTTGCGGGTCGCCCCTTGAATCTCAGCCTGCTGGGAGCATTGGATGCACTGGCGAATCGCGGCTACACCGACGGCTTCTACGAGCGTCACCATACGCATGAGCAGCAGAACTATATGCGCGGCCACTCCGAGAGCTTCCGTCAGCAATATGTCGGCGACATCGTGAGTTGTGCCGGTGGCATGGCGGAGATCGACGTAAAGAATAAATTCAGCATCGGCGACAAGCTGGAAATCATCCATCCTTCCGGTAATCACATCATCGAACTGAAAGAGATGAAGAGCCTGAAAGGCGAAGCCGTCAGCGTTGCACCGGGCAGTGGACATCGCGTGCTGATACCGTTGCAGGGCGATCTGGCCAAGGGAATGGTGGCGAGGTTTTTGTAAGCGCGACAGAACGACGAGGTTTGCACTTGGTCTACCGGTGCGATGGCTCACCCATGATGCAGGAGAAAAAAATGGACTGGAAAAATACCACTACGCGCTACGGCTCACTGACCATCGGCATCCACTGGCTGATGCTGTTGTTGTTCGTGGCAGTCTACGGCAGCATCGAACTGCGCGAACTGTTCGACAAAGGCAGCGAGCCGCGCGAGGCATTGAAGACCTGGCACTTCATGTTGGGTTTGTCAGTATTCGCCTTGGTCTGGCTGCGCATCGCAGCACGATTGACCGGCGCCACGCCGGCGATTCGGCCTGCCCCCGTGGTCTGGCAGCAAGTGTCTGCCAAGCTGCTGCATCTGGCGCTCTATGTGCTGATGATAGGCATGCCGCTGACGGGGTGGTTGCTGCTCAGTGCTTCAGGAAAAGTGATTCCATTCTTCGGCTTCGAGCTGCCGGCGCTGATTGACACCGACAAGGCGTTGGCAAAACAGATCAAGGAAGTGCACGAGTTCGTCGGCACCACCGGCTATTATTTGATCGGTGCGCACGCGCTAGCCGCGCTGTATCATCACTTCGTTAAACATGACAACACGCTGACGCGGATCCTGCCACCACGAAAATGATTTTTTCTACTCTCTCGCAAACTTCCTGTTACGCCGCGCTGCATCCGCTGTTCCCGCGTGCGTTCGACTACATCCGAAACACGAATTTAAATGCGCTGGCACCGGGCTGTTATCCCATCGCCGGCGACGATTTGTTTGCCATCGTCGAGCACGTATCGGGGCGCAGCCGCGAGGCGGCGAAACTGGAATGTCACCGACGTTACATCGACATCCAGTTGGTGCTGGAAGGGGTGGATGAGATGGGCTGGAAATCGTTGGCGGATTGCCACCACCCGGTGAGCGAATTCAACCTCAACAAGGATATCCAGTTCTACCTCGATGCCCCCGCCGCCTGGATTGCCACACCGCCCGATCATTTCTGCATCTTCTTCCCGGAAGATGCACATGCGCCGCTGGTGAGCGACGGCCCGATACGCAAGGTCATCTTCAAGATTGCGGCGGATACGGCACTGAGCTTAAGCCGCGAGGGGTGTGCGCAAGAGGCCAGCAAGCCGCGACAACAGGCAGTTTTGGGTGTTGTATTGCAAGACCCCGATGCTTCCCTTTAGCGCTGGCGATTCAGTTCGTGCATCAGTTTTAGAGCTTCCTGCGGTGTCAATTCCTGTTCGCGTTGTTTGCGGAATAACAGCCATAGTACCGCGCCATTGAACAGCACGAACATGACTTCGATATACAGTATTGCGGTGACGATGGTCTGTGTCGGTTCGGCGGAGAAGATGAAGTAGAAGCCTTGGAAGCTGGGCAGGATGGCGTTGCTCATGGCATAGGCATATTCGAACGGCGGAAACAGCAGTACCAGCGTCAGGTTGCTGGCGACCAGCAACAGGATAGCATTCTGATAGTTGAGGTGCCGTTGGCGGACAAGAATGTGTTTGACGTCACGTAACAGCAGCCAGGCGATGCCGAGGTTGACCAGCAGCACCACGACTTCGAGAAACAGTACGTCCTGATTGATGATTTCGTTGTGCTGGTTGCCGAAGATGAACTGGAATCCGGCAAAGAATAGCATTCGGTTGTCGGTGGACGAGAAGGTGTCGAATGGCGGGAACAGCAGTATTGTTGCGAGGTTGGCCGCGCCTGCCCAGAGTGCAATTTTCTGTTGGGAATTCATCATGAACCTCCGTTAGCGACATCTGTTGCAAAATGTACCTGAAGTTGTTAATGCTGGTCCATTCCTCTTTTTGCTGCCATGCGACTCAACGGATCAGTCGAAGGCGATATCTCCTTCGGCAACCACATCCCCCGCTTTGATGCCCTTGAAGTCGAACAAGCTGCCATCCAGCAGGTGTGAAGGCTTGACGTTCTGCATCGAGGTGAAAATGGTCTGCGAGCGTCCCGGATATTGTTTTTCCCAGTTGGTGAGCATTTCCTTGATATTCTGACGTTGCAGGTTTTCCTGCGAGCCGCACAGATTGCACGGGATGATGGGGAACTCCATGGTGCGCGCGTAACGGGCGATGTCTTTTTCTGCACAATAGGCCAGCGGGCGTATCACCACATGATCTCCCTTGTCGGTGACCAGTTTTGGCGGCATGGCTTTGAGCTTGCCACCGAAAAATATATTCAGGAACAGGGTTTCCACCATGTCGTCGCGATGATGGCCGAGTGCGATTTTGTTTGCGCCCAGTTCGCCCGCGACCTTGTAGATGATGCCGCGACGCAGGCGCGAACATAGCGAGCAGGTAGTCTTGCCCTCGGGAATTTTTTCTTTGACGATGGAGTAGGTGTCCTGCGTCTCGATGTGATACTCGATGCCCAGTCCCTTAAGGTAATTCGGCAGCACATCGGCGGGGAAGCCCGGCTGTTTCTGATCCAGATTCATCGCGACGATGCGGAAGTCGATTGGAGCGCGTTTTCTCAGGGTAAGCAGAATGTCGAGCAGGGTGTAGGAGTCCTTGCCACCGGACAGGCACACCATCACGGTGTCGCCGTGCTCTATCATGTTGAAGTCGGCGATGGCCTTGCCCACCTGATGTTCGAGCCGTCCCTTGAGACGGTTGAAGTTGGTGGAGCGGGATTCGAAATGGATGGGCTGGATAATGTCGTTCATGTTCAGTTCAAAGGTTGATGGAACGTCCGCCATCGACGGCGATGACTTGTCCGGTGATGTAGGGCGAATCGTTCAGTAAAAATTGCACGGTGCGGGCGATATCATCCGGCTCGCCCTCGCGTTTGAGCAGGGTGTGCGCCACAATCTTGCGGCGGCGCTCGGTATTTTCCCATTCGCTGCCTTCGGGCCAGATGATGACGCCGGGAGCAATCGCGTTGACGCGTACCTGTGGCGACATTTCCTGCGCCAGCCCCTTGGTAAGCGCGACCAGCCCGGATTTCGCGACGCTGTATAGCAGGTGGCCGTGCATGGGGCGCTCGGCATGGATGTCTACGATATTGACGATGGCGCCGTGATGCCTGCGCAATTCGGCGGCAGCCGCCTGAGCCAGAAACAGCGGGGCTTTCAGGTTGGTGCCGAGCAGGTCTATCCATTGTGCTTCGTTGATTTCGGCAAGCGGAGTGGCATAGAAGCTGGAGGCGTTGTTGACCAGCCCGTCCAGTCGCCCGAATTTTTCGACAACAGCGGCGACAAGCTGCGGTAGCGATCCGGTGTCGAGCAGGTCGGCTTGGAATGCGGCAGCGCTGGACGGGCGCAGGTCGTTCAGCTCAGCCTGCAATGCCAGCGCTTCAGTATCAGAGTTACGGTAATGCACGGCCACGGTTGCCCCAGCCGCATGCAGGCGACGGCAAATCGCCGCGCCGACGCGCTTCGCTCCCCCCGTAACCAGCACGACCTTCTCTTGCATGTGCCCATCTCCGTTATGTTTTCGCGGCTAGCTGCTAAAATTGCCAGCCCATGCGTTGAATCGCCTTGAATTATACCTGACCATGTCTTCCAATCTGCCACAACCCAGCCCTGAAGCCGCGCAGCACAGCGCGCAACTGACCGATTTTATCCGACGTGACATTGCCGAGCAGGGCGGCTGGATCAGCTTCGCACGCTACATGGAGCTGGCCTTGTATGCGCCGGGTCTGGGCTATTACACGGCGGGGGCGCACAAGTTCGGCGAGGCGGGCGACTTCACCACCGCGCCGGAACTCTCGTCGCTGTATGGCCGCACCATGGCGCGGCAGGTAAGCGAAATCATGGCGCACAGCGCGCCGCATATTCTGGAGCTGGGCGCGGGCAGTGGCAAACTGGCGCTGGACATGCTGACGGAGCTGGAGCTGCTCGGCAGCCTGTCGGAGCGATATTCGATCCTGGAGGTGAGTGCCGACTTGCGTGAACGTCAGCAGACGCTGTTGCGCGAACGCCTGCCGCATTTGTTTGGGCGGGTGCACTGGCTGGATGAATTGCCGGAAAGTATCAGCGGTGCGGTGGTTGCCAATGAAGTGTTGGATGCGCTGCCGGTGCATCTGGTGCATTGGCGCGACAGTGCACTGGAAGAGCGTGGCGTGGCTGCGGGCGATACGGGATTTTGCTGGCAGGATCGCGCGATTGATGATCCCGTACTGCTGCAAGCCGCGCAGCAGATATGCGTTCCGGATGATTATCTCAGCGAAATTTGCCTGGCACAGCGCGGATTGATTAATAGTCTGGCGCAACGGCTGGAGCAGGGTGCGCTGGTATTCGTCGATTACGGATTCGGTGTGCGCGAGTTCTATCACCCGCAACGCAACACCGGTACGCTGATGTGTCACTACCGCCATCATGCTCACGACGATCCGTTTTATTTGCCGGGTTTGCAGGACATCACCGCGCATGTGAACTTCACCGATGTGGCCGAATGCGGCATCGATGCGGGTCTGGAGTTGCTGGGCTATACCTCGCAGGCATTCTTCCTGATTAACTGCGGCATCACCGAGTTGCTGAGTGATACCTCGCCGGAGCAGTTGCGCGACTACCTGCCGCTGTCCGCGCAGCTGCAGAAGCTGACCAGTCCGGCGGAGATGGGCGAATTATTCAAGGTGATTGCGCTGGGCAAAAAAATGGCGAACCCGTTGTGCGGGTTCGCCCGTGGAGAGTTGAGCCGACTGCTTTAGCGTGTCCGCTGGGCGAATGCGGCAATCTCCTGCTCGGTAATCTTCTTGTCATGGTTGATATCGATGGCTTTGAAGTTCTTTTCCAGCGAGGCCAGTTTGCCCTTGGCTGATTTCAGTTCTTTCACGGTCCAAGCGCCATCGCCGTCCTTGTCGGCGGTTTTCATGCGTTCAAGGAATTCCTGCTGCTTTTTGCGCAGGTCGCCCATGTAGTCCTCAATTTCCTTGAGGCTCAGCCCGTTGTTGTGATCCTTGTCTATCGTGCTGAAGTTATCAAGTAGCAGCGCGGATCTCGCTTGCACTTTCAATTCATCGCGCGAGACCTCATTGTTGAGGTCGGTGTCCATCTGGGAAAAGACTTTTTCAAGCGGGGTGACCGCAACGCGAGCCGGTTTCTCAACAGGCGTCTCGGGTTCATTTGTCACCGGGCTGTCGGTTGCCATCGCTATCGGACTTGCCATCAGCATGGCCAGATACAAAACTCGGAAGCTCATTTTTTTCATCATTATCCTTTCGATTTTCTGCACTCGTTGACTGTCGGTTCTATCGCGGCGATTCGAGCCAATCGCACGCGATCCGGAATTGTAGCCTTATCTGCACATGCGCTGGCGATTTTGCCCGCGTCCACGCCTCTGGCGATGTTCATTAACCGCAACAAATAATCGGCTTGCGGAAAATCATCCTGCTCGTGGCCTTTGCGTCCGCGCGCATCGGCAGAACAGGCTTGCAACATCAGGGCAAAACGCGCCGGCTTGCGCCAGGCATCCGCAGTCTGGAATAGCTGGACTATAGTGTCTGGCCGAAGTTCAAAGGCGCGATGAATATTGCCGTGGTGTTGCGCGACCATCAGGGCAAGATCACGGCAGTCGGCGGGTACGCGTAGCCGCGAGCACAGGGTCTTGATCAGCTTTACGCCGCGCATTTCATGACCGATATGACGAGGCAGCACATCGGCCGGTGTTGTCGCCTTGCCGAGGTCGTGAGTCAGCGCGGCAAAGCGGACTTCCAGCACATAGTCATGGCGGGCCGCATCGTCTATCACCATCAGGGTGTGTACGCCGCAATCGATTTCCGGGTGATGCAGTTCCGGTTGCGGGATGCCGAACAGGGCTTCCACCTCGGGCAGCACCCGGGCGAGCGCACCGCAGTTGCGCAGGGTTGCAAAGAAGCGCGATGGCGTTTGTTCCATCATGCCACGGGCTAGCTCCTGCCAGACGCGCTCCTGTACCAGTGCATCGACCTCGCCGTTGGCAACCATGTTGCGCATCAGCTCCAGCGTTTCGGGTGCGATGACGAAATTAAAGCGGGCGGCAAAGCGAGCGCCGCGCAGAATGCGTACCGGATCTTCGGCAAAGGCATCGCTGACGTGACGCAGAATGCCCGCATGCAGATCGGCTATGCCATTGTGCGGATCGTACAGTTTCCCGTCGTCATCCTGTGCGATCGCATTGATGGTGAAGTCGCGGCGCAGCAGATCTTGCTCCAGTGTGACATCGGGTGCGGCATACACCGCAAAGCCCTTGTAGCCGCGTGCCGTCTTGCGCTCGGTGCGTGCCAGAGCATATTCTTCATGGGTCTGCGGATGCAGGAATACCGGAAAGTCTTTGCCGACGGGGCGAAAGCCTTGCGCTGCCATTTTTTCCGCTGTGCTACCGACTACAACCCAGTCTCTATCCTTTACCGGCAGCTTCAGTAACTGGTCGCGTACCGCGCCACCGACGCAATAGACTTTGGTCTTGTTGGTCGTGGACTCGTTCATTTCTCGTCGGGAATGGGCTGCTGGTTTTTGGGTTCCTTGCCCGCGACGATACCCATACGCTGTTTGAGCGAGCGCGGCGGATCACCGAATTGCTGGGCGTAGTACACGGTGTTACTCATCACTTTTTTTACGTAATCGCGAGTTTCGTCGAAGGGGATGCTCTCGGCGTAAATGGCACCTTCCAACGGCCGCTCAGCGCGCCATCTGCGCGCACGGCTGGGACCGGCATTGTAAGCCGCCGAGGCCAGCACCGGGCTGTCGTCAAACCAAGAGAGTACGGTCTTCATGTAGTAAGTGCCGAGCTTCAGGTTGGTATCGAGTTGGTGGATCATATCCGTGCGATAGTTTTTCAATCCCAGTCGGCCAGCGATCCAACGGGCGGTCGAGGGCATGACCTGCATCAAGCCCGCCGCGCCAACCTGCGATTTTGCCGCTGTGACGAAGCGGCTCTCCTGTCGCATCAGGCCGTAAACCCAGGCCTCATCCAGTCCGTTTTCGCGGATATGGCTTTGCAGCGCATCGCGATAGGGCGCCAGATAGCGCAGGCTGAAGTCATGGGAGTTGACGGTGAGGTTGGCCGCATTGATGGCGCGATCGTACATCTCCCCGCGTCGGGCGACTTCGGCGGCGGCGAGCAATTCGTGATCGTTGAAATTGCGCAGAGTCCAACGCCATTCTTTCAGTGCTTCGCTGCGCAGATCCATGCGATACAGCGCGATGGTGCGCTGTATGCCGGGCAGTGCCTGCATTGAGACGATGTCCTGCGGAGTCGGTTTGTAGACCGCGCTCTTTGTACTCAGTACCGGTGTGTCTGCCAGCTCATCTGCGGCCAACTGGCCGTAAAAGTGAGGCTCGATACTCAAGGGAAGCAGCAATTTCTGTGCGCCCTGCACATTACCCGTTGCCTGCAACGCGCGCGCTTTCCAGTATTGCCAGGTAGGATCGCGCTGCTGTTCCGGGCTCATGGCGCTGATGGCGGCCAGTGTGCTATGCCAGTCCCAGGCGCGCAAGGAAGCCCGCGCCCACCATGCCGATTGCTGCTCATTGAGTTGATTGCTCGCGGCGGCACGATACCATTGCAGTGCGCGCTCGTCCTGTTTGCGTGCGGCCTCATAGGCTTGCCAGCCAAAGAAATAGCGTTGTTCGGCCTCGGGGAAGTTGGCGGACAGCTTGGCCCAGTGTGCGATGGATAAATCGGGCGATTGTTTCGCCAGGCGAATCAGAGCGAACAGCGCCGCGACCCGCTGTCCCTGATTGCTTCCGTCTAGCGATAGTTTCTCCAAGTATCGATCCGCATCGGATGCGGCTCGTCCAAGTGCATCTGCCAGCGTGGAACCGCCCGAGAGTTTGCTCGCCAATTGTTGTGCGAGCGACACATTGCCCGCCTCCAGCGTCAGTCGCAGGCGTTGCCAGATGTCCTGCTCGTTGATAATGCCGACGGTAATCGCGCCATCGAAGATCGGATTGCAGCTTTCCGCCAGCCGTTTTCCCGTGAACCACAGGCGGCGCGACTCCTTAAGCGTGTTCAGGGCGTCGGTGCGGAGGCGGGATTGCAGCGCATAACAGGCCAGCTCGTCGTCCTCATCAAGCAGGCGCGGATATTCGGCGTCGAATAGCGCCCATTGCTCCTTGCTCGCCAGCTGTTTGAGCCATTCGCCGCGCAACCGGTCTATCATCGGCGAGTCTTCCGCGCGTGCCAGAAATTCGCGCACCGCCTTGGGATCGGCCTGCTCTAAGCCCAGACGCAGCTGGTAATAGCTGATGTAGACTTCAAGCGGAGTCTGCATGAAGTGGCGGGCGAACTTATTCAGCCCCGCCCTGTCGCCGCTACGGAAGGCATCGCGCGCGGCAAGAAATTCTGCATCGTCGGTGACAGTTATGTCCGGTTGCGGTGTTTGTGGGGGCTTGGCGGCCTGTGCCGCTGGCGCGAATGCAAGCAGGAAGTAAAGTATGAATCTCATGCCTAGTTTCAAAAAATGATCGCTGTCAGCATAGCACATAGCCCGACTTCTCCTTCTTGGTGGCGTCTGAAAGAGCCGCTTTTCTGCTAAAGTGCGCGTCATGAAACAGATGACCAGTTACCAGCTTTATTTGCGCCTGCTCGGCTATGTCCAACCCTACTGGCGCGTGTTTGCCGCCGCCATCCTCGGAATGGCGGTGTCTGCTGCCACCGAGCCGCTGTTGCCCGCCTTGCTGAAGCCCCTGCTGGACGGGACGTTCGTGCACAAGGACGATGCGGTAATCCGCTGGGCGCCAGTGTTGCTGCTGGTGATTTTCTTCGTGCGCGGCATCGCCTCTTTCGTCGGCACCTATGCGATCCATTGGGTGGGTAACCGTTTGGTGATGGATCTGCGCAACAAGATGTTCAACAAGCTGCTAAGTTTGCCCACGCGCTTTTACGATGACCATGCGACCGGTATTTTGATCTCTAAGCTGACCTTTGATGTGACCAATGTCACCGCCGCCGCTACCAGCGTGGTGACCATCACCATCCGTGACTCCATTATCGTTGCGGGCTTGTTGGGTTGGCTGTTTTATCTCAATTGGCAACTTACCCTGTTGTCGCTGCTGGTTGCGCCAGTTGTGGCGCTGGTCATTAGCGTCATCAATCGACGTCTGCGCGCGACCAGTCGTGATTCGCAGCGCGCCATGGGCGACGTGACCCAGGTGATCGAGGAAAGTGTGACCGCCCACAAGGTGGTCAAGCTGTTCGGCGGTCAGCGCTATGAGAGTGAACGCTTCCACGAACAGGCCAACTGGGTGCGCCGCCACGCGGTAAAGCAGGCGGCGGCGGCCTCGGCCAACGTGCCCATCGTGCAGATGGTCGCGGCGGTGGCGCTGTCGATCATCATTTATATCGCTTCCGAGCAGTCTCGTAGCGACGAAATTACGGTGGGTGCGTTCCTGTCCTTTGTGACCGCGATGCTGATGCTGACCTCGCCGTTGAAGCGTTTGACCGGCGTGAATGAGTTCATGCAGCGTGGTCTGGCCGCCGCAGAAAGTGTGTTCGAGCTGCTGGATACCGAGAGCGAAGTGGATAAGGGGACGGTCGAAATCGGTCGTGTTCAAGGACAATTGGCTTTTGAAAAAGTGGCTTTCTCCTATCAGGTCGACGGACGGTTGGCGCTGCAGGATATTTCGCTGTCAATTCCGGCGGGACAGAATGTCGCGCTGGTCGGTGCGTCCGGTAGCGGCAAGACTACCCTCGCCAATTTGGTGCCGCGTTTCTACACCCCAACCGGCGGCCGTATCACGCTGGATGGGCACGATATCGGCGACCTAACATTGTCCAGCCTGCGTGCCAATATTGCGCTGGTTAGCCAGGAGGTCGTGTTGTTCAACGATACCGTCGCCGCCAACATCGGCTACGGGCAGATGCGTGAAGTGCCGCAAGCCGAAATCATTGCAGCAGCGACTGCGGCACACGCGCTGGAATTCATTCGCGACATGCCGCAGGGCTTCGATACCCTGATAGGTGAGAAGGGGGTGCGGCTGTCGGGTGGTCAGCGCCAGCGTATCGCCATCGCACGCGCGATCCTTAAAAACGCACCCATCCTGATTTTGGATGAAGCAACCTCCGCGCTGGACAGCGAGTCCGAACGTCATGTGCAAGCTGCACTGGAAACCCTGATGCGGGGCCGTACCACGCTGGTCATCGCACACCGCCTGTCCACCATCGAAAAAGCCGACCGTATCGTCGTGCTGCAAAAAGGTGAGATTGTTGAAACGGGCACGCACACCGAGTTGCTGGAGCAGGGCGGTGTCTATGCCCAATTGCATCGGATACAGTTCAAGAGTTAGAGGGCATCGTATTGAAGTTGTCCGGTGGCCTGCGGGGATGTGGTTCTGGCCAACCCCGCTCAATACGTTTGGCACTCATGGGCTGCAAGCTATTACAATGGCGTAACGGCGGGAGACTTCTCAGGCGCTGGTACGCAGCAGTCAGGCGGCGGTCGGGAATTTGGCGGCGGTTAAGAGTTTGGGGGCGATCAATGCTCAGCAGCTTCAAGAGTCAATGAAGCTGCGGGACTGATTAGTCAACAGCAACAGGCTCAGAATACTTATTTGGCGGCTCAGGGGGAGAAGGATTTGGCTAAGAAAGAAAGTGGGGTCAAGATTATGGGTGATGGTAAAGAGAAGTTGCCTTCAAGTGGCGGAGTTATTAAGGGTCTTTAATTTAAGGGGGAGCTATGAAAAATTGTATTTTGGTAGTTCTGTTGCTGTGTTCATTGTCGCTTGTTGCGTGTGACGCTGATAAAAAACAAAGCGATTCGTCACCTTCTTCTCATAGTGAGAAGGAAAAAGAAGTTGCGCGCAAGAATATTATGGGTAAAGGTAATGATGTGCTTCCTTCTCGGGGCGGGCCCGTCAAAGGACTTTGACAACCAAGCTTAGTTTAGTTGTCGCTGCGTATTGATTTGCATCGCCTGCTTCTGCGGGTGATGCCTTGATAAAAGGAATGGAATGAAAAGAATTATTTTTTTCTTGTTCGATGTGTTTTATGCTGCCTTCTTTTGCGCAAGCTTCATCACTAGACGTACTTAATGCATCACTTGTTGCCTCCATGACCTCTGCGGGTAATTCTTTGCAGACAATGGCTATATTATGGCTCTCTTCTTTTGTGTTAATTCAATTTGTTATTACAAATATTGGTCTGCTCCTTGATCGTGTTTAGCTTACGAGGGAAATGTCGTGATCAATTCTCCTGAGATTTTTCAATTGATTGAAAATGCCCCGTTGTTCAGGGGTGTGCCGCGAGAATTGCTCGAACAACTGATTCGGAATGCCAAACTAGTTACACTCAATCCGAGTCAAAAATTGCTGTCTCGCGGGCAAATCAATGAGCACGTATTCATCGTCATTGCCGGACACCTGAATGTTCAAGTTACGCCGTCTCATTTTGATCAGCCGCTGGCCATCCTCGCCCCGGGCGAGTGTGTCGGCGAGATGTCCGTGCTGGTCGACAGTCTGGTTTCGGCAGATGTCATTGCCTCCACAGATTGCAAATTGTTAGCGATCGACTACGCTACTTTCTGGTCGCTCATTAATACATCCAGCGAAGCGGCCCGAAACATGTTCGATATTCTGGTGCGTCGAATTCGCTTCGGTAACGTGGTAATGACGGAGAGTATTCTGCAACATGATTACGATGGGGGGAGCACCATCTTTGACAGTCTGACCGGCCTTTATAATCGCCATGGCATGCATGCAAAATTTGATCGTCTATTGCATCGTGCCCTGGCGGACAAGAAACCTATCTCACTGGTCATATTGGAAATAGATGAGTTTGAACGGCTTGAAAACAACCTCGTCGAGATGCGCGGCGATCAGGCATTGCGCAGTATTGCGCAGACGATGCTGACATTTTTGCGCCCGGATGACCATGCCGCGCGACTGATCGCGAACAAATTTGCAGTGATATTAAACGACACTTTGCTGGCGGATGCCTGTTCCACCGTCGAACGGTTGCGAGTTTTGGTCAGTCAATCTCACATCGCGCTGCCTAACGGCATTGCGCTGCCCCCCTTTTCAATTTCGGCAGGGGTTAGCGAGGCCATGCCGGAAGATACGTGGAATATGCTGGTTGCTCGCTCCGAGACGGCACTTGAACAGGCGGTGGCAGATGGACGCAACCGTGTGGCCAGCGTTTGAACCATTCCGTCAGCGGGGTTTCGTTGTTGTAGATGGGCTGGCTATTGCCAATGATTTGAGTGTCATCGACCGGGTTACTTTACAAATGTCGGCAAAAAACCGGTCTTACTGAATTAGTCAATCTGCGCCATTGCAGTTCATAACGCCTGACGCGCTCAAAACTGCAAACTTGTTGATGTGTCGAGTATGAAATCACCTTGGATAGGCCTTCGGACAATTCTGGCGAGGTATGAGCTGCCGGTGCTGGGTCACGCCAAAAGTTAGCAGATATTGAGGATTGCCGGTTGACAGTTGACTCAGGTCGCTTTAAATTCCATTCCCTAGGATTTCAGTCAACCATAAGGAGATAAACATGGCCGTACTCGTCGGTAAAGCTGCACCCGATTTCAACGCTGTTGCCGTAATGGGCAACAACGAGATCAACGAAAACTTCAACCTGAGCAAGCAAATCTCAGGCAAATATGCAGTGATTTTCTTCTATCCGCTGGACTTCACCTTCGTTTGTCCATCCGAGTTGATCGCCTTCGATCATCGTCTGGATGAATTCAAGAAGCGCAATGTCGAAGTGATCGGCGTATCCATCGACTCGCAGTTCACCCATCTGGCATGGAAGAATACCGAGATCAAAAAAGGCGGTATCGGTCAGGTGAAGTATCCTCTGGTTGCCGACATCAAGCATGAAATCTGCAAGGCCTATGACGTTGAGGCAGAAGGCGGCGTGGCGTATCGCGGTTCCTTCCTGATCGACCGCGCCGGTGTGGTGCGTCATCAGGTGGTGAACGATCTGCCGCTGGGTCGTAACATCGATGAAATGCTGCGCATGATCGATGCATTGCAATTTACCGAAGAGCACGGCGAAGTCTGCCCAGCAGGCTGGAGCAAAGGCAAGGCCGGTATGAATGCCTCGCCTGATGGCGTTGCCAAGTATCTGGCAAATCACGCTGGCGAACTGTAAGCACTAATACAGCTCAGAAAAGGCCACCTTCGGGTGGCCTTTTTATTGGTTGAGATTCACCCTGCGGCTGCTAGAATCCGCCAAATCATTTTTTGCCGAGAGATAGTTCGTCATGTTGATCTGGTTCGTCATCCTGTATTTGCTGGTTTCGGTGGGCATAGGCCTGTATGCCTCGACTCGCGTGCATAACTCGCGCGACTTTGTGGTGGCCGGACGCAAACTGCCGCTGCCAGTGGTGGCCGCGACGGTATTCGCGACCTGGTTTGGTGCGGAGACAGTGCTGGGTATACCCGCGACGTTCGTAGAGGAAGGGCTGGGCGGGGTGGTGGCCGATCCGTTTGGCGCATCGATGTGTCTGATCCTCGCCGGCTTGTTCTTTGCGCCGCGGCTGTATCGCATGAATCTGCTGACTATCGGAGATTACTATCGGGTGCGTTACAACCGCATGATAGAACTGGTGATGTCGCTGTGCATCATGCTTTCCTATCTGGGCTGGGTGTCCGCCCAGGTGGTGGCGCTGGGACTGGTGTTCAATATTGTTACCGGCGGGGCGGTGGCTCAGGATACCGGCATGATGATCGGTCTGGGCATTGTGCTGGCTTACACCTTATTCGGCGGCATGTGGTCGGTGGCCTTGCTGGATTTTGTGCAGATGACGGTCATCATGGCGGCATTGTTGCTGATTGCGGTGCTGATCGGTGGCGATGCGGGAGGCGCGGAGAAGGTCGTGCAACATGCACACGCGGCAGGCAAGTTGCAGTTATTTCCGAGTGGCGGCATGGAGGCCTGGATTCCATTCATCGGTGCGGCGCTAACCATGATGCTAGGTTCAATCCCGCAGCAGGATGTATTCCAGCGCATAACTTCGGCGAAGAATGAAAAGACGGCGGTACGCGGCACGGTGCTGGGCGGAACGCTTTATTTTGCATTTGCATTTGTACCCATTTTTCTGGTCTACGCCGCGACCCTGATCGACCCCGCCTTCTTCGGCGCTATGATCGAGTCGGATTCGCAGATGGTGTTGCCCACGCTGATCATGAGTCACACACCGCTGATCGCGCAGGTACTGTTCTTTGGCGCATTACTGTCGGCGATCATGAGTACGGCCTCGGCCACATTGCTCGCTCCGTCGGTGATGTTTACCGAAAATATACTCAAGCACTTTGCATTTACACATATGACCGATCACCAGATGCTGCGCACCATACGCGTCACGCTGGTGGCTTTCAGCGGGCTGGTGTTGTGGTTCGCACTGCACTCGGAGTCCAGCATCTTCCATATGGTTGAGGATGCCTACAAGGTCACGCTGGTCGGGGCTTTTGTGCCGTTGGCATTCGGTTTGTTCTGGAAGCGCGCCAATAATCAGGGAGCAATACTTGCCATCGTATTCGGTCTGGGTTCCTGGTTGTTGATGGAAACCTTACAGCCCGAGACTTACTGGCCGCCGCAGCTAGTGGGGCTGTTGCTGAGTGTGCTCGGCATGCTGGTCGGTTCGCTGCTGCCCTATATGATAGGCAAGGCCTATGTGGATGTTCCTTATTCGCACAGGGCCGGTCGATAGCTGTGTCATACGCCTGTCACAAAACCTTCATACCCTTGCAACTCGAATCCGAGACGGAGGTGTGGCGATGAGTGCGAAGATATTGATTGTGGAAGATGAGCCGGCAATTCAGGAGTTGCTGGCATTCAATGTCAGGCAAGCTGGTTTTGAGGCGTTTCGCGCCGAAGATGCGGACAGTCTGTGGCAGCAGGTACGCGACAACCGCCCCGATTTGATCCTGCTTGACTGGATGTTGCCGGATACCAGCGGGGTGATTCTGGCGAAACAATTGCGTGCGGATGCGCGCACCAAGGATGTTCCCATTATCATGCTGACCGCTCGCGGCGAAGAACGCGACAAGGTGATGGGGCTGGAGTCGGGTGCGGACGATTACATTACCAAGCCCTTTTCGCCGCGCGAGTTAATGGCGCGCATACGCGCCGTACTGCGCCGTCGCGCACCGCAGCAGGGTGAGGCGGTGTCCGTGGGGGGGCTGGCATTGCTGCCGGACGCGCACCGAGTCAGTGCGGGCGACAAAAACATTGAACTGGGGCCGACGGAATTCAGGTTGCTGCATTTTTTCATGACCCATACCGAGCGTGTGTATAGTCGCACCCAGCTACTCGATCAGGTGTGGGGTACGCAGGTGTTCGTGGAAGAACGCACGGTAGATGTGCATATACGCCGCCTGCGCGCCGCACTGGAGCCTTTAGAAATGGAAGGTTTGATCCAGACGGTGCGCGGAAGCGGTTATCGCTTCTCGGTCAATTAAGGCATTCGGCCGGAAGTTCGTTTAGGGAGATAGAGAGTGCAGGGCTTCTGGTTTCGGGCGACTCAGCCCATTATTTATGGGGGCGTGTTCGCCGCCATACTGTGGGGTGTATTTTCAGCCACGGTCGCATTGGCGTTTATGCTGGTGCTGGTGCTGGCGATAATGGCCTTTCGTGCCCGGCAATTGTACAAACTGGGGCTGTGGCTGAATGATCCCCAGTTGGAGACGATCCCGGAAGCGGATGGCCTGTGGGATGACGTATTTTCCTCGCTCTACCGGATGGTCAAGCTGCATAACCAGACCAAGCAGGAACTGGCTGAAGAGTTGCAGCATATTGAGCAGGCTACCGCCGCATTACCGGAGGGCGTACTGATCCTGAATGAGGCTAATCGCATTGAGTGGTGCAATCCCTTGGCGCAATTGCATTTCGGGCTTGATGCCGAACGTGATTACATGCAGGACATTACCTATCTGGTGCGCCAGCCCGAGTTTATCGAGTATCTCGCCACTTCGGACTTCAGCGAACCGCTGGTCATGACGCCCGCGCGCCATGATGACATGGTGCTATCGATCAAATTTATTTCCTACGGGGACGACAAGCGCCTGGTGATCAGTCGGGACATCACCCAATTGGAACGGATCGAGGCTATGCGGCGCGATTTTGTGGCCAATGTTTCGCACGAATTGCGCACTCCACTCACGGTAGTGAATGGTTATGTTGAAAACCTGATCGATATGCCGGACATCGGCCGCGAGAATCAACAGCGCGCCTTGCAGCAAATGGCAGAACAGACCCGGCGTATGGAAAGTCTGGTTTCGGATCTGCTCACGCTGTCGCGACTGGAGAGCGGGCACAATACCCTGCGCGAAGAACTGGTGGATATGGGGGGGCTACTCGAAGAGGTGTATCGCGAAGGGCAGGCGCTGAGCAATGGACGTCATGTGTTGAGCATCGAAGAGTCTCGCCGCATCACATTCACAGGCAGTCGCGACGAGCTGCACAGTGCATTCGGCAATCTGGTCAGCAATGCGATCCGTTACACGCCCGCAGGCGGAAAGATACTGTTGCGTCTGGGTGAGCGGGGTGGGCAGCCGGTATTCTCGGTACAAGATAGTGGTATCGGTATTGCGGCGCAGCATCTGCCGCGCCTGACGGAACGCTTTTACCGGATTGACCGGAGCCGTTCGCGCGAAACGGGGGGGACCGGTCTGGGGCTCGCCATTGTCAAACACATCGCCATGCGCCATCAGGCCAGACTGGAAGTGTTGAGCGAGGAAAATCAGGGCAGTACCTTTTCGCTGGTATTTCCAGGAACGCGAATTGCACATTAATATTTTCTTCAAGTGAGTCGATTGCAACGAGTAGTCGACTCATCTGCGCAAAAGTGACAGCGAACTAAGTCATAGTTTGTGATGCATATAGTCTGAGTACAGAGTCAATTTTCTGTAAATCCGCGAGATGGCATTTCGCGGGAATGGTGTTTTGTGTACGTGTTACCATTGCCGCTCAAATAAGTTACATCCCCCATCCTTTTGAATGCTTGTATAAAATCATGCGGATAACGCTGTCAGGGCAAATTTTTGCTATTTGCTTGACTGTACTTTCTCTTTGTACCGGCTCGCTGGCGGCACCCCTGTTGGCAGAGAATCTTCCCGCCGGTGCGATTGGACTTGAGGTGGATTATGTTCAAGAAACGGCTGACGAGATGGAGCTCAGTGCTGTCGTCGCCGCCTATCGCAGCGGACGCTTTCAATCGGGAGATGCCTCGGTCCTCAATTTTGGCATAGGGGCGCAACCAGTCTGGATTCGTTTTGAGGTAAAAAACTCGACGGATGAGCGATTGTTGCGCAGATTGTCGATAGAGCCGTCTTGGTTGGATCGTGTCGATGTTTACTTCCGTGCGGAAAAGGGTGGAATTACTTCTTTCCAATTAGGGGATGAGTTGCCATTTTCAGCACGACCCATTCGCAAGCGTATCTTTACCGTCGATCATGTTTTTGAGCGTGGAATTAACGAGGTCTTCATACGAGTAGAGACGAGTGATCCGATGGTTGTGGCTCTCTTTCTGAGGACACTGGACGGCGCGCTGGTCTTTGATGAGACACAAGATTATAGCTACGGTTTTCTGTATGGTTTTCTAATTGCGCTGTTGGCATACAACGCTATGTTGTACTTCGGTCTGCGTAGTCGTCGTTACCTGTATTACGCCATCTACATGTTTGCCTTCATCGTGACGAATATTGCCTACACTGGACATGGCTACGCTTGGCTTTGGTCTTCTTATCCAAGGTTCCAGAGCTGGATTATTCCATTGCTGATGCTTATGTATGGGGCGACGGGACTTTTGTTCGCATCCAGTTTCCTGAATGTTCGCACCAACTTTCCGCGTATGCATCGCAGCTTTATCTGGATATCAGGCATGTTTGCCATGCTGCTGTTGGCCTGTATCGGGTTCGATTGGAGTGCGCTGGGGCTTTCGCTTGCCTTTGTATTTGTATTCCTATTCTCCTTCGCCATGATTCTGCTGGGATGGCTAGCGGTTAGAGCTGGAAGTCATTCGGCTCGTTATTTCCTGTTAGGTACGATAGCTGCCATGCTTGGTGCTTTGATAACAGACCTATCAGTGGCCGGTTTAATTCCATTTAACTCGTTGACTTATCGCGCGGTCGAGATTGGGATGATGATCGAAGCGACAGTTTTGGCGCTGGCGCTGGCGCACCAGTTCCAAACGGCGCAGGCAGAAAAATTCCAAGCGGAACTAATGGCAAGAATAGATCCGCTGACTAGTTTGAATAATCGTCGAGCATTTTATATGCTGACCAAGCCGGCTTGGGCTGCAGCACTACGGAATCAGCGCGCATTATCCCTAGTTATGCTTGATATTGATCGTTTCAAACAGCTTAATGATACCTATGGTCACGGTGTGGGTGATGCGACCTTGATTGAAGTGGCTGCAGTTTTGCGAAGAGTTGCAAGAGAGAGCGATATTCTGGCCAGATGGGGTGGAGAGGAGTTCGTCCTGTTATTGCCGGAAACGAATATTGATGATGCGGTCGCAATGGCCGAGCGATTGCGGCTCGCTATATCTGAACTACGTATCACCTCTCAATCGAAAGAAGTTGTCGTGACAGCCAGTTTTGGTGTTGCACAAAGAACGGAGCACGACATGTCGCTGGATGGACTTGTTGCGATTGCCGATGACAGACTTTATCGAGCTAAACGCAATGGCAGAAATTGCGTCTGCCAAAGGGCAGACTGACGGTTGCCGTTGAGTCATTTAATAGCACGTGAGTGCTGAATGCGGGGGGGCAGAAGAGAACGTCAGAAGTGAGAAGCCAGCTGCTTCAGAAAGACAAGAGCGCGCTGCGTAACTGGGGTTGTATCGCTGTCGTCGACGGCTTCCTGCACCAATTCGTTTGCGCACACCACGCGGTTGCGACCGTTTTCCTTGGCGTAATACAGGGCTTGATCTGCGGCCGCTATCATCTGCTCGCCCAGCTTGCCTTTATCGCTATTTAAATGATCCAGTGTTGAAACGCCAGTCGAAATCGTCAGCGCCAGCGTTTCATCAGTCAGTGCTGTAAACGCTGTTTCGGCGATGCTGATGCGTATCCGTTCCGCAATTTTGTGTGCCATAGGCATTTCAGTTCGGGGTAGCAGCGCAACAAATTCCTCGCCGCCGTAGCGGGCTAGGGTGTCACCCGCCCGTAACTGAAGTTGGATGATTCCAGCCACCCGGCGCAATACCTCATCGCCAGTTTGGTGGCCATGGTTGTCGTTGATTTGTTTGAATTTGTCTATGTCGAAAAACATGCATGCCAGCGAATGCTGGTAGCGCAGGCTCAGGCTGACCTCAATTTCCAAACGGTGATCGAAGTAACGGCGGTTTTGCGCACCGGTCAATGCGTCGGTCAGCCCCATCAGTTTCAAACGCTCCTGTGACAGGCTGCTCTCCAGGCAAATGGCGATAAATTCGGCGAGCCGTTCAAGAAACGCGGTTCCGCAGTCGGCGACATAACGACCGGAGTTCGTGCTGCCAAAATGCAGGCTGCCGATCACGACGCCGCGTCGCACCAGTGGCAGCAAGGCGACAGATGCAATTCCATCCGTCGGAGCATCGAAAAGTATTTGATGTGGCAGCGAGTCAAAGGGGCCAAGGTGTGGCGTACGTCTAGCGCCATACAGTTTTTCAAGCGTGAATGGCGTGGAGAGTAGTGTGAGCCCGGGGAGGGATAGCTCACGCTCGCGTCCGGATTCAAGCATGCGTGCGATTTCGTATTCCTGATCAACCAGTGCAAGGGTGACAAATTCAACACCAAATGCCAGCTGGTATTCGGAGAGTAATAATTGAATTAAATCGGGTAATGAGTCTGCGCCGATCAACTGACGTTGGAGCAGGTCGAAACGGCGCATCTTGTCTTCATTTTGCCGGGCTTCATGAAGTAACACTTCCAGCTGCTGGCGCAGGGAGTCGTTCTCCAATTGAAGATGCGTGTTCATTTGAGCGTTATCGGCCGTCCGGCAATACACTTTAGTCCCGACGACCTGAAATTCAAATGCGCTAGTTTAGACAGGTGCGAAACTGACGCGTTCGTAGTCTATGCCGCGCTCAACGCTGAAACCCATTTGCAGATCATCCGCTTCGCCATTCGGATGCAGGATTTCGACGACGCGATCCGGCTCAAACCAGTCGCGCGGGATGATCAGGCTGGCCGGGATTTTGAGCGCGGGTATGGGGGGAAGCAGGAAGGCGGGCACATAACGCTCCGTATTTCCCGCACCGTTGCTGCTCGCTCTCATGCTAATCGGTTCGGCAGCTCCCGGCAGATAGCGCACGCCGATTTGAAGTTTCCCGTCACGGGTTACGTTGGCCCACGCTACGGCGCCCAGCATCAGCATTTCCGCATCGCTGGGCTGCAGGCCCAGCAACTGGTTGTAGCTTAGGCGACCGCCGAAGATGTCCTCGCGCGTTAGTCTGGCGCCGGAGATACTCTCATTCTCGAACTTCCAGGTTTCCAGCGGGAAACCCATTTCCAGCAGTTCCTTGTTGTGAGCATCGTGCAGATTTCGGCCCAGCGAGTCCGTGGGGCGATGCAGCGCGCCACGGGTCGGTCCGCCTCGTCCCGGTTGCTTGAATGCCTGGCCGGACAGGTGGGCGTAGATGCCGTCCATCTTGTAGCAAATCTGGGCGTGTTGCGCTATCGGGCGACGTTCGCCGAAACGCGTATTGTGGTCTTCGCACCAGCAACCATGCAGAAAGGAGAGGAACTCGATGCAGTCGTTGCTGCTGCAGTGCTCGCACAGATTTACCTGGCGCGGAGTTTGCCCCTGTTGAAGCAAAATGGTCTTGACGCGCAACAGCTTGGACAGTGGCACCATGGCCAAATAGCGCATGCTTTCACTGTGCGTGCTCTGCGCGACAGGGGCAAGCCCGCGCTTGCTGGCCAGGTCTGCGGCAAGGGGCTGGGCATCGCCCTTGCTGATGGCGTAGCTTAGCTCCACCGTTACCATGCCGCTCCATTGGGTTAGCCAGCTGTCCAGCAGCTGCAGCTGGGTGCGGTTAAGCTCGGCAGGGCGGGCATAGCAGGAAAGCAGCGTTTTGACGTAAATGTTGCGGCAACTGCTGCGCGGATATTTCTGGTTCAGGGGATCAAGAACCTCGGTGGTCTGAAAATTTTCCTCCTCGGCGAAGGCGTACAGAGAGTGCAATTGATGCCATAGCTTGGGCTCGAATTCGTAGCCGGTGCGCAGGTGTTCGAGTATCTCCAGGCCGCTATACAGCAGGCAGCGCTGACACAGGGTTGCCACCTGTGCGGCGAGTTGCTTGTCGCCTGCCATGTAGGCTTGCAGGCAGCGTTGATAGCCCAACACCATGGCCTGCCACAACTGCACCATAGCGACGAATACCATCAGCTCGCTTTCGTTCAACGGCAGAGGTTTGGAGATAAGCTTTTTGGCGTAGTCGTCCTGCACGTAGCCGACGGTCTCGCGCAGCAGCTCCAGCGTATTGAAACGCTCCAGCCCCCGCATGGGATAACGGTTTAGTTCGCTGATCTGGGTGTATAGCAGGCTGTGGGCCAGTTGCAGATTAGTTAGTTGCAACTGACCCAGCCACTTGGCGCATTCCGACGCATCTTTGAAGATGGGATCAGCGCGATCATCGGTTGGGTCAAGAGGCAGAGTCAGCATGGTTGGTTAGTTAGATTTTAGGTCGCCACTTTTCATGTGGGGCGATTATCCATCAAGCGCAAGCTAGTCGCCAAGACTATCACAGCAATACTCTTTCGATGCCGCCGTTGTTGGCCTTTTTCACGTAGTCAACCAGCCAGTTCGGACCGAGCAGGTGTTGCGCCATTTCCACGACGACATATTCCGGCGAGCTGTCAATATCGTCGTCATAACGCGACAGACCCTGCTGGCAAGACGGGCAGGAGGTGAGCACTTTTACTTCGCCGGTATAACCGTCAGCGCGCAATGCCTCGGCGCCTTTGCGCAATTCCTCTTCCTTGCGGAAGCGTACCTGGGTGGATATATCCGGGCGCGATACCGCGAAGGTGCCGGATTCGCCGCAGCAACGATCGGTCAGCGGCACGTTGGTCGCCATCAATTCGTTCACCACTTTCAGCGGCTGATGGGTCTTCATCGGCGAGTGACAGGGATCGTGATACATATAGCGCAGCCCAGTCGGCGTCTCCAGCTTTACCCCTTTCTCAAGCAGGTATTCGTGGATGTCGAGTAGCCGGCAGCCGGGGAATATCTTGTCGAATTGGTATTGCAGCAACTGGTCCATGCACGTGCCGCAGGAAACGATCACGGTCTTGATGTCCAGATAGTTCAGCGTGTTGGCGACGCGATGGAACAGCACGCGATTGTCGGTGGTGATCTTCGTGGCCTTGTCACCCTGTCCGGTGGCATTCTGCGGATAGCCGCAGCACAGATAGCCGGGTGGCAGCACGGTAATCGCGCCGAGGTCGTACAACATGGCCTGGGTTGCGAGGCCAACCTGTCCGAACAAGCGCTCCGAGCCGCAGCCGGGGAAATAGAACACGGCTTCGGCATCTTCGCCTGCTTTGCGCGGGTCGCGGATGATGGGCACTACGCTGCTATCCTCAATATCCAGCATCGCACGCGACGTCTTGCTCGGCACATTAGCGGGCAGTGGCTTGTTAAGGATGTGGATTATTTGAGCCTTGATCGGCGCACGACCCAGCGTAAGCGGCGGACGTTTGGTCTGCCCGCCCAGCAGGCCGAAGCGCTTGGCAAGTTTGTGTCCCAAACGCTGGCCTTTGTAGCTCCACTCGATCAGAAATTTGCGTATCAGCTTGATGGTGGCCGGGTCGGTGGCGTTGAGGAAGGTCATTGCCGCGGCCGTGCCCGGATTGAATTTTTTCTTGCCCTGTTTGCGCAGGAAGTTGCGCATGGCGATGGAAACGTCGCCAAAATCAATGTCGACAGGGCAGGGGTTGAGGCACTTGTGGCACACGGTACAGTGGTCGGCAACATCGCCAAATTCGTCGAAGTGCTGAATGGAGACACCGCGCCGGGTCTGCTCTTCGTACAAAAAGGCTTCTATCAGCAGCGAGGTGGCGAGGATTTTATTGCGCGGTGAATACAGCAGATTGGCACGCGGAATATGCGTGTTGCACACAGGCTTGCATTTGCCGCAGCGTAGACAGTCCTTGATTGAATCAGCGATCTGGCCAATCTCGGACTGTTCCATGATCAGCGATTCAGCTTCCAGCAACGAGAACGAAGGCGTGTAGGCATTGCGCAGATCGGCGCCCGGCATCAGCTTGCCTTTGTTGAAGCGGCCTTCCGGGTCAACCTTGTTTTTGTAACGAACGAAACTCTGGATCGCTTCGTCCTCCAGATATTCCAGCTTGGTAAGACCGATGCCATGCTCGCCCGAGATCACGCCGCCCAGATCCCGTGCCAGGTGCATGATGCGCGCTACCGCGGCATTGGCTTCCTGCAGCATGGTGTAGTCGTCGGAATTGACCGGCAGGTTGGTGTGCACGTTGCCGTCGCCGGCGTGCATGTGCAGTGCCACGAACACGCGGCTTTTCAGGATTTGTTTGTGCAGACGGTCGCTGGCATCCAGTATCGGCAGGTATTCCCGGCCGACAAAAATGCGTTGCAATTCCTTGCGTACTTCGCGTTTCCACGACACGCGCAGGGTGTGGTCCTGCAAAGCCTGGAACACAGAGGTATGACCATTGGATGCGACCAGGTCGGTATTGGCGATAGCGAGATCCGCGCTGGCCGGTGGCGCATCCAGGTTGTCCAGCAACCAGCGCCAGCGCAAACGGGTTTTTTCCAGCAGAGCCAGTGCGCGACTGCGGCGTTCCTCGGTCATTTGCGGGTCGG
>JBBQXA010000010.1:0-30739 GCA_038210095.1 Burkholderiales bacterium
CACCGAACTTATCAATCCGTTCTCGGCTGTATCCGGTGCCAAGCCGGAGTTGCGCAATTCCGATCACTATTTCTTTAAGCTATCCGATCCGCGCTGTCAGGAATTCCTGCGCAGCTGGACACGTAGCGGGACGCTGCAAGCCGAGGCGGCGAACAAGATGCAGGAATGGCTGGGTGCCGAGGGCGAAAACAAACTGAGCGATTGGGATATCTCGCGCGACGCACCTTATTTCGGCTTCGAAATACCGGATGCGCCCGACAAATACTTTTACGTCTGGCTGGACGCACCAGTTGGGTATATGGGCAGCTTCGCACAACTATGCAAGGCCAAGGGCATGGATTTTGATGCCTACTGGAAGCCAGGTTCGGACGCCGAGCTGTACCACTTCATCGGCAAGGACATTTTGTACTTCCACGCGTTATTCTGGCCGGCAATGCTGGAGCATGCCGGTTTCCGCACTCCGACCAAGTTGTTCGCACATGGCTTTCTGACCGTCAACGGCGAAAAGATGTCCAAATCGCGCGGTACCTTCATCACCGCTAAGAGCTACGTCGATCACGTCAAGAACACCGAGTACCTGCGTTATTACTACGCGGCCAAGCTGAACGGCACGATGGAAGATCTGGATTTGAATCTCGAAGACCTGGTGTCCAAGGTGAATTCAGACCTGATAGGCAAATACATCAACATCGCCAGCCGCTGCGCGGGCTTCCTGACCAAGTATTTTGATGGCAATCTTGTTTATGCCGATGCCGCATCCATGACGGAGGGGGCGATTGGAAGTGGCCAAACAATATCCGAATTATTCGAGAGTCGTGATTATGCGCGCGCACTGCGGGAGATCATGGCGCTGGCAGATCGCATTAACGGCGAAATCGCCGCCGCTGCACCCTGGACGGTAGCCAAGGATGAGACCCAGCGCCCGGCCCTGCATGACATCTGCTCGCGCGCATTACACGGCTTTTACGTGCTATCGACCCTGCTAAGTCCGGTTCTCCCGGCGCTGACTTCCCGCGTTGCTCGGGAATTGTTCGGCATGGACAGAGATTTCAAGTGGGCAGATCTTGCGGTGTTGCCGACTCATATTAATGCCTACCAACATCTGGCAACCCGTCTCGATGCCAAGCTGATCGAAGCCATGGTTGCCGCCAATCAGGAAAGTTTGAAACCCATGACCGAGTCCCATTCGCCCGCGCGCCATGCCGAGGCTCAGCAGCACGCTATCGCACCTATCGCCGAGACTATAGGAATAGACGAATTCAGCAAGATAGACCTGAGAGTGGCGCGGATAGCCAATGCCGAACATGTCGAGGGGGCGGACAAGCTACTCAAATTGACGCTGGATATCGGCGAAGATCAGCCGCGTACGGTGTTCGCAGGTATTAAGTCGGCCTATGATCCCGAGAAGCTGAAGGGGCGGATGACAGTGATGGTTGCCAATCTGGCACCGCGCAAGATGAAGTTTGGCATGTCCGAAGGTATGGTGCTGGCAGCCTCGGGCAGTGAGCCGGGCTTGTTCATCCTCGGCCCGGACGAGGGCGCTCAGCCCGGGATGCGCATCAAATAGCCACTGTGGCGGCCTTTGAGCTTAATGGCCGCCGTATTTCAACCAAGCAAAATAGGTCGCACCTGCGATAGCGAGCAGCAAGATGGCTGCGGCGATCATTTTCATGGGTGAAGAGGACTTGGCCGTTGAGCCTTCAAGTGGTCTTGGGTCGCCGCACTTGGGGCAGGGAGTGTGTTTAGTGTGTTCCGAAACCGGACTGCGGTCGAGTATTGTGGGATCGGATTTGTAAATCGTCACGTAATGTTCCTTGACCGCCAGTGACGAGCCGCAGGAACGGCAAGGCCGCATCTCCGGTTTGCGGAAATTTTCTATGATGCATTTGCAGTGCGGGCAACTCGTTGCATTCGCACTGATTTTATTGCCGCAGCTGGGACATTTGGTCAACATGTGCGCTCTTTTCGTGAGAACTGAAATTCGGATAAAGGACAGATAGTTTCAGCCCCTTTGCCGCGCATCTTGCCCCAAGAGCTAATTTGCATCAACCTTGACGGTGTTTTTGAGCAAGTAATTGCTTTACAATCGACTGCATTGCGCGGGAAACTTGCGCCCCTTATGCCCAGTTGAGCTTGTTCATAAGGTTGAATCAACCTGCCCCACAAATTTCGGGAATTTATATGAGTACTTTTGCCCAGCCGCTTATTTTGTCGTTCGTCCTGCTTGTCCTGCTGGGAGGTTGCGATGCTAAAGACCAATCCGCATCAGCCAAGCCGAGTATGCCTCCCCCCGAAGTTGAAGTGATTACTGTCGATGCGGGAGATGCAACGCTGACACGTGATCTGACTGGGCGTCTGCAGGCTTTCCGTACGGCGCAGGTCAGGGCCCGGGTCGAGGGTGTGGTCGAGAAACGTTTGTTCCGTGAGGGTAGCGAGGTCAAGACGGGGGCATCGCTGTATCGTATTGATGCGCACACTTATCGTGCAACCGCAGAGGCTGCGCGGGCCGACGCGGCGATTGCGCGGCTGACCGTCAAACGGTACCGTTCACTGTTGGACGTCAAGGCGGTCAGTCAGCAGGAATATGAATTGGCGGCTGGGAAGCTCAAACAGGCCGAGGCCGTATTGGCCCGTGCCCAGGAAGATCTGGAAAATGCCGCAGTGCCAGCCCCAATCTCCGGCTATATCGGACGTGCAGCCGTGACGGAGGGTGCGCTGGTAGGCAAGGGGGAGGCCACGCTGCTGGCGACCATCGAACAGCTTGATCCGATCTATGCCAATTTCACCCAGTCGAGTAGCGAGTTGCTGCGCCTGAAGCAGGCCATCGCTGCGGGACACCTCAAGCGCCCCGACTCTGCCGAGGTGGAATTGCTACTTGAAGACGGTAGTGTTTACAAAAACAAAGGCAGAACCTTATTTACCGATATGGCCGTCGACCCGAATACGGGTTCGGTGGCATTGCGAGCCGAGTTCCCCAACCCGGAGCGTGAGCTGCTGCCGGGCATGTTCGTACGCGTCCGTTTTCCAGAGGCAATTGCGAATAATGTAATTCGGGTTCCGCAGCGTGCGGTACTTTCCGGACCGCAGGGTCAGTTCGTGATGCTGGTGGGATTGGAAGACAAGGTGATGCCGCAGCCGGTGAAGACCGAGGGGATGCTTGGAGAGGACTATATTATTGGCAGCGGGCTGAAGGGTGGCGAGCGGGTCATCGTGAATGGTTTGCAGAAAGCGCGGCCGGGCACAGTGGTGAGTCCAGTCATGGCGGGCGGCTCTGATCAGCCGAAAGCAGCGGCAGCATCCAAAGAAATCGTAGCCGCTGAGGTATTGCCCGCACCTACAAAATTAGCCCCTTCACTCGTCATGTCGGTCTCGGCTCCCGTGGCAGCATCTGCTGTTGCCAGCAAGCAATAAGGCCATACCATGATCGCCAGATTCTTTATTGACCGTCCTATCTTTGCCTGGGTTATTGCTCTGGTTATTCTGCTTGCCGGCGCGCTGGCACTGCGCAGCCTGCCGGTCACGCAATATCCTGCGGTCGCACCACCTGCCTTGTCGGTTTCAATTACCTATCCTGGCGCATCGGCGCAGGTCGTGGAGGAAACCGCAACCGCCTTGCTTGAGCAGGAAATGAACGGCGTCGAGAACCTGTTGTACATGGAGTCGTCGTCGAATCTGGGGAGCGGTAGCATCACGCTAACCTTCGAGGCGGGCACCAATTTGGATCTCGCTGCAGTTGAAACGCAGAACCGTATCAAGCGGGCGGAAGCGCGTCTGCCGGAAGAAGTGCGGAGGATGGGTGTTACGGTAGCCAAGTCGGCACGTAATTACGTGATGTTCATTGCCCTGTTCTCGCCCGACAAAAGTCTTGGCGACGTGGCACTGGGCAGCTATGCCGCTGCCAACGTGCTGGACAGTATTCGGCGGGTGCCCGGCGTGGGCGAGGCCATGCTGTTCGGCACCGAATATTCGATGCGGCTGTGGCTGCAACCCGAGAAGTTGCAGGCCTATGGGTTGACCCCGGCGGACGTATCGCGCGCAGTGCGTGCACAGAACTCGGAACTCGCAACCGGCGAACTGGGTCAGCTGCCAGCCGCAGCAGGCCAGCAAACCAATGCCGTGATCGTTACCCGCAGTCGCTTGAGTACGCCGGAAGAATTCGGCGACATCATCGTGCGCGCCAGTCCGGACGGGTCGGTGCTACGCGTGAAAGACGTGGCGCGAGTTGAGTTGGGTGCGCAGGACTATAGCCGCAATGCGCGTCTGGACGGTCAGCCTACGGCAGCCATCGCGATCCGTCTGACTCCGGGCGCAAATGCGCTGGAAACGGTAGGGGCGATCAAGTCGCGCATGACTGAACTGGCAGGATTTTTCCCGCAAGGGGTGGACTGGGCCGTGCCTTACGATACCTCCCAGTTCATCGACATCTCCATCAAGGAAGTGCTCAAGAGTCTGGCGGAAGCCTTGTTGCTAGTGGTGTTGGTGATGTATCTATTCCTCGGCAACCTGCGCGCGACGCTGATACCCGCTGTGGTGATCCCGGTTGCGCTGGTCGGTGCGCTGGTCGGGCTGTATCTGCTGGACTATTCGATCAACGTGCTGACCCTGTTTGCAATGGTGCTGGCGATCGGGTTAGTGGTGGACGATGCCATCGTGGTGGTGGAGAACGTCGAGCGCATCATGTCGACTGAAGGCCTCTCCCCGCGGGAGGCAACGCGCAAGGCGATGGATCAGATCACTGGTGCGATCATCGCGATTACTTTGGTGTTGTCGGCGGTATTCATTCCCATGGCATTTTTTGCCGGTTCGACCGGTGTCATCTATCGTCAGTTCGCCGTCACGCTGGTGCTAACCATGGCATTTTCGGCACTGATGGCGTTGACCCTGACTCCTGCGTTATGTGCGTCCGTGTTGAAGCACAGGGCGGAGCAACGCGAGGGCTGGTTTAACCGCTTCTTTGCGCGCACTACCTTGGGCTACACCGCGGTAGTGGCCAAGATCATCGCCAAGACCGGGCGTTATCTGCTGGTGTATGCCGTTGTGCTGCTGGCGATGGGCGGTTTATTCGCAAAATTGCCGGGCAGCTTTCTGCCGGAAGAGGATCAGGGCTACTTTATTAATGTGATTCAGCTACCGGCGGGTGCGACGCAGGAGCGGACGCTGGAGGTATTGTCGCAGGTTGAGCAGCACTTCCTTGCATTGCCCGAGGTTGAGCATGTAGTCGGCGTGGCTGGGTTTTCGTTTTTTGGCCGCGGCCAGAATGCGGCGATAGCCTTCGTGCGGCTCAAGAGTTGGGATCAGCGTCCCGATCCGGACAGTAGCGCACCCGCGCTAGTGCGCAAGATGAACATGGCATTCTTCCGCATGAAGCAGGCAATGATCTTTGCGATCAATCCGCCGCCGATACCCGAACTGTCGGCGACGGGCGGATTCGATTTCCGTTTACAGGACAGGGGCGGACTGGGGCACGAGAAGCTGGAGCAGGCTCGCGACATGATGCTGGGCATGGCGATGCAGAGCCCGGCGATCACAGGTGTACGTCCGGAAGGGCAGCCCGCCGGGCCGCAACTATTCCTCGATATTGACCGTACCAAAGCCGAGGTGCTGGGCGTGTCCATCGCCGATCTGAATGAGACCCTGCAATCCACCCTGGGCACGGCGTATATCAATGACTTCGTACGTAATGGACGGGTGCTGCGCGTGCAGATGCAGGCAGAGGCCGATACCCGCCGTACCCCGGACGACATCCTCAAGGTCACGGTACGCAACAAGAACGGCGGTATGGTTCCGCTGGGCGAACTGGCGACCGCGAGTTGGGTGGTGGGTTCTCCCAAACTGGATCGCTACAACGGCCTGCCCGCAATGAAAATTTCCGGTGCGGCTGCTCCCGGTCACAGTACGGGAGAGTCAATGGCGGCAATGGAAGAGATGGCAACTAAGCTACCAGCGGGGTTCGGTTTCGAATGGTCGGGAGCATCACGCGAGGAAATGCTGTCAGGCTCACAGGCACCGCTGCTTTTTGGTGTATCCATGATCGTGGTGTTGCTGTGTCTGGCCGCGTTATATGAGAGCTGGTCGATACCGTTCGCGGTATTGCTGGCGGTGCCGCTGGGGATCTTCGGCGCGGTGCTGGCGGTCATGCTGCGCGAGCTGCCCAACGACGTGTATTTCAAGGTGGGCCTGATCGCCATCATCGGGCTGTCGGCCAAGAATGCGATTCTGATTATCGAGTTCGCACGCAAGTTGCAGGATGACGGTATGGAGTTGATGGAAGCCACGCTGGAAGCTTGCCGTTTGCGTTTCCGTCCGATACTGATGACCTCCATCGCGTTCATTGCGGGTGTGCTACCGCTGGCACTTTCTACCGGCGCGGGTGCGCAGAGCCGCCACGCGATAGGAACGGGCGTCATGGGCGGAATGATCGCGGCCACGGTGCTGGCGGTATTTTTCGTGCCGGTATTCTTCGTGGTGATGCGCCGCTTCTTCCCCGGGCATGCGCGCAAACACGTTGAGCCGGAGGAGAGCGGTCATGAATAAAATGCCTGAGAACAAGGTGGGTACAGACAGGATGACCGTACGTCTTGCTGCGGGTGGAATATTGTTGATGTCAGCGCTGACAGGTTGTTCGCTGGCGCCGACCTATCAGCGGCCTGCCGCACCTATTCCATCGTCATGGTCGGATCAGTCAAATTTGCAGGGCCGATTGGTTCAGAACGAGGACTGGCAGAGCTACTTTACCGATCCGCGCTTGCAGGCGCTGATTGCCGCCGCACTGGAACATAATCGAGACCTGCGCATGGCGACCGCACGCATTGCCGAGGCGCGCGCGCAGTACGGCATCCAGCAGTCAGAGCGGCTGCCCAATTTAAATCTTAATGCCTCACGCAACGCCTCGCTCACGCCGGCGGGTGTATCGGCCTTCAGTGCCAACGCCATCCGCAGCCAGCGGTATGACGTTAGCGTTGGTTTGGTCTCGTTTGAACTGGACTTCTGGGGCAGGGTGGCCAGTCTGAGTGCGGCGGCTAAGGCTAGCTATCTGGCGACCGATGAAGCGAAACGCGCATTCCGTTTGTCGCTGGTTGCGGAGGTGGCGGGTGCTTACTTCGCGGTGCTGGAGTTGCGCGAACGCGATGAGTTGGCTGCCACCACTGCCCAAGCGCGCGCCGAGAACCGAACCTTGGAGGCGCGTCGTCGCGAGCTGGGAGTGTCCGGCGACATGGATTATTTGCAGGCAGAGAGCGCTTATCAGGCCGCGCTGGCCGATCAGGCTAATCTGTCGCGCTTGCGTTCTGCTGCGGAAAATCTGCTCGACCAACTGGTTGGACGAGGAACTATCGGCATGGATGATCTGCCTGTCGGACGGGCACTGGATGCGCAGGACATAGGTGTCGCCCAGATAGCTAACCTGCCCGCAGACGTGTTGTTGCAAAGACCTGACGTCATGGCCGCAGAGCAACGCCTGATAGCCGCAAATGCCAATATAGGTGCGGCAAGAGCCGCATTTTTCCCGCGTATCGCACTAACCGGCAGTGCCGGAACGGCCAGCCGCAACCTGAATGGTCTGTTTACGGCAGGCAGCGGTGCGTGGAGCTTCCAACCCGGCATCACGCTACCGCTGTTTACGAACGGCAGCGGCACGGCCAATCTGGAGCTGGCCGAGGCGCGCAAGGTGATCGCTGTTGCGGACTACGAAAAGACCATACAGATGGCCTTCCGCGAGGTGTCCGATCTGCTCAACGCCAGTGCACGACAGGGCGAACAACTAACCGCCCAGCAGGCCAATGCCAATGCGCTGGAAAAGCGTCTGAAACTGGTCTCGGCGCGCTATCGCGAGGGCGTAGCTAACCGCATAGAGTTATTGGACGCACAAACCCAACTCTACTCCGCCCAACAAGCCGCCCTGCAAGTTCGCCGCAGCAGGCTGGCGACGATGACGCAGCTGTATAAGGCACTGGGAACGAAGTAGTCGGATCGGGCCCGACTAACCCGCTGAGGGCTTCCCCGCGGGGGACTCTCCCCCCCTACAAAAATTACGGATGGCAACCTTTGTCATTGCGAAGGCCTTCTAACCCGCCTTCCTCGAATTCTAGCGCTGGTTTTTTGGTGCCATCCTATTCCAGCGATTGATGTTCGCTGTCAAAGGTCCAGTTGATCTTGATGCTGAGCATGTCGGTTTCGGTGCGTATGCTGTCCGGTAGTGGCGAGAACGGGGCGCACATTGTGACGATGTGCTTGGTGCCATCGTTCAGTGCATTGTAAGCCGAGGGGCGGACAATATTGATGTCTGCAAGGCTGCCGTCGGCGCGTATGGTGAGAATCAAACCTAGCGAGCCGCTGAGATTCTGCCGGGTAGCAGCGGCGGGATAGTTGAACTGGCCGATGCGCTGCAATTTCATGCGCACGCTTTCGACGTACATCGCGTAGCGTAAGTCCTGCTCCTTCAGGCTCACGGTTTTCCGGCGCTCGCCGAAACGAATCTTACGATCATTGACAGCCAAATTTCGCACCGCGGCGATGCTCAGATCGACCAGACCGAGTGTTTTTGGACCCGGAACGGTAGCTTTGGTCGCGGGTTTAAATAAGTCCGAATCGCCCCAGTTGTCGAGTGGAGAAGCGCCGATTTTGGGCTTGGCAGAGCGGGCTTGCGGTGCGGGCATGGGCGCCTCTGTGCTGGACTCCTTTTGAGGGGACTTGAGCACTTTAGTCGTGGGCGGAAGTTCGGCGACTTGGGCGGGCTCGGGTTTTTTGGCAGATTCGGGCATTTTGACAGGTTCCGGCTCAATGATCGGTTCCAGTTTCTGGATCGCAGGCGTAAGTATTACTAGCTTAGGCTCGGGGACGGCGGGCTTGATCTGCTCGATCGCGACTAGTTTGGGTGGCTCGACCGGAACGATTGGCAAGGGCTTTGCAAGCTTATCCGTGAGTTGTTTCGGCAGCAATGCGGGTGCGGCGGGCTCCGCTTTTTTGGATGGTTCATGTACATCGGTATTTGCGGCGATGACCATCTCATTTTGATTTTTTGTGGGTATGGGTGTTGCGCTGACCAGTTTGTCCACAGATGGCATCGGGGCAAAAGATGGTGCTTTCGCAGCCGATTCAACACCAGGCGGCGTCTGAGTTACTAACAGTTTAGGGCTGTTTTTCGCGAGCGGGGATGACACCTGATTCGCGGTAGCGGAGGTGGTTTGCGCGACAACGGGTTTGGTGCTGTCGTCCGGAACGCCCTCCGTAGGGTCGCCCGCATTAATGTGGTTGGGTTCGGCGATGACTGGTGGTTTGGCTGCTTTGGTATCTTGGGCTGGGTCAGGTGCGTTGGCACTGGTGGCGATGACGATTTTCTCCTGCTTTTCACCGGAGATGGGTGGTGCGCTGATCAGTTTATCTGCAGGTGCGGCCGGTTTGATCTTCGCAACACCGGGGGCAACCGACTTTTCAGCAGGAGGCGGTTTGACTGGAGGGGGCGCCAGCAGAGCGGGTGTGCTTTTAGCGACTTGGAATGGTGCCGGTTTGTTGATGGTGATGATGTCCTGAGCGACTAAAGTATCAGGAATCGCAGTCGGAGGATGTTCGTCGGGTGTACGCTCGCTGAATTGCGCAATGGATTTTGACTGGGTCGCTTCAACTTGCTGGGCTGGTTCAGGCATGTCGGTGCCGGGAGTGGTGACGTGCTTTATGCCTGAGGTTTTTGGGATCGTTGTTGCAGGTTTCTCGGCCGGTGTGCCTTGAGTCGAAGTCAGTGCTTGCTGCGGTTCGCTGCTATCGTTCTGCATGCCGATGGCGGCGAGGCCCGTATCATTTTGGTTGGCTTCGGAAATGACGGGTAGCTTTACGGCTTCGGCAGGGGAGGTATTCAACCTGACATGCAGTGTGGAAATGTTGTTGGCAGAGCTGCTCGAGCCGGGCTGGGCGAAGCGGACGAAAAAAAGCAGCAACAGGTGCAAGATCAGCGAAAACAGCAGGGCGAAAAGCAAGCGCCTGTATTTGGATGAGCTGTCTGGAGAAAAAAGGCGCACGGGAAAAGGGGTAAGGAGCAATCGTTCGTCAATTTACACGTCATGAGCTAAACAGTAAATTGTATCATCCATGGAACAACGTCCATGGACAGGGGAAAAGCCCCAGCTTTGGTACAATCCCACCATACATCCAGCCGGAAACCATCATGCAAGAGCTCATCCTGACCCGCCCCGACGACTGGCACCTGCATCTGCGCGACGGCGCGTTGATGGCATCGGTGTTGCCCGATACTGCCCGGCAATTTGCCCGCGCGATCATCATGCCCAATTTGCGTCCGCCGGTAACCTCCACCGAGCAGGCGCTCGCTTACCGTGCGCGCATCATGGCTGCACTGCCTGTGAACATGAAGTTCGTGCCGCTGATGACGCTGTATCTGACTGACAAGACTACGCCCGATGAGATCAAAAAGGCCAAGGCCAGCGGCGCGATCCATGCGGTGAAGCTGTATCCGGCGGGGGCGACTACTAACTCCGACGCGGGGGTGACGGACATTCGCAACACCTATGCCGCGCTGGAAGAGATGCAGCGTTGTGGTATGCCGCTGCTAGTGCACGGTGAGGTGACCAGCAACGACATCGATGTGTTCGACCGCGAAGCCTACTTCATAGACCGTGTGCTGCTATCGCTGGTCAAGGACATGCCAGCGCTGCGTTTGGTATTCGAGCATATCACCACCAAGGAGGCCGCTGAATTTGTCGCAGCTGCACCCGACAACATAGGCGCAACCCTCACACCGCAACACTTGCTGTACAACCGCAACGCGATGCTGGTGGGCGGCATACGCTCGCATTTCTACTGCCTGCCGGTGCTCAAGCGCGAAACGCACCGCGAGGCGCTGGTGAAGGCCGCAACCAGCGGCAGTAAGAAATTCTTCCTGGGAACAGATAGTGCCCCCCACGCCCAGCACACCAAGGAAAATGCCTGCGGATGTGCCGGATGCTACTCGGCCCATAGTGCGCTTGAGCTGTATGCCGAAGCCTTTGAAGCGGCGGGCGCGCTGGATAAACTTGAAGCCTTTGCCAGCTTCCATGGCGCAGACTTCTACGGCTTGCCGCGCAATACCAGCCAGATTACCCTGCGTAAAGAGGAATGGCAGCTACCCGAGACCATAGGTTTCGGCGAACATAAGCTTGTACCGCTGCGGGCAGGGGAGACATTGAAGTGGAAGTTGGTGGGCTAATGCCTGTTTCTACTTATCTTAATACCTCCCCCGTCATGGGCGAGCGCGTTTATCTGCACCCTTCCTGTCAGCTCATAGGAGAGGTGATACTGGGCGACGATAGTTCCGTGTGGTGCAACACGGTGTTGCGCGGTGACGTGAATCGCATCGTTATCGGGCGGGGAACGAATGTGCAGGATTTAACCATGGGTCATGTGTCGCACAGGACTCCGGTCAATCCGGAGGGATCGCCGTTAATCGTGGGAGATTACGTCACCATAGGACATTCGGTCATCTTGCATGGCTGCACGATAGGCGACGAGTGTCTGATCGGTATGGGCTCCATCATCATGGACGATGTGGTTATCCCCGGCCGGGTGATGGTAGGGGCGGGAAGTCTGGTGTCGCCGGGTAAGGTGCTGAAGAGCGGGATGCTGTACCTGGGGCGTCCGGCCAAGGCGGTGCGGGCACTCACGAATGAGGAACTGGCCTATCTGAAGTATTCAGCCGAGCATTACATGCGGATAAAAGACAATTATTTGAATGCAACGGTACAAGGAAATAAAGCATGACAGAAGCAAAGTTGCAGGACATCAATCGCACCAGTATCAATCTTGAAACCTCGCGCATCGCGTGGAAGGAGTTGCAACGATTCTTCGCCGGCGGCGCGGCGGTAGCCGTAAGTACGGAGTTGGATCTGGTCGAGGTGGCGCTTCAGATATCCAAAGATAACAAGACCCAAGTTGAGCAATGGCTGGCTGCCGGGCAGGTCGCGCCAGTAAAGGATGAACAGGCGCAGGCTTGGTATGAGGCGGATGCGGATGTGTGGGCGGTGGTCGTCAGCCCCTTCGTGTTGGTGCAAACGGCAGAGCAGCTGAAATAGAGGTCCATGCGGGGAGCCAGCCTTAATTGGGGAACAGCTTTTCGTGTACCGTCAGAATTTCATTGCCGAAGCGGTCATGAAAATTCAAGCAGATTTCCGGGCTGAGGTGTAGTCTTTGCCGTGCGGTGATGTTTTCCCATGGGACGCTCTTGGCCGTAACTCGGTTGAGTAGGTTGGCAACGGTGACCACATCGGCATAGCTTGCCAAATGGCTGTTCGTGATACGCTGCAGATTTTCATGCTCGGGAATTACTTCGACTAATTCTTCGGGAAATCCCCAAGTTTGCAGCAACTTTTCGCCTATCGTGCTGCGGTATCTTAGAATCAATTCATCCAGAATATCGCCGCCAAGATCGGAGTTCATTTTATCCACGTAGATGCATAGTGGCAGGGTGCCGATATCGTGAATCAGTCCCGCCAGCATGGCCTGATCCGCATTCAGGTGCTTCTGGCTATCGGCGATAAAATAACTGAGGGTCGCCACTTCACGACTGTGTTCCCATAAATTGTTTAACAGTGCTTTTACGGCAGGCAGTTCGGCCTTGGACAGGCGCGCCATGGTGATGGTCATCACCTGATTGCGCAAGGCCCTAAAGCCCAGTCTAGAGATGGCATCGCGCGCGTTGTCTACCCTGGGTTTGTCGGCATAGAGAGCGCTGTTGGCGGCCCTGATTAGTTGCGCCACGATCACGGGATCTCTCGATATCGCAGAAACGATGTCGGTGACCGGTATGTCCATATCGTCCAACATTTGCTGGATTTTGATGGCGACATCTGGGAGTGTGGGTAGCAACATTTGGCCATTTTCGATAGCCAGAAATAGTTGGCTTACGACACTGGAGTTGCCTGTGTTAGGCATAGTTTTTCCTACTAAAAATTATTGAATTTAATGAAAGGATTGTGCACTTTTATGCAATATGCATAAATATTCAAGCCCACTACAAGAATGGTTATGTCGGTGAGTAAGTGGATTTGAAGTGCCAGAATGTACGGCGTAAATGAAACAGGGGCCTTGCGGCCCCTGTGGTAACGGATCAAAGATCTGTTTAGTTAGTAAACGGATGCGGCTGAGGTGTCTGATCGGTTGATGGCGGCAAGATCGGCATCATGAATGAAGGCTGTTTGCCGGTCAGGGTTTTCAGGAAAGCAACGATCTTGCTGTTCTCGTCAGCGGTGAACTGCTTGCCCAATTGCACGCGGCCCATGGTGTCGACTGCATCCGTCAGCGTGGCTACTTCTCCGTCGTGGAAGTAGGGGTAGGTCATTTCAATGTTGCGCAGGGTGGGCACCTTGAACACGTTGCGATCATCGGCATTGCCAGTCACAGCGATGCGACCTTCCGCCTTGTTGGTGGTCTTGTAGGGTTCGACTACGCCCAGCTTCTGGAAGGAGTTGCCGCCCACCGCCGGGCCGTTGTGGCAGGCGGTACAGCCACTGTCCTTGAACAGTTGATAACCGGCGACTTCCTGTTTGGTCAGGGACTTTTTGTTGCCTTTCAGCCACTGATCGAAGCGGGAATTGGGGGTTACGAGAGTTTCCTCAAATGCGGCAATTGCAGTAGTAACCTTGTCGATATTGATCGTATCGGAGCCGAACGCATGCTTAAATTCGGTTACATAGCCGGGAATGGACTGGAGTACGTCGACCGCAAGCTCGTGGGTAAACGCCATTTCGCCAGGATTGGCGATAGGGCCTCCGGCCTGTGCCTTGAGATCAGCAGCGCGACCATCCCAGAACTGGGCGATGTTCATGCTGGAGTTCAGTACAGTAGGTGAGTTGATTGGGCCCTGATTCCATTTGTGGCCGATAGAAGTCTTGATGTTATCGGTGCCGCCCATGGAAAGGTTGTGGCATGAATTGCAGGAAATGAAACCGGATTTTGACAGGCGTGGGTCAAAATAAAGCTTTTTGCCAAGTTCAACTAGGGCCATATTTTTAGGTTTGGCCGCTATGATGGGCTGTATCGGTTCCTCGTAGGAGGATGCCTGTGCCGAACCAATTCCGATTAGTAGGGTTCCAAGACAAATGGAAAACGGGAGCAAGCGCTGTTTAAACATACGACTACCTTTCATGGATAACTATTCAAAATATTAAACATTCCCGCCCATCAGGAGAGCGGGAAAAGCCAAATCAATAATGACAAGCTTATAAGGCGGTGAAATTTTAATAAAGTTCAGCAGCTATTTGTTTTTAATTGCTGCTTCTATCTGCTGACACAGAGTCTTGAGTATTTTTATCCGCGCGAAATATTTGTCGTTAGCTTCAACCAGCGTCCAAGGTGAAATTTCGGTGCTGGTACGATCAACCATGTCGCATACCGCATGTTCATATTCATCCCATTTCTTGCGATTGCGCCAATCTTCTTCGGTAATTTTGAAGCGTTTGAAACCAATTTTCTCGCGCTCCTTGAAACGACGGAGTTGTTCTTCATTACTGATGGACAGCCAGAATTTAATCACGACGATCTTGTGGCGTACCAACTGTGCCTCGAAGTCATTGATTTCGCTATAGGCGCGCATCCAGTCGGCTTCCGAGCAGAAGTTTTCGACACGTTCAACCAGCACCCGTCCATACCATGAGCGGTCGAAGATGGTGACGCGGCCTTTGCGTGGAATGTGGCGCCAGAAACGCCACAAATAGGGCTGAGCGCGTTCTTCTTCGGTCGGGGCGGCAATCGGCACGATGTTGTATTGGCGTGCATCCAAAGCACTCGTTATACGACGAACTGCGCCACCTTTACCGGCAGCATCGTTGCCTTCGAACAGCGCAACTACCGTAATATTTCTGAATTTTGGATTGCGCGAGAGGATCGCCAGCTTGCCCTGATATTTTTCCAGCTCGGCCACATAGGTTTTCTTGTCGAGTTTCTGTGTTAGATCCAGCGTGGTCAGCACATTCAGCTTGTCGATGGAGGGGAGTGGCACGGTAGCTGAAACTGGCGCTGCCTTCTTGGTAGTCTCGTCGAGACGTTTGCGAAGCGCATCGAGTATGGCATTACCTATGGTCAGGCTGCGATAGCGCGGATCGTAACCTTCGACGATGGTCCATGGAGCCTCGGCGGTGCTGGTATGGCGGATGGCGCGCTCGTGCACGACCAGAAATTTTTCATAGAGCTTGTAGTGCTCCCAGTCTCGACTGGTCACACGCCAGCGCGTCTTTGGATCCTTCTCCAGCAACTTAAGGCGCTTTTGCTGCCTGTCTTTGGATAGGTGCATCCAGAACTTGAGTACCAACGCACCTTCGTCGACCAGCATTTTTTCCAAACGTTTCGCCCGTTCCAGACTTTGGTCAAGGTCGGCAGTCTTGGTGAGCCCGCGAACACGATTTAGGATGGGCCAGGTGTACCATGAGCCCAGAAATACCCCCATCCTGCCCTTGGGCGGCAAGGCGCGCCAGAAGCGCCACATCATGGGTCGATCAAGCTCCTCATCGGATGGTTCGCCCATGCCATGCGTTTCAACGAAGCGAGGATCCAGCCATTCGTTGAGCAGGTTGACGGTCTCGCCCCGGCCCGCACCATCAACCCCGCCGATCAGAATGATGACCTGAAATTTGGCAAGTTTGGAAAGATCCATTTGCGCATCAAGCAACGCCTCGCGCAGCTTGGGGACTTCCACTTCGAAAGTGGCTTTGTCCACGGTGTGACCAAGTTCGGCAGATTCAAACATGATGCTCTCCTTAGAGGAATTCGGGATTGATGACCAAGCGCAGGGTAACTTGGGCCAAATCATCGCGTTCGCGACGATTGAACCACCACAGCGCGCCTTTTTTGATACTCAGCGAATAATCGTTGCAGTTCAGCAATTGTGCGGCGACCTCGCCCAAGGTGGGTTGGTGACCGACTATTAAAACTGTACCACCTTCGTCAGGCCAGCGCGCTGCTTGTAATATCGCCTGTGCGGAAGCTCCGGGGGCGATGGTTGGGGCAAGGGTGAATTGATCGGTTAGCGCGGATATGGTTTGCTGCGTGCGAATGGCGGGACTAACCAGAATGCGGGTTTCTTTCGGCAACTGCTGGCGCAGGAAGTCCGCAATCTTTTCGGCCTGCTTGCGACCTTTTACGGTCAACTCCCTAGCCATATCGGGCGAGCTATCCACCGCTTCGGCGTGTCGCCACAGAATCAAATCCATCATTACTCCAATATTTCATTTCACGCGGAAGGATATACCGTATACACTCTTTTCGTCACTTTAATACCGAGGAAATGCCATGGCAACCAAAAAGACAGTAGCAACACAATCCAGCAAGCCGGTAAGTCAAGCCGCAACGAAGGTTGTCACGCCATCCTCAAAGGTGACAACGCCCGTTGAGACACCGGTTAAGAAAATCGTTGTCGCCGGACCAGTAGAGAAAAAAGCAAAACAAAAGGTGAAGGTGGTGCGCGATAGCTTCACCATGCCGCAGGCTGAATACCAGCAGATTGCAGCAATCAAATTGGCCTGTTCGGAAGCCGGACTGCTGGTGAAGAAGAGCGAAGTGCTGCGTGCGGGTTTGAAGCTGCTTTCTGGGCTTACTCCCTTGCAACTGAAGCGTGCGATGGGCGGGTTAGAAAAGATTCAGACTGGGCGCCCCAAGAAGCACTAAGTGTAGAGTACTTCGCAAGTAACGGGTGAAGAGTTACGTGCAAAGGGCACATCGTTGATGTGCCCTTTTTGTCATGAAGGAGTGGCTGTCCGACTAACCCTGTAAATAACGCCAGCCGAGTCACCGGTCATTTAGCGGGAGTTTTGGATGATGAGCCGGAGAGTTGGCTGAGCAACTCACGCTGGGCACAGTGGGGCGTGCTGCGGCGCACGGCTTTTAGCCGATATTGCCCCTCATTATTCATGTCCCATGCCTGCAAGTTGTCTTGCAAGTAAACTTTGAGCCCCTCGTCGAGCACGCGCTTTTTCAGGCGCTTGTCGAGCACCGGAAAGCAGACTTCGATGCGGCGGAAGAAATTGCGATCCATCCAGTCGGCACTGGCAAGGTAGACATCGTTCTTCAGGTTGTTGCGGAAAAAAAAGATGCGGGTGTGTTCGAGGAAGCGCCCGATCACCGAACGAACGCGGATGTTATCGGACAGACCTTTAACGCCGGGCCGCAAGGCGCAAACGCCGCGCACGATCAGATCAACCTTAACTCCGGCTTGTGATGCCTCGTAGAGCGCTGTAATCGTTTCCGGCTCCAGCAGAGAGTTCATCTTGGCGATGATGTAACCGCGCTTTCCGCTCCTGGCAATTTCAGTCTCGTTGCGAATAGCCGCCAAAACCTGGGAGTGCAGGGTGAAGGGGGATTGCCACAGGTGGTTCAGTGTGCGCGCCTTGCCCAGACTGGTAAGTTGGCTGAAAACCTCGTTGGTATCCGTGCAAATTTCTTCATTCGCGGTAAACAAGCCGAAATCGGTATACAGCCTTGCCGTGCGCGGATGATAGTTGCCAGTGCCCAGATGAACATAGCGGCGCAGTTTGCCGTCTTCGCGGCGCACCACCATTAGCATCTTGGCATGAGTTTTGTGGCCGACCACACCATACACCACATGCGCGCCGACCCGTTCGAGTTGGGTGGCCCAATTGATGTTGGCCTCTTCATCAAAGCGCGCCAGCAACTCGACCACTACGGTAACTTCCTTGCCGCGTTTGGCCGCAGCGATCAGCGCATCCATTAATGCCGAGTCGGTGCCGGTGCGGTATACAGTTTGTTTGATCGCAACCACGTTCGGATCGCTCGCAGCCTGTTGAATGAAATCCACCACGGGCCTGAACGATTGGTACGGATGATGCAGCAATACATCGCTCTTGCGGATCAGCTTGAACATGTCCGCCCCCTTCTTGCGCAGGGTGGTCGGAATGCTGGGGACGAACGGGGCGAACTTCAGATCGTCACGCGCAACCAAATCGGGAATAGCCATCAGTCGTACCAGATTGACCGGCCCGTGTACCCAGTAAAGGTCGTCGGGTGCGAGGGCAAATTCCTTGAGCAGTAATTCGGCAATTTGCGGCGAGCAGGTATCGGCGATTTCGAGGCGCACAGCATCGCCGTAATGACGCTGCGGGAGTTCGCCTTGCAGGCTGAGACGGAGATTTTTGACTTCCTCCTCGTCCACAAACAGGTCGCTGTTACGGGTTACGCGGAACTGGTAACAAGCAAGTACTTCCATGCCGGTAAACAGCTCGCCGACATGGGCATGCAAAATAGAGGACAGGAATACAAAGCCATGAGCGCAGCCGCTAATCTCCGGCGGCATGGCAATGCAACGAGGCAATACACGCGGGGCTTGTACGATGGCGCGGGTAGAGTTGCGTCCGAAGGCGTCTTTGCCCTGTAATTCAACCGCAAAATTCAGGCTTTTGTTGAGTACGCGCGGAAACGGATGCGCAGGATCAAGGCCGATAGGGGTCAGTACCGGCATTACTTCACGGAAGAAAAAATCCTTCACCCAGGCCTGTTGAGCCTCGTTCCAGTGGGTCCGGCGCAGGAAACGAATGCCTTCGGCGGCGAGCGCGGGGGTCAATTCCTTGTTAAATAACTGATACTGGCGCTCGATCAGATGGTGTGCCTGATCGCGCACCAGTTTCAGCGTCTGTGTCGCCGTCATGCCGTCTACGCTGACGGCCATGCTGCCCAGCTTGATCTGCTCCTTCAGCCCCGCTACGCGCACCTCGAAAAACTCGTCCAGATTGCTGCTGACGATGCACAAATATTTCAGCCGCTCAAGCAAAGGCACACTTGCGTCTTCAGCCTGGGCGATCACACGCCGGTTGAATTCGAGTTGACCGAGTTCGCGATTCAGGAATTGCTGCGGGGCATAATTTTTGACCAAGCGCGTCTTTCTTAGTGAAATTGAACGGGATTAACTTTTCGGCGGCACGTAGCCTTCGGGCATCTGGGTACCGGCACCGAAGAAATACTCTTCCATCTGTCCAGCCAGGTACTTGCGTGCTTGTGCATCGGCCAGATTCAGGCGGTTTTCATTGACCAGCATGGTCTGAAAACGAATCCATCCCTGCCATGCTTCCTTGGATACATTGTCAAAAATACGTTGGCCCAAGGGGCCGGGATAAGTAGGGCGATCCAGCGCCTCAGCTTCACGTCCCAGTTTTACGCATTGCACCATTCTTGTCATTCGAGTCTCTCCGAGTCAGTAATTATCTTGCGTAATTATGACACCGCAATGACATTTTTGCTTGCGCCATCTGGTACGAGTCCTGCAAATACAGGGGTGCGACAATTTGTCACATTCTCAAGAGGAGGCAGCACAACGATAATTGCGCCACTTTTTTGGGAGATCAGATAATGAAATTAAAACGTATAACCCTGTGTGTCGCGCTGGCTATTGCGCCGAATGCTTTTGCTGCCGGAAGCGCCATGTTGGATGAAGTGGTGGTGACCGCACCCGCGATGGAGCAACCGCTGGTCGTAACGACCGACCCGCGCAAACCGCGTCAGCCGGTTCCGGCGCATGATGGCGCCGACTATCTTAAGACCATTCCTGGCTTTTCCGTGATCCGCAAGGGCGGTACCGATGGCGATCCAGTGCTGCGCGGCATGGCAGGTTCGCGCCTGAATATCCTGTTGGATGGCGAACAGATACTGGGCGGCTGCGGCCAGCGCATGGATCCGCCCACCGCCTACGTGTTTCCGGCGGCCTACGACAAGATTACTGTGTTGAAAGGCCCGCAGACCGTGTTGTACGGGCCGGGTAATTCGGCGGGTACGGTGCTGTTCGAGCGCGGCATCAAGCGCACCGATCAGGTCGGCACCCATTTCGATGGCTCCCTGATGCTGGGTAGCTTCGGTCGCAACGACGAACTGGCGGAAGTGCGCACGGGTAACGAGCAGGCTTATGCCCAGGCCAATGTAACCCGATCCAGCATGAACGACTACAGCGACGGCAACGGTCAGGCGGTGCATTCCGCCTATACCCGTTGGAGCGGAAATGCGGCGGTCGGCTATACCCCGGATGACAATACCAAGCTTGAATTGACCGGTGCGAAGAGTGACGGCAAGGCGGCCTATGCCGACCGTGCGATGGACGGCGCGAAGTTCGCCCGCGACAACGTCGGCGTCAAGTTTGAAAAGAAAAACATGGGCGGCGTGGTGGACAGCATCGAAGCCCAGACCTATTACAACTATGTCGATCATGTGATGGACAACTACAGCCTGCGCAGCTTCACACCATCAATGATGATGGCGAACCGCTCAGTGTCCAATCCGGACCGCACCACGACAGGCGGACGTGTCGCGTTAGGTTTGGCGCTAGGCGATGCAACAACCAAGGTGGGTGTGGATTTTCAGGACAACAAGCACACCATACGCAGCAGCATGAACCAGACCATGATGCCTTATGAGGCGATGGCACGGACGCAGGATGCGCAGTTCCGCAACCTCGGTGTATTCGGTGAAATGGCTCACGACATGGGTGTCAGTGGTCGCTTGATCGGCGGCCTGAGAGTGGACAACTGGCATGCGGAAGACAAGCGCACCGGTATTAGCTTCATGTCCCTGATGGCGCCGTTGCCCAAGGTCAACCCGACGGCAAACCAGATGCGCGACAAAGCGCTGACTAGTGGATTTGCGCGCTACGAAACTGAGTATGACGCCTCCACCGCCTATGTCGGCTTGGGCCATACCCAGCGCGCACCGGACTACTGGGAGCTGTTCTCCAATGAAAGTGCAACGACACTGAGCGCCTTCAACACCCGCCCGGAAAAGACCACCCAGTTGGATGCGGGTTGGATGTATAGCGGTGACGCAGTGTCCGGTTCGGTCTCCGCGTTCTACGGCAAGGTGACGGACTACATTCTGGTGCAGTCCGCCGTCGCCAAGGCCATGCATATGTCGGCATTGGGCGCGACCGTTACCCGTAACGTAAACGCCACAACTTGGGGCATGGAAGCTAATGCCGCGTATCGTCTGAACGAGAGCTGGAAGCTGGATGGTAGTTTGGCCTATGTGAACGGTACCAACGACACGGACGGTGTGGCGCTGGGGCAGATGCCGCCGCTGGAAGCACGTCTGGGCGCAGGCTACGATGATGGCATCTGGTCGGCAGGTACATTGCTGCGTATGGCGACGGCGCAAGATCGCTTCGCTGTAAATCAGGGCAATATCGTTGGTCAGGACATTGGCCGTACGGCCGGCTTTGGCGTGCTTTCGGTGAACGGTGCCTATCGTGCGAGCAAGGCGGTACAGCTTAGTGCCGGTGTAGATAATCTGTTCAACAAGAACTACGCCGAGCATATCAGCCGTCGCGGCAGTGCAGTGACTGGCTTCACCACCACCACGCGTATCAACGAAGTGGGTCGTAACCTGTGGGTAAAGGCTAACTTCAAGTTCTAAGCAGGCAAGTTCCAAGCAAGCTGCACACAAAAAAGCCGCCGGAGCAATCCGGCGGCTTTTTTACCTGAGGCGGTTTACATCCCTGTCCATTCCACCATGCCGGTGTAATAAGTCACCAGCACCAGCAGGCCGAAACCAATGCGGTACCAGGCGAATACGGTGAAGTCGTGGGTGCTGATGTAGCGCAGCAGCCAGCGCACGCACAGAAAAGCCGAGACGAAGGAGGCGACGAAGCCTACGCCCCACATGCCCAGATCGTCGGCGGACAGCAGCGCGCGTTCCTTGTAGAGCTGGTAAATCGTTGCGCCTATTAGGGTGGGCATGGCGAGGAAAAAGGTGAACTCCGTTGCCGCTTTGCGTGACAGGCCGAAGAACAGGCCGCCGATGATGGTGGAGCCGGAACGTGAGGTGCCGGGGATAAGCGCCAGTGCCTGCGCAAGGCCGACTTTCAGCGCGTCCTTCCAGCCCAAATCGTCCACGGTATTGACGGTAATCTTGTGGTCGCGCTTCTCCGCCCACAGGATGAACAGCGCGCCTATGATGGACGTTGTCGCCACGGTAACCGGATTAAACAGCACCGCCTTGATGTGCTTGCCGAACAGCAGGCCAATGATAGCCAGCGGCAGGAAGGCGATGAACACATTCATAACAAAGCGCTTTGCACTCTCTTGCCCTTGTTTCAGACCCTCGACCACTGATGTGATCTTTGCGCGGTATTCCCACATCACCGCCATGATGGCCGCTGACTGAATCACAATCTCGAACAATTTTCCGCGCGCGTCATTAAAGTCGAGCAGGCTGCCCACCACAATCAGATGACCGGTGGAAGAAATAGGCAGAAATTCGGTAAAACCTTCGACGATGCCGAGTATCGCGGCTTTGAGTAGTAGCAGAGTATCCATAGTCCTAATGCCGGAATGGCATGATTAGTTAATTAGCGGGGCGAATTATACTGAGGTTAACGGGGAGACAGTTCCCAGCGCTCAAGCGCAATACGGCGATTAACCGCGCGGCGCTCGTCCTCGCTCAATTGCGGCCACTGGGTAATCTCGTCCAGCGTTCGCGCGCAACTGCGGCAGACGTCGTCGCCCAGCGCAGTGGTGCAATGACCGGTACAGGGACAATCGGAAGTGAATTCGTGGGGAGTGTGGAGCGGATGCATGGTGCGATTATACCGGCTTGGTCGCCTGTTCCAAGTACGTTAGCCAAACCAGCGCCGCCTCGCGCGACTCGCCGCACATCTCCGTCGAGGGCTGCAAGCTGCCGCAAAAGGCGGGGCGCTCCGGCTTGCCAAACACCGCGCAGAGATTATCGTCAGTCAGCTGTGCACGCCGCACTCCGGCCGGCTTGCCGTGCGGCATGTTGGGTAAAGGCGAAGTGATGGAAGGCCCGATGCAGCAGGCGGCGCAGTTGAGGCGGCAGTTCATGGCGGCATTATCGTGCGCGGCATGCGGTCTCGGCAAATGCACCTTTAAAAATACGCTTGCACCGCCCCGCCAGCTACAATCTCCCAAATTGGGATGTCTGACATGCGGGTAATTGCCAAGAGCACTTTGGCCAAATTTTGGAACCAGCCGGAAAGCGCGGATGCCAAGGGCGCTTTGCAAAGCTAGGATGACGAAGGAATCAAAGCAAGCTGGACAACACCGCAAGACATCAAGGAGCAGTATCTAAGCGCCAGTATTTGTGGCACATCGTGTGGTGTTCAACATCGCGTGGGTGAAGTTTGTTGGCACCCATGCCCAGTACGACAAAATCAACGTGGAGACCGTCAATGAATATTAAACCTATCCGTACCGACGACGACCTGCGCGCCGCATTCAAACGGCTGGAGCACGTCTGCCAAGCCAAAGAGGGAACGCCCGCAGCGGACGAAATGGAAATACTCGTCACCCTCATCGAGGCGTATGAACACAAGCATTTCCCGATAGGCATCGTCGATCCGATAGAAGCCATCAAATTCAGAATGGAACAACAGGGGCTGACGCAAAAAGACCTTGAGCCCTACATCGGCTCCAGCGGTCGCGTTTCCGAAGTGATGAACCGCAAGCGCAGGCTCAGTCTTCAAATGGTGCAGAGGCTTCATGACGGGCTGCGCATTCCTTATGAGAGTTTGTTGTCGGCCGTGTAAGGTCGCAACACGCGATTGAAATGGCACGGGAATGCGCGAGTAGCGGTGAGTATCGCATGAGGCGATTCGCCGGAAATAAATCATTCTGAAACAATTAAACGCCCTTGTAAAAACCGGCAGAATAATCGGCGAAAATATCACAACATACATTGCATCTATTTGATTTTCAGTTAATATGATCGGCATTTATATCGGCAAATAAATCGGCATGTACGATCACCCCTCACAAATCGAACCGTTGCTCATCTCGGCATCCAGTCCGGCTTACCGGCACTTGATAGGCTTGGCGCAGGAACTGGCCGAGGCCAATGCGCGGCTGGACGCGTCCGTCCATACGGATGCGGCGCGGGCATTGTCGGAGCTGGTGCGCGCGATGAACTGCTATTACTCCAACCTGATCGAGGGGCATCACACGCTACCGATAGAAATTGATCGCGCGATGCACCGGGATTTTACAAGTGCCCCAAGCCAGAGCGATCTGCAAAGACTGGCTTTTGCGCATATCAAGACCACCGAATGGGCGAATCCGATAAATATTGCCGATTACGGAATCCGGAAATTCATCCTGGATGCGCACGGGCAATTCTGCAAAAACCTGCCCGACGACATGCTGATGATAAAAATGCCCGATGGCACAATTGTGCGCATGGAGGCAGGTGAAATCAGAACCAACGAAGTCCTGGTGGGGACGCACGTCGCGCCAACGTTTAGTTCGCTGGATCAATATCTGGCCAGATACGAATCGGCATACTTACCCGTCATCAAGCAAGCGGAAGAAGACGGGTTGCACAAGCTCGAAGCCATCGTGGCCGCGATGTGCGCACATCATCGGCTGGCTTGGATACACCCGTTCCCGGACGGCAACGGGCGGATCGCGCGCATCGCACTCGACGCGATGCTCAAACAAAGCGGAATTGCGGGAGCGGCACTGTGGTCCATGTCGCGTGGATTTGCCAAGACGCAAAAGGAATACAAACTTCGACTTGCCGAAGCGGACATGCCCCGCATGGGCGACCTCGATGTTCGCGGCAACCTGTCCGAAACCAAGCTCGCCACATTCTGCGAATATGGCCTGAAGACAGCAATCGACCAGGTCAAATTCATGTCCAGCGTGCTGGCACTGAATTCGATCGAACGCAGGGTGCGCCACTACTTCAGCAACATGCGAACCGACCTGCGCGCGGAATCAGCCCTTCTGTATCTCGAAGCACTTGCCCGTGGTGGCTTCGAGCGCGGAGAAGCGCAACGCATAACCGGGCTTGCCGAACGGACGGCGCGCGACGTGTTGTCCAGCCTGACAAAAGAAGGTTTCCTGCTATCGGACACGCCAAAGGGACGCGTGCGCGCCGGGTTTCCGGTTAAGGCGCTGGGCGCCTTCCTGCCGAACCTGTACCCGGCGGGGGATGTTGATTTCGTGGATTAGTGATATGCCGGACATGAGGAGCGAAGCGAATCATTGTCTAATCGCACTCTTCAGCATATTATTTAGCACACTTAGAACAACCCTATAGAGAGGGCGAACCATGTGCAGCCTGACCGCCAATGATTTAAAAACAAAAGGGGTCGCCGCCATCGAAGCCGTACTCGCGGATCGCCCGGAAGCCATCGTTTCGGTACGCGGAAAAGATCGCTTCGTGGTGATGGGAATCGCGCAATACCACCACCTGCGCGAATGCGAACTGGAAGCGGCGCTGGCTGAAACACGCGCCGACATAGCGGCGGGGCGCTCGATCAAGGAATCAGCGGCGGCACATGTTAAACGGGTAAAGAAAATCGCCGCATGAACTGGCAGATAACCTTTCGTCCTGATAACCAGCGACTTAGTTGCCGTCTTTTGGCAGCTTAGTCGAATGGCTAGTAGTTTCATCAGCCCGTCGAAAGACTACATCGCCCATGACCTTCCAGCTCGTATGCACCGCGCAATACAACAAACGCGCCTCGCGTTTTCTCAAGAGCGACCCCGAGTTGGAAACACAATACCTCAAGACACTGCAACTGCTGGAACTGAACCCGCACCACCCCTCGCTGCGCTTGCACCCTTTAAGCGGCAGGTTACAGGGACTGCAATCTGCTTCAATCAACCTTTCTTACCGCATCACACTGGAATTGCTCATTCAGGATGAATGAGATCATCCCAGTGAACGTGGGAGATCATGATGTGGTGCATTGATGATTTAACGTAAAGCGGCGCAGTGGGTGGGGGCAGACAGGTCAAAGCGTGATTATAGCCGCGCTTGACTCGGGTCCCGCCCTCAAGCCCAATTCGCTCATAATATGAGCCAGACAAGGAGTCGAACCATGGCCAAGGAAACGATACTTTCAGACCTTTCTGTCAGCATGACGGAATTCAAGAAGAACCCGAACAAAGCCCTTCGAGAATCGGGCGGGCGCACGGTCACCGTGCTCAGCCACAACAAGCCCGCCTTCTACATGGTGCCGCCCGAACAATACGAAGCCATGCAGGAAGAACTCGACGACCTTCAACTTGCCCGTCTGGCAAAGGAGCGCATCAAACAAAAAGGCCGCGCCATTTCAGTGCCGCTGGATAACCTCAAGTAATCCGCATAAGTCATGTGCGTAAATATGACGTACAATTCCCGCATCGACAAATCGGGAGTAACAGCCATGTCAGCAACCACCACCAATGAATCGTCGCGGATCAATTTGCGCACCAGTGCCGATGCCAAAGCCATGATCGAACGTGCCGCCGTGCTGATGGGCACAACCGTATCCGCCTTCATGTTGCAGAACGCCTACGAGGCGGCGCGGCGCGTGGTGTCGGACTACGACACGCTCATGCTCACCCAGCGTGACTTTGAGGCATTTGCCTCGTCCGTGGAAAAACCGCCCAAACCCAAGGCCGCACTGCGCAAACTCATGGCGCGCAAGTAAACGTGGCAGCCATCCAACTGCTAGCCAAGCAGCACAACCGCAACGGGTTTGATTGCGGCGACGCGGCGCTCAACGAATTTTTGCAACGACAGGCGGGCCAGCAACAACGGCGCGGCTTCGGCAAAACCTATGTCACGCTGGCTGAAGACGGCGCAACCGTCATCGGCTTCGTCACCGTGAGCGCCGGCCAGATCGCCACGGCATCGCTGCCCGCCCAGTCAAAACTACCGCGCCATCCCGCCCCCATCCTGCGCATCGGTCGCTTGGCGGTGGACGTGTGCCATCAGGGCAAAGGCATCGGCCAAGACCTGCTGGCGTTCGCATTGCGTCTGGCAGTGGAATTCTCGCAACGCGTGGGGCTATATGCCGTCGTGGTCGATGCCAAACACGACAAGGCCAAAGCGTTCTATATCAAGCTGGGCTTCATTGCCTGCATCGATAGTCCGCTGGCGCTGTATCTGCCGGTGGTAACGCTGGAGCAGGCTGGCGGTGCGTGAGTGGAGCATTCAAAACGACCGGGCATGTGCAACGCGCCTGTCTCAATCGAGAGCAATGTTGTTGAATCGTACTCTTCAGCATATTATTCAGCACACTTAGAACAACTCCATAGAGAGGGCGAACGATGTCCAGCCTGACCGCCAATGATTTAAAAACAAAAGGGGTCTCTGCCATCGAAGCCGTGCTGGCGGAACGCCCCGAGGCCATCGTCTCGGTGCGCGGTAAAGATCGCTTTGTAGTGATGGAAATCGCGCAATACCACCACCTGCGCGAATGCGAACTCGAAGCGGCGCTGGCCGAATCGCGCGCCGACATCGCGGCGGGTCGCACGGTCAAGGAATCGGCCGCGGCACATGTTAAACGGGTGAAGAAGATCGCCGCATGAGCCGGCAAATATCCGTTCGTCCTGATAACCAGCGACTTAGTTGCCGTCTTTTGGCAGCTTAGTCGAATGGCTAGTAGTTTCATCAGCCCGTCGAAGGACTACATCACCCATGACCTTCCAGTTCGTGTTCACCGCGCAATACGACAAACGCGCCGCGCGTTTTCTCAAGCGCCATCCCGAGCAGGAAAAACAATACCTCAAGACCCTGCAACTGCTGGAAATGAACCCGTACCACCCCACGCTGCGTCTGCACGCACTGGGCGGCAGATTGCAGGGGCTGCATTCGGTTTCAATCAATCTGTCTTACCGCATTACACTGGAGCTGTGATTCAGGATGAGGAGATCATCCCGATCAACGTGGGTGATCATGATGTGGTGTATTAAACCGATACAACAATTGAGCCGGAGTCACGCCGTGTTGCGTGACATGGAACATTTGTTATTGCCCCGTCTTCCCGATAAGGCTACAATCTCCCAAATTGGGAGGCTGATATGCGGATGATTGCCAAGAGCACCTTGGTCAAATTTTGGAGCCTTCCGGAATGCACGGATGCCAGGGGCGCATTGCAAAGCTGGTATGACGAGGCGATCAAAGCAAACTGGACAACGCCGCAAGTCATCAAGGAACAGTATCGAAGCGCCAGCATCTGCGGCAACAACCGCGTGGTGTTCAACATCGCGGGCAACAAATACCGCCTGGTGGTGGAAATGCAATATCAGGCGGGCATCGCGTGGGTAAAGTTCGTTGGAACCCATGCGCAATACGACAAAATCAACGTGGAGACAGTCAATGAATATTAAACCTATCCGCAACGACGACGACTTGCGCGCCGCATTCAAACGGCTGGAGCGCGTGTACCAGGCAAAAGAGGGAACACCCGCAGCGGACGAAATGGAAATACTCGTCACGCTCATCGAAGCCTATGAGAACAAACACTTCCCCGTCGGCATCGTCGATCCGGTCGAAGCCATCAAATTCAGAATGGAGCAACAGGGGCTGACGCAAAAAGACCTTGAGCCGTATATCGGCTCCAGCGGTCGCGTTTCCGAAGTGATGAACCGCAAGCGTCGGCTCAGCCTGCAAATGATTCAACGGCTGCACGACGGATTGCGGATTCCTTATGAGAGTTTGTTGTCGGCTGTGTGAGGTTACAAACTTTGGCCTTTAAGCAGATGCAGACAAGTGGAGCTGATGGACTTGGAATCGGCGAACATCCGCGTGGTCGAATACGGGGCGCACATTCCCGACATGAAACTGTTGCAAAAGCATTTGCACCGTGCGATTGAACTGGCACGCGAACGCGCGGCCACCGGTGAATTGCCGCATGAGGCAAAGATCGAAGAGCAAGAACAAATCGGGCCGGGTGGATAAAGCGGGAAGGCAGCGCGGCTTATCTAGCCGCAACTAGGCGCGGTAAAACAACAAAGTAGATTGATTTGCAGGAGGGCATGATGGCTACAACCCGATGGACGAAAGAACAACTCAAGCTCGCATTCTATCTGTATTGCCAACTACCGTTCGGCAAACTAGATATGCGCACGTCAGAAGTCATCAAACTGGCTGGCCTTATAGGGCGAACGTCCGGAGCCGTGGCAATGAAGTTGAGCAATTTTGCCAGCCTTGATCCCGCAATCACCGGCACGGGTCGTAAAGGGCTGGAAGGTGCATCCAACCTAGATCGGGAAGTATGGGCGGAATTTCATGCCGACTGGGAAGGGCTTGCGCTTGAATGCGCCCAACCAGATGCACAGCTACACAAAGAACATGGCGAAAAGGCTGAGATAGAATTAGATGTATCAGAACAAGAAGGTCTACAAGACTACACCGGCGAAACCAAACGCGTGGTCACAGAACAGCGCGTCAAACAACACTTCTTCCGTCGCGCCGTGTTGAGCAGCTATCGCGGGCGCTGCTGCCTATCCGGGCTAACCGATACGCGCCTGCTGATGGCTAGCCACATCGTCCCGTGGAGCAGCGACAAGGCGAACCGCCTCAACCCCAGCAACGGATTGTGCCTATCGGCCATCCACGACAAAGCATTTGACCGTGGGCTGATCACAATCTCAGACGACTATGAGGTGATACTGTCGGAGGAGCTAAAGCGGAATAACGATGCTTTCGTTGCGCAGATATTCCTGCCGCTTGAGGGGCGCAAGATCGAATTACCGGAAAAGTTTATTCCGGGTGTAGCTTTTCTTGCGCGGCATCGTGAAGAGATATTTATCTAAAAACTAAAAGTCGCCTTTGTCACATTGCAAGCAAACAATATTGTTGCGCCTCCACATATCGACCACTTGCTGACGATCATCAACAACAAAAGCAATTTCATTACCGCCAGACAAAAGCTGCTTCAATATGTCTTCTTTAACAAGATTGTCTGACCTGAAATCATTTCTGCTACGCATCAACAATTCGGAGAATGGAATTTCATTCCAGACAAGCCATTGCTCGGTCAGCTTACGAAATTCATCGCTACGGCCAGAAACAATAATTAATTTGTATAGTCCGCTATCCCACAACAATTTATAAAGGTCAACGATAGGCTTGTTTGGTGTGTCCTCACCAATCGCGGCATTGAAAGATTTCCAGTCAGGTGGGGTTGCCTCTAAATGAACTCTGCGGTGTTTGATGTCCGCCAAAGTTCCATCAAGGTCAAAAATGACAAGTTTCAATATTAAGCTTCCCCGAGAATCGCCTTAAGATTTTCTAGATGTTTTCGTGTTTCAGTGCGGATAAATTTGCATCTATCATCATTATGGTCAGCAATGATTTCAGAAGATGCTTTATGAGCATAATCATTTCTCAGTGCGATCAAGTTTTTGTTTGGTGCGATAGATGACGAATCGTTATAAAACCCGGATAACACATCGCCTTGCAATTGTTTACCGTCAATGTGTTTTAGTATTTCTCGAAGTACATTAGCTCTAGCAAAAGTATCCCATCTGCGAATATCTTCTAGAAGGTAGGCCAGAGAATCATCGTAAGATTTATTGGAGATATCGTCGGCGATTGTAGCAGAGCGCTTTCTATTACTTTCAGTTCGATTCTTTAATGCTTTAACCTGAATTTTGCTTAAAAAGGGCAGAAATGCATGTAAGTGTTTGATATAATTGCGGTTACCAAGCCAGCAATCCATAAAACACTAACAGCCTCTGCCCATGACGCATTCTACCCCAAACCAACTCCGTTTTGCCCCTTCCGCCGGTTTTACTGTTCGCGCCGACTTCGATGGTGGTGGACTATCCTCTGATCTCGGCCCCTTGTTATTGCGCGGCGTTGACCGGCAAATCGGCCTGACCGAACGTCTGGCCGAAGCCGTGGTTGACCGTCGCCACCCAGGCTACGTCAAACACGCTGTGCGTGATGTGCTGACCCAGCGCATCTTCCAGATTGCCTCCGGCTATGAGGACGGCAACGACAGCAACTCACTACGCCACGATCCGATGTTCCGTCTCGG
>JBBQXA010000011.1:0-30549 GCA_038210095.1 Burkholderiales bacterium
CGCGGGAATGATGGCGCTGACCGTGATGACCGTGATCGCGTTGCTGTTCGGTATCCATATGGTGATGGCCATCGGCGGTGCCGATATGCCGGTAGTGGTGTCCATGCTGAATAGCTATTCAGGCTGGGCGGCGGCGGCAACCGGCTTCATGTTGAACAACGACCTGCTGATTGTTACCGGCGCGTTGGTCGGGTCTAGCGGTGCCATCCTGTCCTACATCATGTGTCGCGCGATGAACCGCAACTTCTTCAGCGTCATTGCCGGAGGATTCGGCAGCGGCGGCGGTAAGCCGGCCAAAGCCAGCGGTGATGTGCAACCGGCTGGCGAAGTGGTCGCCATCAGTGCGGTAGAAACAGCAGAACTGCTGCGCGATGCCAAGAGCGTAATCATCGTGCCGGGATACGGCATGGCCGTGGCTCAGGCACAGCATTCGGTTTACGAGATCACCCAAGTGCTGCGCGAAAAAGGTGTCAACGTGCGTTTCGGTATCCATCCGGTTGCCGGCCGTATGCCCGGTCACATGAACGTGTTGCTGGCCGAAGCCAGGGTGCCTTACGACATCGTGATGGAGATGGATGAAGTCAACGAGGACTTCCCGAATACCGATGTTGCCATCGTGATCGGCGCCAACGACATCGTCAATCCGGCCGCACAGGAAGTGCCCGATAGTCCTATCGCCGGTATGCCGGTGCTGGAAGTCTGGAAGGCCAAGACCTCCATCACAATGAAGCGCAGCATGGCTACCGGCTATGCGGGTGTGGATAATCCGCTGTTCTACAAGGAGAACAACCGCATGTTGTTCGGCGATGCCAAGAAGATGCTGGAAGAAGTTCTGGTTGCGCTGAAAGCATAGCGGGTGTTTCGGGGTGATCCGCCCTGATGCGATATAAGTTGTTCGAACGGAAGCCATAGTAATCTGGCTTCCGTTTTGTTTTGGAGTTCGGATGTTTAGTTGTTGTGCTAAGGATCCGCATCATGTTGCCGGCAGTAGGCATGCGATAGCGTTCCATGATCCCTTTTCTTTATTCTGGAGGGGATGGATCGTGCATCAGCATCGGGATTTCGCGCTATTCAGAGGAGGCAGATAACGAGGATGCTCTGGTAAGGAGTACGGATCAGGCGATGTATGAGGCAAAGTCGGCGGGCAAACATACCTATCGCTTTCCTGGAGGCGCGCCAGAATAAAACGGTGAGCTTTACTGTGTCTCTAAGCTGACGGGCTGGAAGTCGTAGGGAAGGGCTTGCAGCCTTGGTTTCATCAGCATGTCATCTTCGTGGATGTGGCTGATGGCCCAAGTACTCAAGAAATAAAGGTAATGGGCTGAGGCACTTTCCGACCACCGGCCATTCATTCCGATCAGCTCGTTCATCATTAACTGAAGTTCATTTAGAACGTACTCGTGTTCCTGGTGGTGCAGTTCGAAAGGGTGCAGGATCGCAAGAGCGATTTCCTCCTCATGTTGGAAGTGCTTGCGTACCGAACTTTCGAAGGTTTTGAATTTCTGGAGCAGGGTGGCTACATTTTTGGTGGACATGTTGTGTTCGATATCGGCAACCATGCCCAGCAGCATTTTGTGTTCGTTATCGATGAGTGAGTTTTCAACGCTCATCGCGCGCTTCCATGACAGCTGTTCCATTGCTACTCCAGTTGATTACGGGGTTAACACCACACTGGAGGCAGCACTTCAGTTATGCAGTGCTGGGAAAATTCCATTATTCAGCACTCGTATCTATCCAGTTCCCTCGTCTCATTAGTCGGGGGCGGGCATTTTATAGGCTGAGCTCAATAATGTGTATAGGCCGAAATGCCTATGCATTTCGGCCTATGGATAATCTCAGATTATGGTGACGAGTGCGCTGTCAGCTAACGCTTCTGAAGGTCAGAATCCCATTGAGGCTAGCAGATCGTCTACATCATCCTGACCCTTGACGTCTTCTGCGCCGTCTTTGAGTGAGGGGCCTGCGGTCAGGCCTTCCTTGGAAATCAGCGAGTCGTCATGATTGGGTGCATAAACGCGCAAGATATCAAGCAGGATGCTTTCAACCTCGGCTGCGGCACCAACAATCTTGTTGACCATCTGGCCCGCGACATCACGAAATTCCTGTGCTTCCATGATCTGCATCAGGTCGTGGTGCAGCGCTTCTTCGGCTGCGGCGATTTCGCCCAGTTGCGAGATGGTTTCCTGTACCAGTGCATGATGCGCGAGGTCTTCTGCCGCCGACAGTTTCTTACTCAGGCGAGCGCAGGTTTTTCGTGTGGACTTGGTGAGAGGCAGGGAGTTTTCTACTGCGCTGATGGTTTTTTCTGACGCATCGTGCATGGTCTGGTCAATAAAGCTCAGGCGGGCGCGGGCATCCGGCATGGTGGATGCGCTGCGCTCCAGACCTTTGGCGTGTCCCAGTTCCTTTAGCAAACGATGCAGCTGAGCGGCAGCCTGTCCAATTTGTTCGACCTGCCCTTGGGGAAGATCAATTTTTGATTTGCTACTGGGCTTGCGCGTGGTCATCTGTCTTTCCTCTCAAGTGCGTCGGGTGATAATAACAAAGTCATAGGGTGCTGGCGAATACTGACTATCTATACTGTCATTTTCTGGCGATATTGATGACGAGTAGCATGCCCAGCAAGCTTTGCAGCAGATAGGTGATGCTGGAGATGCCGTGCCACATTCTGAATTGGCCCGCCCAATTGCTTTGCGTGACTTCCAGCGGAAGTGCCTGCACTTTCAAATCCGCCATCAGCGGCTGGAACAGAAACTGTGACAGTAGCGTGATCAGCAGCATTGCGACAATCGTCCAGAACAGTTTCTGCTGCATTGCCGCACGACCGGATGTCATCAAACGCAAGGCCAGCAGATAGCTGCCGCACACCATGCCGAGATAGCCGAGCACCGTGAACATTTGTCCCGCCAGCATGCCGGCAAGCTGGCGGTCGGGCTGAGAATAGAACAGGATGGGCACGGCGAGATAGCCTACGCTCCACAGGCCGCCTACCCAGGCGACGGCGGACAGGGTGGCGAGATGGTGTAACAGCGTTTTCATGATTCCCAGACGAAAAATATCAAGGGGCAGATGATACCAAGGCCGGGCGAGTATTGCGGCTATTCCTTAAGGGCCGGTGTGTGCGTCCAGTAACGGCGATGGGTCTGTCGATACCGTTCCAGCTGCACGCCCTGTGCATCCATGTCTATCAGAATCGCTCCGTCCACGTCCGAGCGCAGCAGTTCTGCGCCGCTATCGGCATAGCGTTGCCATATTGCCGGGTGCGGATGACCGAAACGGTTGCGGTAGCCAGCGGTAAATATCGTGTAGTCGGGCAGGGTGGCAGCAACAAAGGCCATACCGGATGAGCTCTTGCTGCCGTGGTGTGGTGCGACCAGAATCGTTGCCCGCAATTCGCTCGGATGATCTTTGAGCAGTCGCTGCTCCGCATTCTTTTCGATGTCGCCGACCAGCAGGATGTGTTGTTGGCCTATGCTGATGCGCAGCACGCAGCTCAGTTCGTTGTCGGCCTTTCTGGTTTGACTGTAGTCGGCCACAGACGGATGCAGCACTTCGAAACGTACACCGTCCCATTCCCAGTGCTGTCCGTCGGTGCATCGTCTGCTTGCGGCGAAACGGCTCAGGGGATGACTCTCGGGTAACGAGGATGAGAGCCAGCCGATCGGCATTGCCTGTATTACCGAGGCACTTCCCCCGACGTGGTCGATGTCGTTATGGCTGAGCATCATGCCATCCAGTTGCCGGATGCCCAGTGCTCGCAGCGCGGGCACAAGGATGCGGTTGCCGCTGTCGGCATCGCCGGAAAAGTCCGGGCCGCTGTCGTACAGCAGTGCATGGTTGTGGGTCTGGGCAGCAACGGACAAGCCCTGTCCGACATCGAATACGATTAGGCGTAACGTCCCCTCAGCCGGAGATTCCGGGCTGTTCAAGAACATAGGTAACATTAAAAGTGCACCCAGCCAGCGAGCCGGAAAACCGCGCGGTAGCAGCAGCCATATTGCACCCAGCATGGCTGCGCCTATGCTCCACGGTGGCGGTGCATGCTGAGTCCATACCGCCTGTGGCAGGGTATTGAGCCATACGAGGAAGTGCATTGCGCCATCCATAACCCAGTGTGCAAGCCACAGAGGGATTTCGGTTGGCAGCGCCGCACCAAGTAGCACTAGCGGTACAACAATCAGACTGACCAGTGGAATCGCCAACGCGTTGGCAATGGGTGAAACCAGCGAAACCTGCTGGAACAGTGCCAACAGCAGTGGCATCAGTCCTATGGTCATCGCCCATTGAATGGTGGCGTACTCTCTCAGCAGAGATGGGCGCGTGATTCGGTGTGCGCTCACATACAGGATCAGCGCGACCGCGCCGAACGACAACCAGAAGCCGGCCGAGATCACCGCCCATGGATCGGGAATCAGCACGCCCAGCAGGGCGATGGAGAGGATTTGTCCGGGCGAAAAATTCCGGTTCAGCCAGAGTGTGGCCGCCACTGCGCCAACCATGTACACCGTGCGTTGCGCCGGCACGCCGTAACCGGCCAGCAGGGCGTAGCCTGTTGCTGTCAGCAGGGCGGCGAGGGCGGCGGCTTTGCGTGCGGGCAGATGCAGTGTCAGAAATGTGCTGCGCCGCCACAGCCAGTAAACGATGGCAAAGGCCAGCCCGGACAGCATGGTGATATGCAGTCCGGAAATGCTCATCAGATGATTTACCCCTGTGCGCGTGAATACCTGCCATTGCGGCGGCGGGATACTGTCCTGATCGCCTATCGCCAGCGCAGCCAGTATGCCGGTATAAGGGGCGTTACCCAGCGTATCGGCGAATTTGTTGCGCACTGTCTCGCGCCAGGTTTCGATGCGGTAGCCGAAGCCGTCCGCCTGAGCATCCAGTCGGGCATTGTCGCCCTTGCTGTGAACATAGCCGGAGGCGCGCATATTGCGTTCCAGCATCCAGGCCTCGAAATCAAAACCTCCGGGATTGGACGTGCCGTGCGGCTGCTTGAGTCGCAAGGTGAAGCGCCAGCGTTCACCGGCTTTGATGATGAGGGGGGGCGTTTTGTAGTCGGAATAGGTGCTGAGATAAACATGGGCGGGCACCTGCGCTTGCGGTGTGAGCACACGTTCAACATCGAATCGGAATCGCAGACCGCGTTCATGCTGGCGCGGCAACTCAGAGACTACGCCGATTACGCCGATATCTCGCCCCTGCCATTCGTCCGGCAGGCGGTCACTTAATCGTTGCTCGGCCTGCCATGCGGCGAACTGGAATCCCAATGCGCAGGCGAGCAAAGCGATTAGCGTTAGTCGAACAAGGCGGAGTGAGAGGGTGCGGCGGGGAATGAGCTGGGCGGGCGGTAGCGCAAGCAGCGGCAAAAGTGTCAGCCATGGACTGACAAAATCAGGCAGTGACGGCTGCTGTTGCAACCACCACACGCCCAGCGCAAAAAAAGTAGCGAAGACGACCATGCGTCAGATTAGCGCAAAGTCCTTCGCTACGGTATTTCAATGTATTTCAGTCTGAGGCCAAGGTGGCTCGCCCGGCGTAGGCCGCAGCCGGACGCATTACTATGAAATTAACTTGGGCGATTAATCATCGTGTTCATGTTCGCCGCCGTGTTCGCTTTCATGGCGAGTTCCGGCTGGCATGCGGATGCTGCGCTCAGACCAGTCGCCGCTGGCCGCCTTGACGTGACAGGCAGTGCAATTTGCGGCGCTTTTTACCGCTGGATTTTTCCATGTGGCGGTTGAGACTTCATCATGCTCGCGCTTGAACCAGGAGGTGTCGCTAATGCGCAGGCTGTTCGCGCTGTGGCGTGCGCCGCTACCGGCACGGCTGGTCAGGTAATCAAGAATTTCCTGATGGTCTTTGGCATCGAGTTCGGCGTTCGCGCCGAAGTGCTTGTCCAATCTGCCCATCATGCTCTTCCAGTTATCCGCGGTCAGCAGTTTGGCTGGGAATGCAATATGGCAGGAGCCACATTCAGCTTTCCATTTGGCATCTGTGGCAGGCTTGTTGCCGACGGCACCGGCAGAGCTGGCGGCAAAAATCAGTGTGAGTGCGAGCAGTCGTTTCATGTTTTATCTCCTGTGAATTGAACTAACGATAAGGGTTGTGTTTGATGTCGAGCCTTAGATATGGCGATCCAGTGTCGTGTCGGACAGCGATACCGGATCTTCTATGGGTTCCAGATGAGTCATTACGTGGGCATGGGGGACGGCATTGCGGATGTCAGCTTCAATGCGTTCCAGCCAGTCATGACCTTGCTGTACTGACCATGCGCCCGGAACCAGTACATGCAAGGTCACGAAGGCCCGCATGCCAGCCTGACGTGTGCGCAGGGCATGAAAGTCCAGCCCCTGTCGGCGATAGCCTTCCAGCACGTCTTCTATAGCCTGGCGTTGTTCGGTCGGAATGGACTCATCCATTAGCCCGGATGCGGAGCGATGCAGCAGCTGCCAGCCGGTCCAGATGATGTTAAGTGCGACCAGCAGCGCGATCGCGGGATCCAGCCACAGCCAACCGGTCAGCCATACTAGACCGACGCCGAAAATGACACCCGCAGAAGTCCATACGTCGGTGAACAGGTGGTGAGCGTCAGCTTCAAGCGTGATCGAGTTATGCTTGCGCCCAACGGTCATGAGCGTGCGGGCGGTGACGAGGTTGATGATGGAGGCCACCACGGAGACTATCAGGCCGATGCCGACCGATTCGATGGCCTGCGGGTGAAGCAGACGTTCGATCGCTGTATAACCGATGCTGGCTGCCGCGACCAGAATCAGGAAACCTTCGAAGGCACTGGAAAAATACTCCGCCTTGCTGTGCCCGTATTCATGGTTTTCGTCGGCGGGTTCCGCCGCCAGTGACAGCATGGCGAGCGCCATTAGTGCTCCTGCCAGATTGACGAAGGACTCCATTGCATCCGACAGCAGCCCGACCGAACCCGTCATCCACCAAGCCGCACCCTTGAGTACGATGGTGGCAAGGGCGGCAGCGATGGACAGATATGCGTAGCGTTTAAGTGAGGCAAAGAGCATGGGCGGTCGAATGTATTGTTGGTTTGGTTATTGTTGCTACGCGATTGTGCGCTATCACTATGGATTGCGGAAGCCGGAGAAAGACAATGATGGCGAATGTGAGTTCAATTGTTGACAGAATTTTTTCATCCAGTCTGGGCAATGCGGTCCGCTGATAGAATAAGCCCATGCAAAAACTTTTACGCCGCTTCATACCGCAGCACGAGACCATCAGGCGTCATCGGCTGCTTAAACCCTTCGCTGCATGGTTGCACCACCCCAATCTCTGGCATCTGCACCGGCGTTCGGTCGCGGGGGGAGTTGCCGTCGGGCTATTCTGCGGCCTGATGCCCGGGCCGACACAGATGATTTCGGCGATACTGCTGGCGGTGTTGCTACGCGTCAATCTGCCGCTGGCCGCCGTGGTCACTGCCTATACCAATCCCTTTACCATCGTCCCCTTGTATTTGTTGGCCTATGAGCTGGGGCGCAGGGTACTCGGCGTTACTAACGGACAAGTGACGCCGCCGCCGCCTTTCCCTGAAATGCATTGGAACGATTGGGTGAGTGTGCTGTGGGGATGGTTGGAGGCACTAGGCCATCCGCTGCTGGTCGGTCTGCCGTTGCTGGCGTTGGGCTTGGCGGTGGCTGGTTATTTTCTGGTGCGGGTAACTTGGCATGTGTCGGTCATATTGCGCTGGCGCGCCCGTGCCCGCCGCAGACAACGCTTATAAAGCTGACTTTATGATTGATTTGTAACTTGTGGTGCGATTCACTGCTGTCCGGTTAAAACAGTAAAAATAAACACCTATTCCAAACTGGAAACGAAAATGGTTACGCCGCAAAAAAACTTACGGATGATGAAAATAAAGCGCTTGTTGTGGCCGCAATGAAAGAACGGCTCGTTCTGGAAACCCGAGTCAAGGAGTTGACTGAAACGCTGGCCAAGATTGCCGCGATTGCCTTGCAGGGAAAAGCAGGACAATAACGCCTCAATCGTCGCCAGTTTGGCTCTCTGCCGAACTGACCCAGCCAGCAAGCCAGAACTATATCGCTGGAAGTTGTTGGCATCCCTTCAGTCGTTCTGCTTGCCAGTGCGAGACGGCCCATTTCAGCACTTCCTCAATTGTGCCCTGCCGCAACTCGACGGGCGGATGCTGTCCCAGAAACGCCAGAACCGAAATTAGTGTGGTGACTATATGGTCGGCAGAAATAGCGGGGGCGAGTGTCTGCTTGCTGAGCTTTTCGCCCTGTAAATTGACCGCCACCGGCAGATGCAGGTAGGCCGGGGAGGTTAACCCCAGCAACTGTTGCAGATGAATCTGGCGTGGCGTCGAGTTGAGTAGATCGCAGCCGCGAACCACATGAGAAATGTGCTGGAAGGCATCGTCTACCACCACCGCGAGCTGGTAGGCGAACACGCCGTCGGCGCGCTTGACCACGAAGTCGCCAATTTCACTTTCAAGGCGCTGGATGATTTTTCCTTGCAGCGCATCGTTGAATTCAATGGTGTCGTCGTTGGTGCGGGCCCGCCAGGCGCGGGCTTCTTTGCCATCGGGAATGCCATTGCGGCAGGTTCCAGGATACACCGGCCCTTCAATACCATGTAATGCCGAATCGGCGATCTCGCGACGGGTGCAGCCGCAGGCATAGACCGCACCGCGCTCCTTCAGCGCTTGCAGCGCCTGTTCGTAGGCGGAGGTACGCTGGCTTTGATACATGATCTCGCCATCCCAATGCAGGCCGAAGGCATCCAGTGTGCGCAAAATATGATCCGCCGCACCCGATACACAGCGAGGGGTGTCGAGGTCTTCCATACGTACCAACCAGCTACCGTGCTGTTGCTTTGCATCAAGGTAGCTGCCGACCGCGGCGACTAAAGAACCGAAGTGCAACGGGCCGGTGGGAGAGGGAGCGAAGCGCCCCCGGTAGTATGGTGAGAATGGCATTTAATCGCGGAATGGATATCGCTAAACTTCATTCATCCTGCGTTTTCGGTATATTGACTCAGGCGTGGACAGCTTCTTTCTCGAACTCCAGCACCACCTCGCCGTCCTTGACGTCTACGACAACCTTGCCGCCACTGGCTAGACGGCCGAATAGCAGTTCGTCGGCGAGCGCACTGCGGATGGTGTCCTGAATCAGGCGCGCCATTGGGCGGGCGCCCATCAGCGGGTCGAAGCCATTCGCAGCCAGATGATCTTTGAGCGCATCGGTGAATACGGCTTCCACTTTTTTGTCGTGCAACTGCTCTTCCAGTTGTATCAGGAATTTGTCTACCACGCGCAGGATGACTTCCTTGTCCAAGGGGGCGAACGAGACAATGGCGTCCAGACGGTTGCGAAATTCCGGGGTGAATAGCCGCTTGATGTCGGCCATCTCGTCGCCTGACGTTGCGGATTTGGTGAATCCGATCTGGGTCTTGTTCAGGGCTTCCGCACCGGCATTGGTGGTCATGATGATGATGACATTGCGGAAATCAGCCTTGCGACCGTTGTTGTCGGTCAGCGTGCCGTGATCCATGACCTGCAGCAGGATATTGAAGATGTCCGGATGTGCTTTTTCAATCTCGTCCAGCAGCAATACGCAATGCGGCTGCTTGGTGATCGCCTCGGTGAGCAGTCCCCCTTGTTCGAAGCCGACATAGCCTGGCGGTGCGCCGATCAGGCGCGACACGGCATGACGCTCCATGTATTCGGACATGTCGAAGCGATGTAGCGGCATTCCCATGGCATAGGCCATCTGCCTTGCCACTTCGGTTTTGCCCACGCCCGTAGGGCCGGAAAATAAAAAACTGCCTATGGGCTTCTGCGGATTTCCGAGGCCGCTGCGCGACATTTTGATCGCGCGTGCCAGCGCATCGATGGCGTTGTTTTGTCCGAACACGGTAGCCTTCAGATCGCGATCCAGATTCTTCAGCGCGTTGCGGTCATCGTGCGACACGGTGCGCGTCGGGATGCGTGCGATCTTGGCGATGATCTCCTCGATTTCGTGCTTGCCTATGGTCTTTTTCTGTTTTGATTTCGGCAGGATGCGCTGTGCAGCGCCGGCCTCGTCGAGCACGTCGATGGCCTTGTCCGGCAGATGGCGGTCATTGATGAAACGGGCCGAAAGCTCGGCGGCACTGGTGATGGCGGCAGCGCTGAATTTGACGCTATGGTGTTCCTCGAAGCGGCTCTTCAGTCCCTTGAGAATTTCAATAGTCTGTTCGATGGAGGGCTCGGGTACATCAATCTTCTGGAAGCGACGCGACAGCGCGTGATCCTTTTCGAAAATGCCGCGATACTCCTGATAGGTGGTCGCACCTATGCACTTCAGCACACCGCTGGAGAGTGCGGGCTTGAGCAGGTTGGAGGCGTCCATGGTGCCCCCCGACGCCGCGCCCGCGCCTATCATGGTGTGGATCTCGTCGATGAACAAAACGGCATTGGGTATGGCGCTCAACTCTTTCAGCACCGATTTCAGGCGTTGTTCGAAATCGCCGCGATATTTGGTTCCCGCCAGCAGCGCCCCCATATCCAGCGAATAGACCTGTGCGTTGCTGAGTATTTCGGGTACTTCATTTTCCACGATGCGACGGGCCAAGCCTTCGGCGATGGCGGTCTTACCCACACCAGCCTCGCCGACCAGCAGCGGATTATTCTTGCGGCGGCGGCACAGGGTCTGGATCACGCGTTCCAGTTCGAGGTTGCGCCCGATCAGCGGATCAATCTTGCCGGCCAACGCCTGAGCGTTCAGATCCAGTGTGTAATTTTTCAGTGCGCTGTCGTCGGCTACGGGTTGTTCGGCATCACTCAGTGGCGGTGCGGTTTTGGCCGTATCATCCTTGGTGATGCCATGCACGATCTGGTTGACCACATCTATGCGGTTGACGCCACGTTCGGTCAGGAAGTGCACCGCGTGGGAGTCTTTTTCACCAAACAGCGCCGCGAGAATATTGGCGCCGAGCACCTCTTTCTTGTTGGCAGACTGCACGTGCAGAATCGCGCGCTGAATGACGCGCTGAAATCCAACCGTGGGTTGAGTGTCAACTTCCACATCGCCCGGCACAACGGGAGTGTGTGTATCGATGAACGCGGAAACCACCCCGCGTAAATCATCGAGACTCACATTGCAGGCACGTAGCACCTGCGCCGCAGAGGGGTTGTCCAGCATCGCGAGCAACAGGTGCTCGACGGTGATGAGTTCATGGCGTTTCTGGCGCGCCTCGACAAAGGCCAAGTGCAGGCTGACTTCCAATTCTTGCGCAATCATTTCAAAGTTCCTCCGTTCCGCATCGTAGCGGATGGCCGTTTTGCTTCGCATACTCGGTTACTTGCGCAACCTTGGTTTCGGCGACATCGCGCGAATAAACTCCGCATACCGCCGATCCTTCATTGTGTATTGTGAGCATGGTTTGCAGTGCGCGTTCCCTACTCATTGCAAAAAAGCGCTGCAAAACATCGACCACAAAATCCATCGTCGTGTAATCGTCGTTGAACAAAACCACTTTGTACATCGGGGGTGGTTTTGTTCTCGTTCGTTCCGGGGCGAGTACCGTACTGCTGTGTTGTTCGTTTGCCATGGTGTTTCTAGGTAGATGATTCTGACACGGAGAATGAGTCACATGCTCAATGATTAGCGATGCTTTTTCAAGCTTATTCAAAAAATATTTTTCAGCCCCTCTTGACGGTGTTGATAAAATGATTGTAAAAAGTGCACTGGTGTTTGATTTTAAGCTATCAGCAGTACTGGTTTTGCCATGTGCGATCTTAAGATTCAAACGGTCTTGCGGGGATGTTCCCGTTTCTTTTTTGTTAAGGAAGTAATCACATGGCAACTGGTACCGTTAAATGGTTCAACGATGCAAAGGGTTTTGGTTTTATTACGCCCGATGATGGTAGCGAAGATCTGTTCGCGCATTTCTCTGCAATCAACATGAGTGGTTTCAAGTCCCTTAAAGAAGGCCAGAAAGTATCCTTCGATTTGGTGCAGGGCCCAAAGGGAAAGCAAGCCTCCAATATTCAAGCCGCTTGATTGGCGGTAGTGAATAAAAAGCCCGCCGTATTCCGGCGGGCTTTTGTTTAATGTGTCGGCGGTCAATTCCCCAGCAGGCTCTTAATTCCCATGCCAATGCCGATAGCTACGCCACCCACGGCGGTAATCGCGGCGGTCTTGGCGAGCTCAATGGCTAACTTGGTATTAAGCTCGTTAATGATTGCGTTGACTACCTGCGCTGAAGTCGCGCCGCCCTTTTTCTTCCCGATGTTGTGTAGCTCAATGTCCGGCAAGGTTAAATTCAGCATGCCGTTGTAGTTGACTTTGATATCGCGGATGGTCAGCGATTCGATAATCACTCGGATGTCTGGTCTATTGTCATCGGCAGTTTTGCTGTTGCCGAGATAAAGTTTGATGTTGCGTTGGATCGCATCGAAGTTGGTGCCATTGTCGCCGTTTTCGTAAGTAATATCGGGTGAGGCGACCAGTATCTTGTGGATGAGGACGACATCTTTGGTGAGGGTGGCAGGTTCAATTGCTACTTCAATATGATTGGCCTTGAATGCATGGGGTGTACTGAACCCCTTGGGGTTGCCCACCGATAGGCCGGAAAGTGAGCCCTGTCCATCGGTTGGTGATAGCTGGACGTGGGCTACCCTGACTTCGCTCTGCGTCATTTCCGAGCCAAACTTTTCAATGGTTGATTTCACCAGAGAATTCAGTGGATTATTGAACCAGAAATAGGTTACTGCCGCGATGATGGCGAGCAGAAAAAATCCGGCAATACGCATTTTTTTCATGGTTGATTTCTTATTGTTTCAGGATTAGCCCAACACATCTCGGCGGCCCGAAAAATGTGCGGGCAGCCTGACTCAAAGATGAAATTAAATGCCAGCCACTGCGGTATTGAAGGTTGCGCTTGGACGCATTGCTTTTGATACTTTTTCAAAATCCGGGTGGTAATAACCGCCCATATCCACCGGCTTGCCTTGTGCCGCGATCAGCTCTTCGTTGATCTTGGCCTCGTTGTCGGCGAGCGCCATCGCCAGCGGTGCAAACTTTGCCTTCAACTCCGCATCCTTGGTCTGTGCGGCCAGAGCTTGAGCCCAGTACAGCGCGAGGTAGAAGTGGCTGCCACGGTTGTCGATCTCGCCCACTTTGCGCGCTGGAGACTTGTTGTTGTCGAGGATTTTACCGTTAGCCTGATCCAGTGTGTCCGCCAGCACTTGTGCCTTGGGGTTCTTCATGGCCTGCGCCAAGTGTTCCAGCGATACGCCCAGTGCCAGGAATTCACCCAGCGAATCCCAGCGCAGATAACCTTCTTCCTGAAACTGTTGCACATGCTTGGGAGCCGAGCCGCCCGCGCCAGTCTCGAACAGTCCGCCGCCGCTCATCAGCGGCACGATTGAGAGCATTTTGGCGCTGGTGTTCAGTTCCAGAATCGGGAACAGGTCGGTCAGGTAATCGCGCAGCACGTTGCCAGAGACGGAGATGGTGTCCAGGCCTTTGCGTATGCGCTCGAGTGTGGCGCGACAAGCTGCCGCCGGTTCCATGATGCTGATGTCCAGACCCTTGGTGTCGTGATCCTTGAGATACTTCTCCACCTTGGCGATGATCTGCGCGTCGTGGCCGCGATTCTTGTCCAGCCAGAAGATCGCGGGCGTGTTGCTCAAGCGCGCGCGCGTAACAGCCAGCTTGACCCAGTCCTGAATGGGGGCATCTTTGGTTTGGCACATGCGGAAGATGTCGCCTTGCTCGACCTGCTGTTCCAGCAGCGTCTTGCCCGCGGCATCGACCACGCGAACCGTGCCGTTTGCTGCTGCTTCAAAGGTCTTGTCGTGCGAGCCGTACTCCTCTGCTTTCTGCGCCATCAGGCCCACGTTGGGTACGGAGCCCATGGTCACCACATCGAGTGCGCCGTTCTTCTTGCAATCCGCTATCACTGCCTGGAATACCCCGGCGTAGTTTCGATCCGGAATCATCGCCTTGGTATCGTAGGGCTTGCCGTCTGCGCCCCACATTTTGCCGCCATCGCGGATCATCGGCGGCACAGAGGCGTCGATGATTACATCGGAAGGCACGTGCAGGTTGGTGATGCCCTTGTCGGAATTTACCATCGCCAGTTGCGGCTGGTTCTTGAAGCAAGTCTGGATGTCGGCTTCGATCTCGGCACGCTTGGCGTCCGGCAGCGTGGCGATTTTGGCCAGCAGGTCGCCGAATCCGTTGTTGACGTTGACGTTCAGTTCCTTGATGACGGCGGCATGTTTCTCGAACACATCCTTAAAGTAAACCGTAACGGCATGACCGAACATAATGGGATCGGAAACTTTCATCATGGTGGCTTTCAGGTGCAGCGACAGCAGCACGTTAGGCTCATTCTTCGCTTGTGCGATTTGCTCTTCGTAGAAGCTGCGCAGCGCTTTGATGTTCATGGCGCAAGAGTCAATTACCTCGCCTGCTTTCAACGTGGTCTTTTCCTTCAGTACCGCAATGGCACCGTCAGCGCCGACGAACTCGATGCGTACCGGACCGGCTTCGGAGACGGTGACGGAGGTTTCGCTGCCGTAGAAATCGCCAGCGCTCATGTGTGCGACGTGAGTTTTGGAGTCCGCCGCCCATTTGCCCATGCGGTGCGGATTCTTGCGCGCGAAATTCTTCACCGACAACGCGGCACGGCGATCGGAGTTACCTTCGCGCAATACCGGGTTCACGGCACTGCCCAGCACCTTACCGTAGCGCAGCTTGATTTCCTTCTCGGCATCGTTCTGCGGATTTTCGGGAAAGTCAGGAACCTTGTAGCCTTGTGATTGCAATTCCTTGATGGCGGACTTCAATTGCGGAATCGAGGCGCTGATATTGGGCAGCTTGATGATGTTTGCTTCGGGCTTCAGTGTCAGTTCGCCCAGTTCGGTCAACTCATCGGTGATACGCTGGTTGGCGTCCAGATTCTCGGGGAAATTCGCGAGTATCCTACCCGCGAGCGAAATGTCCCGGGTTTCAACGGTAATGCCAGCCGCTTTGGTGAACGCTTGAACAATCGGAAGCAGAGAGTAGGTTGCCAATGCTGGCGCTTCGTCGGTCTTGGTGTAAATAATTTTCTGGCTGCTCATGTTTTTTCTCATTTGGTTAATGATAGTTAACTATACTTCGCACACAGGCTCGGTATCGCGCGACGTCGGAAGCCGCTGAAGAATCGTGGACATTCTTGTCCAAACGAATATCTGTAAAAATTCTGGAAAATGAAATGAGTCGTATTCTGCTGTTCAACAAACCCTATGGTGTGATCTGCCAGTTCAGTCGTGACGGTATGCATCCGACGCTGGCGGATTATATCGTGCTTCCCGAATTTTATCCGGCGGGAAGGCTGGACACCGATAGCGAGGGACTGTTGTTGCTGACCGATGACGGCAAGCTGCAACACCGTATCACCGATCCCAAGCACAAACTTTCCAAGACTTACTGGGTGCAGGTGGAAGGCCTGCCGGATGAGGCTGCGCTGGAACAATTGCGCCGCGGAATACAACTCAAGGACGGCATGACCCTGCCCGCCGAGGCGCGCGCGATGGATGAGCCCGGGACGCTTTGGTCGCGCAATCCGCCGGTGCGTTTTCGCAAGGCCATTCCGACCAGCTGGATTGCGCTGACCATACGCGAAGGCCGGAATCGTCAGGTGCGGCGCATGACCGCAGCCGTAGGCTTGCCTACCCTGAGGTTGATACGCTATGCGATAGGCGACTGGACGCTGGATGGAATTGCACCGGGTGAGTGGAAAGACGAAGTAGCGTGAAGCTGAACGAGTTGAAACGGAGGATGTGATGTTGCGTAGGCTAATGATGATCGTGATGTTGTTGGGGATAACGGAAGGCGTTCAGGCGGGCGAGTCTGCGCGCGAACTGGCCGGAAAGCCGGCGGCCAAGTTGCTGGGAACCTGGCATAGCGTGCAGGGGAAAAACATCATCTTCAAATCCAACGGGATTATTGTTTACCAGGGGCATCGTCATCGTTTCGCCGCTGCCAACGGGATGCTACAGATCAAAAGCAGACATGCTATGCGCAATATTCCTTACAAAATATTCGATGGCAAGTTAACTATCACTGAGAACGGTGTGGATACGGTCTATACCCGAAAGTAAACGGGGCGCAAGCGCCCCGTAATCGATTAGCCGCGACCGCGACCCCGTCCCGCATTTGGGCCGCGATCGCTCGGGCCACGGTCACTAGGGCCACGATCACCAGAACCGCGAACGCCAGGGCCGCGATCATTTGGACCACGACCGGCGCCGCGATCAGGACCGCGTCCCGGGCCGCCCGGCCTTGCTGCACCGGGCGCGCGATCATGGCGAACGCGCGGAGCGGGCTGGAACAGTCCCGGCTGCGGCATAGCCTGATGACGGGCTGCTTCGGAGAGCAGTTGCTCGCCGGTATTTTTAGGTGCGGGCGGACGCGAATTTCCCGGCGCTGCAGCGCGCGGAGCTTGCGGTGATCGCGCCGGACGTGAGGCTGGTTGTCCGGTGCGCGGCTCGCGGTGCGGCTTCTGACCGTCGCGCGGCGTGCTGGCGGTCGTGTTGCTGTGACGGCGCTGTCCGTGCTGGGGACGCGGTGGGCGCGGCGCATCGGCGGGGATGTGGGTAGGCGGCACGAAGCTGTCTATGGTCACCTTCGGAATCTGATGCTTGATCAAGCGCTCAATGTTTTTCAGGTGCAGGAATTCTTCGCTGTCGACCAGCGATATTGCCGCACCGTTGCTGCCCGCGCGGCCAGTACGACCGATGCGGTGAACATAGTCCTCCGGTACGTTGGGCAGTTCGAAGTTAACCACATGCGGCAGCATATCAATGTCCAGTCCGCGTGCGGCGATGTCGGTCGCGACCAACACCGGCAGCGAACCATCCTTGAACTGTGCCAGCGCTTTGGTGCGTGCCGATTGACTCTTGTTGCCGTGAATCGCGGCGGACGGGATGCCGTCGCCGGTCAGCTTCTCTGCCAAACGGTTCGCGCCATGCTTGGTACGGGTGAATACCAGTACCTGCTTCCAGTCATTGTGCTTGATCAGGTGTGCGAGCAGATGGCTCTTCAGCTTCTGCGGGATCAGGTGCACGCTCTGCTCGACCAGTTCCGAGGTGGTATTGCGGCGCGCGACTTCGACGTAGCCGGGATTAGTCAATAGGCCATCGGCTAACGTCTTGATCTCGTCCGAGAAGGTCGCCGAGAACAGCAGGTTCTGGCGTTGCTTCGGCAAGATCGCCAAGATTTTTTTGATGTCGCGGATGAAGCCCATGTCCAGCATGCGGTCTGCTTCGTCCAGGATCAGGATTTCGACGGCGGACAAATCCAGCGTCTTCTGTCCAACGTGATCGAGCAAACGGCCCGGCGTGGCGACCAGAATATCGACAGCGCCTTTCAGCGTCTTGATCTGCGGATTAATGTTGACACCGCCGAACATCACCATAGATTTCAGCGGCAGGTATTTGCCATAGGTCTGCACCGACTCTTCCACCTGTGCGGCGAGTTCGCGCGTAGGCGTCAGAATCAGGCAGCGCGGCGTACCGGCGCGAGGATTCGCGGCGGGCTTTTCAGACAGACGATGCAAAATAGGCAGGGTGAAACCGGCGGTCTTGCCGGTGCCGGTTTGTGCGCCGGCCAGCAGATCGCCACCCGCCAGCACCTGCGGAATGGCTTGCGCCTGAACCGGAGTGGGGTTGGTGTAACCGGCATCGGCGATGGCACGCAGTATGGGTTCTGCCAGATTCAATCCGGCAAAAGTGATTTCATGGGACACGCTAATATTTTCTGGCAAAACTAAACTCCTGCGGCGGCCTGCCGTTCGAGTTGAACGGCACCAATCGGGGCAGACGAATTAAGGGATCGAAACGATCTGGAGTGAACGGGATAGGCCTCTGCACCGATTGGTTGGGGGCAGGGCGGACGCATTATACCTGTTTCTAGGAAATTGGCGATACGCTGGGGCGCAGAGCGGAAATCGGGTCGCCAGGCTTGTAGTCGAATACGACAGCTAGGCGTTGTCCTGCCGTGACTGCCAGCGGCTCGGGTAGCGGCATCACCAGATAATGACCGAACCAGTCTATGGTGCTTTGGGTGGTCTCATTGATGGCGATTAGATTTTTGGTGATGAAGCGTAGCGCGTTCAGTTCGCCTGGCGTATCGATGAGGATTTCGCCTTGCCAGCAGCAGTTATCCGGCAAGGGTGCCTCGTAGATAGCCAGCTGGTAGATGGTCGGTTTGGCGAGTTCAGTGCTGCGCGGCTGGAATTCGGCCGGATTCTGGAAGAACGGAGTGGGGGCATAGTAACCGTCAAAATCGAATGACTGTTGCAGCGGCTGTATCGCCTGAATAAAGGCCTCGGGCACAAAGCGCGGCAACGGAGCGCCGAATTTTTCCAGATAGCGGCGCTTGAACGATTCAATCACGGGAATCTGTTTCTCACGCAGCATGCCGACATGCAGCATTTCACAAATCACCACATCCACCGGCTCCGGCGGCAGATACTCGAAGGCATCGGCTTCAATCAGCTCCACGCGTTCGCTGCCGGCATTCAGCGCCAGAATGCGGAGTGCCTCACGGATCATGTCCGGGTTCTTTTCCACGCACCACACCTTGGCGGCCTTTTGCGCGGCAAAAAATGACAGTACCCCCGTGCCGCCGCCCAGCTCCAGCACCTTGGCACCTGCCGGGACAGCCAGATCGATGGCGGTACGAAACGCAGCCATGCGCTCCGGGTTGGTCAGCATGTTGTAGTGGTAGACGGGCGGGATGAACTGGCCCAGTTCCTGATGTTCCTGCGTCGCGTTCATGGTGTTATGTCTGCAATGGGTTGAGATGGCCTTGGGTGATGCGTGCGCAGCATTGTTGGAGAACAGCAGCAAAAGGTCAAGCTCGCTGGCAGGTCGGGCAGAAGAAGCTGGAACGTTGCCCCTGTTTGATCTGCCGAATGGTTGTGCCGCAGCGTCGGCAGGACTCGCCCCTGCGGCCATAAACCCAGTAGTGTTGCTGGAAATAACCGGGCTGGCCCGACACATTCACGAAGTCGCGCAAGCTGCTGCCACCCTGAATAATGGATTCCTCCAGCGTGGCGCGTATCTCGCCGACTAGTCGGGCGCAGCGCGGGCGACTGAGTTTGCCCGCAGCCAGACGCGGCTTGATGCCCGCACGAAACAACGCCTCGTTCGCGTAGATATTGCCGACGCCGACCACGATGTGATTGTCCATGATGACCAACTTGATCGCGGCAGTCTTGCGACGGATGGCGAGGTACAGATGCTCCGCGTCGAATTGATCTTCCAGCGGTTCCGGGCCGAGAGAGGCAAGCAGCGGGTGTAGCAATACCTCGCCCTCATGCCATAACACCGCCCCAAAACGACGCGGATCGCGCAGCCGCATCAGCATGCCGTTATCCAGCACCAAATCGAAATGATCGTGTTTCTCCGGCGGCGTACCGACAGGCAGCATGCGCAGACTGCCCGACATGCCCAAATGCAGAATCAACGTACCGTGCTCGAATTCCGCCAGCAAATACTTCGCGCGCCGCGTCAGTCGCAGGACGGCGTGCGCACGCAACGGCATATCAGCCGGAATCGGCCAGCGCAGTTTTGGATTGCGTACCACAACATCCGTGACCGTCGCTCCGACCAGATGCGGCGCTAGCCCCCGGCGGGTAGTTTCAACTTCAGGTAGTTCAGGCATGGGTAGAGGTAGGGTCTAGGAACTGGGATGGAGGATTTAGGGAGGGGGGATTGTACCTGTAAGGGGCGAGGGCGGCGCTTGCGCCTCTGGATTCAGGGGAGCGAAGCGATGAGCCTAGGAGCTAGGATGCAGGGGGATGTTCTTTTCGGGAAGGCTTGTATCTGTATTATTGAGTTGACCCGGCATGTGCGCATACGTACACTGCGACGTACATTATTCGGTACATAATCATGAACGCCATCCATGCAGGAATTACCATCGGAGTTACGGAATTGCGTGAGTCACCGACCCGCATACTCAAACGCGCCGAAGATGAAAATCAGGCTGTTGCTATCCTTAACCATAACAAGCCAGCGGGATACATTATTTCGCCCAGAATGATGGAGGCCATGCTGGACTCCATCGCAGATCGCGTTGCAGAGGATCGCGCGAAAAAGCGCCTTGCGACTCTGAGCAAGGCGCGCAAGGTGACGCTGGATGAGCTATGAACTCGCCCTCCATTTCGAGGCCGAGAAAGAGTGGGCAAAGCTAGATGGCAGCGTCAAGCGTCGTTTTAAACAAAAACTCGAAAAAGAGCGTCTGATTCAGCCCCGAGTCGAGAAAGACGCATTACGTGAATTGCCTGATTGCTACAAAATAAAAATCACCACCCCGCAGTTTCGCCTGATCTACCACGTCAATGATGCCGAGCAACTATTGACCATACTCTCGGTGGCAACTCGGGACGATGTGTATGCAGAGCTGAAGGCAAGGATGTGATGCCGAATTGAGGAACTAGGATTTTGGATTTATGGATGGCGACCTTGTGGTCGCTTTTCTCGTTGGGATGTGATGTTGGAATTAGGGGATGGCTAGGAGGCGAATTATTTGGCCGATCGGCATTGGAGGGGGAGCAGGGCATGTGAGATGCTAAAGGCCGCCTCACGACGTGGCGAGCGCAGCTGAGACAAGGCGGAAAACGGCGAAGAACCGGAGTTTACAGATGGTAAATGAGGATTCTGAGCCGTTTTTTAACGCCGTATCGGCAAGCGCAGTAGTCGTGTGGCGGTCTTTTTAGCCCTTGCGGCGTTTCCACCATATCCTCACGCCCATTGCTACCAGTAGCAGCGGCAGCGCCAGCAGGAAGCCGATGCTGATGATGTTGAGGTGCGTCCTCGTGAGTTCAAGTTTGCTGTCTTTTCCTGCGGTGGGCTGGATGGTGATCAGGTGTTCTTCGTTGGCCAGCCAGTTCACCATGTTGATGCCCAGATCTACATTGCCGCCGTTGCCGGCGAAGCTGTTGGACAGGAATGCGGCGTTGCCCACGACGACGATGCGTTGTTCGCGGTCGTTGATGTGGCGTTGCATGGCTGCCGCGATGACGGCGGGGCCGGGGGTGTCATGTTTTTTGTCGAAGGTTTTTGTGTTGTTGTTCGGGTAGCGGCTGACCCAGCCGCGCGGGGCGACTTCCAGCAATACGTGGTGTTCCCAGTCCGATTCTTCGTTCCATGCCAGTGGTCGGGCGTAGGGGAAGGCGGTGATCAGTGTGAAATCACGGGTGATGGGGTGGGGGGTATAAGTGGCCCCCAGCGACCAGGTGAGCGGTACATTCATCTCGGCGGCAGAGGGGTCGATCACAACGCCGGGCGGGAGCAGCAGGTCGAGTTGCTCGGCCAGCGGCTCCAGTCCCTTCAGGGGTTCTGCATCCAGTAGCCAGAGCAGGTTTCCGCCACGTTCTACATAGCGTTGCAGCTTGTCCATTTCGCCCGGCATCAGCGCGACTTGGGGCTGGGTGATGACCAGCACGCTGGCATTGTCGGGCACGTCCTGAGCCAGTGCCAGATTGAGGCTGGCGATACGGAAGCCGTTTAGTTTTAGTTTTGCGCCGAATAGCTCGCCCAGATCGTGATTGGCAATGCCGTCCAGCTTGCGTTCGCCGTGGCCGTCCAGATACATCACGACCTGATCCCGGTTGTGGGCCATACGCAGCAGGGTGCTGGTGAGTACTTGTTCGTTGAGTCGGGTCAGGTGTTCGCTGCGTCCGGCGTAGCTAACCACCATTTCGCCGTTGAGTTGTATGCCTGCGGCACGGGCTTTTTCGGGCTCCTTTCCCGGATCGATGAAGGTTAATTTCATATCCGGTTTGTAGCGCTGGTAAAGCGAGACAAATTCACGTATCAGTTTGCGTATGTCGCCCAGATTGACGTCGTGTTCGGTGGCGTAGACGGTGATGTCGACGGGGCCAGTCATCTGCTTGAGCACGGTTACGCTGGTGGCCTCAAGGCTGTTGCTGGCGTTGAGCGTGATGTCGCGTTGCAGCTTGTGGAGGGAGGCGAAATAGCCAATGCCGAAAACGATGCCCAGTAGCAGGGCGACAAACAGCACATTGCGCAGTGATAATGCGTAAAAAAGTTTTTTGAACATGGCCTATCCGTATATTCGATTGTTGCGCAGGCGGCGTATTGTCAGCAGCAGGAATACGCCGGTGAACAGTACGAAGAACAGAGTGTCGCTGCTGTCCAGCAGGCCGGCATTGAAGCTTTGGAAGCGATTCAGCGGTGAGATGGCGTGCCAGGGCGAGTCTGCCGCCGTGGCGCCGATGTCGGCGAGCCACAGGCCGACCAGCACGGCCAGCGTGCCGATGGCGGCGATGATGGGCTGGCTGGTGAGCGCGGAGATGTAGAGGCCCAGCGCTACAAAGCTGGCGGTGAGCAGCAGCAGTCCGAGCATATTGGAGAGCATCAGGCCGTGATCCAGCGAGGTACCCAGCGACATGGAGTACAGCATCACCGGGACACTGACGGTCAGGATCGCCAGAAATAGCAGCAGGCCGAAGAATTTTCCGAGCGCGATATGGGTATCAGACAGCGGCGCCGACAGCAGCAGTTGCAGGGTCTGGTTGCGCCGCTCTTCGGCGATTAATCGCATGGTGTACATCGGTATCAGCATCATTAGCAATAGTGCGATGGTGTTGAATATCGGCGCTGCGATGGTGATCGTCACGCCGGGAGGATTGGCGAGTTGCGCGAACTGCGGCTGCAATTCGAGGAAGGCATCCAGCCGCCCCAGAAAAAACCAGGCAAAGATGAATTGCAGCACCGCGAAAATAAACCAGGAGGAGGGCAGGGAGAACAGGCTGCGCAGTTCGCGCATGGCAATCAGGCGTATCATTTTTCGGTACTCCCTTGAGGTGCATCCGCGTCCGTTGCAGCCGGATCGGACGTGGCGCTCGCGGCATTGGCGGCAGTTTCCTGTTCCGTAATGCGAATGAAATTCGCTTCCAGCTGGTTGGGTTCGCCGTTGTAGTTGGCCAGTCGTGCAGTGGTGTCGCCGTAGATTAGTTTGCCCTTTTGCATGATTTCAACCCGGTCGCACAGACTTTCCACCTCGGTTAGCAGGTGGGTGGAAAGGATGACGCTGCTGTGATTTCCCAGTTCGCGTATCAGGGTGCGAATATCGCGTATTTGTGCCGGGTCCAGTCCCACGGTGGGCTCGTCTAAAACGATTACGGCGGGATTGTGGATGATGGCCTGTGCGATGCCGACGCGCTGTTGATAGCCCTTGGATAGGGTAGAGATGATTTTTTTGCCGACCGATTCCAGTCCGCAACGCTGCTTGGCCTGTGTCAGTGCGGCAGCGATATCCGCCTTGCCGATGCCGCGCAGACGTGCGGCGAAGGTCAGGTAATCGTCAGTGTTCAATTCGCGGTACAGCGGCGGTATTTCCGGCAGGTAGCCAAGGTGCTGTTTGGCCTGCGTCGGGTGGCGCAACAGGTCAACGCTGCAAATTTCGATAGTGCCGCCGTCGGGCTGCAAGCATCCGGTCAGCATTTGCAGCGTGGTGCTTTTTCCCGCGCCGTTATGACCCAGCAAACCCAGCACTTCGCCGCGCCGCAAGGCCAGCGATACATTATGGATAATCTGTTGGCCGCCGAAGAAACGGGTTAGGTTGCGTGCGGAAAGGGTGATTTCGGGTGTGATGTCGGACAAGATGGTAGATGGTCATGGTTGTGGGTACGGCCAAATATAACCTAATATGTGCGCCCGCATCAAAAGCAGTCTCGTCATGAGTTCATCATTTAGATATATGGTTGTCGGAAGTTTTCTGCTCACGGCTTGTGCGCATGCCCCGCAGCAGCCTGTGTCCGTACCGGCGGTACAGGTCGAGGTCGCGCCTCCTTTGCCCAATATCGAGTTGAGCGAGGAGTTGCTGTATGAATACCTGTTGACCGAAATAGCCAGTCAACGCGGCCACCAGGAGCTGGCGGTAGAGGGAAGTGCGGATCTGGTGCGCAAGACGCGCGATCCGCGTCTTGCGCGTCGCGCGGCACAGCTTGCAGTCAGCTCCGGTCAGATCGCGCGCGCGATTGATGCGCTCAGGGAGTGGCAGGAGCTTGAACCCGATGCGGTCGCGGCCGGCCATATGTTGTCGTCGTTACTGCTGCGTAGCGGACGACTGGACGAGGCGAAAGCGCTGCTGGTCGAACAGTTGAAGGCGAGCGAGCCGAATCAGGGTGGATATTTCACGCAGGTGTTCCAGCTGGTTGTTCCCTATTCGGACAAGGCGGCAGCGCTGAAGCTGATACGCGAACTGGCGCAACCCTACCCGCAGCTCCCCGAGGCCCGCTGGGCGGTGGCCTATCTGGCGCATCGCGCGGGTGATGCGGAACTTGCGCTAGCCGAGACTAGAGAGGCACACAGTCTGCGGCCGGAGTGGGGGCAGCCTGTGTTGCTGGAAGCGCAGTTATTGATGAAAGCTGAACCGCAGCAGGGCTTGAATGTGTTGCGTCGCTATTTGTCCAGCTATCCCGAGTCAGACGAGGTTCGATTGCAATATGCCCGCGCCTTGCTGGAGCAAAAAGAATACAAGTTGGCACGTGCGGAGTTTCAGCGTCTGGATAAAGAGGATTCCGCCAATCCGGAAATGGCTTTTGCCGTCGCACTGATTTCCTTGCAGTTGAAGGACTATGAGGGAGCGGAGGAGCAGCTACGGCGCGCGCTGAGTCGAAACAGCAAGGATCAGGATAGGGTGCAGTATTACCTCGGACAGTTAAGCGAGGCGAAGGAAGATGCAGATGAGGCGATGGGGCATTATCGCGAAGTAAAGGATGGAGAACATCGTTTTGCGGCCCAGTTGCGTGTGGTCTATCTGCTGAATCAGCGCAGTGGCCTAGACGCGGCGCGTGAACATTTGCATCAGATACGCGCTGACGATATTAAGCAGCGTGTAGGTTTGCTGTTGGTCGATGTGCAATTGTTGCGCGATGCAAAGCAGCTTGAAGAGGGCTATCAGGTGTTGCAGCAGGGGCTGGAGAGCATGCCGAATCATCCCGATTTGCTCTACGAGGCAGCGATGCTGGCCGACAAAATTGGAAAATACAAGAAATCCGAGCAGTTGCTGCGCAAACTGATCGAGCTCCAGCCGGATCATGCCCATGCCCGCAATGCGCTGGGCTACAGTCTGCTGGAACGTAACGAACGCGTGGTCGAGGCGCTCGCTCTGGTCGAAAAAGCGCTGCAGCTTGCGCCGGATGATATTGCGATCATGGATAGCGTGGGATGGGGCTATTACCGCAACGGCAGGCTAAACGAGAGCGTGAACATGCTGCGCCGTGCTTTTGCCGGCAATCCCGACCCTGAAATCGCCGCGCATCTGGGCGAAGTGCTGTGGGTGCGGGGCGACAAGGAGGAAGCGCGCAGCTTGTTACGGGATAGCCTCAAGTCACATCCCGACAGCGTGCAGCTACAGGCGCTAATCAAGAAGTTTATTGCCCAATGATGCGCAGTCTGGCATTGCTATGGCTGTTGGCGCTGGGCGGATGTGCACTGTCGCCGGTAACGCCTGCCTCCATATCGCGTCCCGATCAATCCGAGTCCAGGCCATTTGCGCTGAATGGGCGTGTCGCCATCACGCATAACGGCACGCACCATTCCGCCGGGTTGCGCTGGGTGCATCAGTCCGCATCGGACGAATTGTTGTTGCAGGGGCCGCTGGGCCAGACTGGCGCGCGCGTCTATCGCGATGCCCAGGGCGCCACGCTGGGTGATGGTAGCAAGCTTTATCAGGCGGAAAATGTCGAGACCTTGATGCAGGAGGTGCTGGGTTGGCATTTGCCGCTGAACGGCTTGCATCAGTGGGTGCTGGGGCTGGCGGCCCATGACGATGTTCAGAGTGATGCGCAGATTGAGCGCGATGCGCTTGGACGTATCAGTCTGTTGCGCCAGTCCGGCTGGGAAGTGCGCTATCAGCGTTATGCAGACGACCGCGCCGACAGCCTGCCGACACGGTTACAGTTGAGTCGCGATAACTTGCAGGTGAGGCTGATAATCGACGAATGGCAATGGCAGCAACCATGAGTGCATCGCCGACTTCCTTGCAAACGGTGCTGACCTGTCCCGCCCCGGCCAAGCTGAATCTGTTCCTGCATGTGGTAGGGCGCAGGGCGGATGGCTTGCATCTGTTGCAGACACTGTTTCGTTTTATTTCCTTGCAGGACACCCTGCATTTCGAGTTGCGCGATGATGGCATGGTGCATCGCACCAATCCGGTGGAAGGCGTGCCGGAAGAGTCGGACCTGTGCGTGCGGGCCGCGCGTCTGCTACAGGCTGAAACCGGTTGTACGCAGGGTGTAAATATCGGTATAGAGAAACGCATTCCTTGGGGCGGGGGGGTGGGCGGCGGCAGTTCGGATGCGGCCACGACGCTGGTCGCATTGAATCGTCTGTGGTCACTGGGGCTGTCAAGAAAACGCCTGATGCAACTGGGCTTGCAACTGGGGGCGGATGTGCCGGTATTCGTGTTTGGCGAGAATGCATTTGCCGAAGGCGTGGGTGAAGAATTGCAGGCGTATTCCTTGCCGGAAGCTTGGTATGTCGTGTTGTTTCCACCGGTTCAGGTGCCGACCGCAAAAATATTTACGCATGGGGAATTGACACGCGATTCGGTTTCCATCACAATTCGCGCCCTCTCAAAGCAGAGACGACGCAACGACCTGCAATTTGTGGCGTGCAAGCTCTACCCGGAAGTAGCTCGGCATATAGATTGGCTGGGCAATTATGGTGAAGCGATGATGACCGGATCGGGAGCATGCGTGTTTGCGGAGTTTGAAAGTCGAGACCGGGCTGAAGCAGTACTTGGGCAGTTGCCTAAGGAAATGCGGGGTGTGGTAGCGCAAGGTTTAAAAAAACACCCGTTGCATGATTGGGTGTAGCAAGAGTTCATTGGGGAGTCGCCAAGTGGTAAGGCACCGGATTTTGATTCCGGCATTCGTAGGTTCGATCCCTACCTCCCCAGCCAAAACGTAGTTTCGGCGCTGGCGAACGTTAAACCAGCGCCCGAAGCTGATTAATCGGGATTTAATCCTGTGTCTCGTATCTAAATTAAGGGGTTGACGTGTCCTACGACAGCTTGATGGTATTCACTGGCAATGCCAATCCTAAGCTCGCAGAAGCGGTCGCGCAGCACCTTAAAATCGATCTTGGGCGTGCCACGGTAAGTCGCTTCTCTGATGGCGAAGTGATGGTGGAGTTGTTGGAGAACGTGCGCGGCAAAGACGTGTTCGTGCTGCAATCCACCTGCGCACCGACCAACGATAATCTGATGGAAGTGATGGTGATGGTCGACGCGCTCAAGCGTGCGTCCGCCGGTCGTATTACTGCCGCGATTCCTTATTTCGGTTATGCACGCCAGGACAGACGTCCACGCTCGGCGCGTGTCGCGATCACCGCAAAAGTGGTGGCGGACATGCTCTCAAGCGCGGGTGTAGATCGCGTACTGACCATGGATTTGCACTCCGACCAGATTCAGGGCTTCTTCGACGTGCCGGTAGATAACATCTACGCCAGCCCGATTTTGCTGGATGACGTAAACAAGCACAGCTACAAAGATTTGATCGTGGTGTCCCCGGACGTCGGCGGCGTGGTACGTGCCCGTGCGCTGGCAAAGGTACTGGACGTGGATCTGGCGATTATCGACAAACGCCGTCCCAAGCCGAATGTGGCGAAGGTGATGAACATCATCGGTGACGTGGTCGGGCGCACCTGTTTGATCATGGACGACATGGTGGATACGGCCAACACGCTGTGCGAGGCGGCCAATGCCCTGAAGGAAAAAGGCGCGACGCGCGTACTGGCTTACTGTACCCATCCGGTACTGTCCGGTCCGGCCATTGAGCGCATCGAGAATTCTGCGCTGGACGAACTGGTGGTTACCGACACGATTCCGCTGAGCGAGGCGGCGCGTAACTGCAAGCGTATACGCCAGTTGAGCACCGCAGCACTGTTGGCTCAAACCATTAGCCGCATCAATAACGAAGAGTCGGTGAGCTCGCTGTTTACCGACTAGAATCAAGCGACGGTCACGGGGATCGTCGCAACGTAAGAGCCCTCTGGTCGCGGAGGGTTCTGTTTTTGGAGAAGTGAAATGACTATCGAAATCAATGCAACAAAGCGTGCAACGCAAGGTACGGGTGCGAGCCGCCGTCTGCGTCACGCAGGCCGCGTTCCTGGCATCCTGTACGGTTCCGGCGATGCAGTCTCAATCGAGCTGGATCACAACGAGATCTACCACAAGCTGCGCGCTGAAGAGTTTCATGCATCCGTGCTGTCGTTGAACATCGAAGGCAAAAAGGACAAAGTGCTGTTGCGCGATTTCCAGATGCATCCGTTCCGTCAGCAAGTAATGCACATCGATTTCCAGCGCGTGGATGCCAAGCAAAAGATGCACATTAAAGTGCCATTGCACTTCCTCAACGAAGAAGTTGCACCGGGCGTGAAGACTGGTGGCGGCAAGATCATCCACGTGATGACCGAATTGGACATCACCTGCCTGCCAAAAGACCTGCCTGCCTTCATCGAAGTCGAGCTGGGCGGCATGGAACTGGGTCACTCTGTACACGTCGCCGATCTGAAGCTGCCTAAGGGCGTGGAAGCTGCGACACACGGCACGCACACTGGCGAAGCGGTGGTTGTGACCATTCAGGTTCCGCGTGGCGCGATTGAAGCGGCGGTTGCAGTAGCAGAAGAACCAGCCAAGTAATCAAGCAAGGGCTAAACTCCCATGCCAACCCGCCATTGCTGATTTCGGCATGGCGGGTTTTTTCATATTACGGATAGCAGTTTTATGAGTCAGATACGCTTGATCGTCGGGCTGGGTAACCCCGGTCGCGAGTATGAAAATACACGTCACAATGCCGGTTTCTGGTGGGTGGACGAATTCGCCCGCGAGCACAATCTCAGTTTGAGGAGTGAAGCAAAATTTCACGGTTTGTCAGTACGCGGTAATCCGCATGGCCATGAAATCTATTTGCTCAAACCGCAGACGTTCATGAACGTGAGCGGTCGCGCGGTGGGTGCGTTGGCGCAGTTTTATAAGATACAGCCAGCCGAAATTCTGGTGGTGCATGATGAGTTGGATCTGCCGCCGGGAACCGCCAAGTTGAAACTAGGCGGCGGTCATGGCGGTCATAACGGCCTGAAAGACATCATCGCCCATCTGGGCTCGCGTGACTTCTGGCGCCTGCGTTTGGGGGTCGGTCATCCGGGTGACCGCAACGAGGTGTCCAGCTACGTGCTGAATGACCCTCGCCGCGAGGAGCGGGAGCTGATCGACGAGGCTATGCAGCGCGCGCAGGCTGTCGCGAACCTCATTGTGGAAGGGAAAATCGAGGCGGCCATGCTGAAACTACATAGCCGCTAAATCCATGCAGCTCGACTTGGCGTGGCAGTCTGACGGCCTGTGTTTTTTGGATTTCTGCTGCCACTAGCTCTCGGCTTCTTTCTGGTGCCGCAACGAGAGAACCGTTACGAATTTACCCTCGTACCGATATAGCGCAACATAACCACTCTCGCCAAAGTCGATAGGCAACTCGCGGTACTCGATGTCCATTTCTTCGACGGGCCTGCCGATGTGCGGGTGCTGCCCTAACAGCTGTACTGCCTTGATGATAGCGGCAGCGGCTCGTTTCGCCGCTGCCGAATTTTTGGGGCGCAAAAAACCTCGTAATCGCTCCAAATCATGCAGCGCTGCAGCAGAAAACTTTATTTGTGGCATAGGGGAGCGGTCTTCTCTATTTCTTCGCCCCAGGTGTCAAGCCACGCCATGACTTCCTCGCCGGTAACGTGCAAGCCACTTTCCTGATACTCCCGCCACGCATTGATAGCGTCTTGTCGGAATGCCTGGCGTTTTTCTTCCCGCTCGACATACTGGTCAATCGCTTCCCGCATTACCCAGTGCATGGTTCGGTGGCGCGCTTCGGCAAGACGCTTTACGCGATCCCGTGTGTCTGGGTCGATTTTAATGGCGACAGGGCGAGTCACTGTGGCGGTCATGGGGTGCTCCGATCTGGTATGAACAGGTAATACCTTAGCATAGATGCGACTCTCGCAACCACATCGATGCCATCGCAAGCTCGATGCGTGGGTGACGAAAATCGTCACTCGGCTGTCAATTTTCGTCGAGTTAATGAATGAGATTTGGCATGGTGCTAATACCATGCTTTCCAAAACAATCAGTTGCAACTCTGGCACGGCTATTGCTGTATAGAACTGCGACACACAATGTGTGTTGACCCTCGGCAGGGTTCGCCTTCTGGCAATCAAGTCGAACGGTTAATCAACGTTAACTCTTTAAGGAGCTTTACATGAAAAACGTACAAAAAGGTTTTACCCTGATCGAACTGATGATCGTGGTTGCGATTATCGGTATTCTGGCAGCTGTTGCGATTCCTGCTTACAGCAACTACACCAAAAAGGCTAAGTTTCAGGAGGTGGTGCAATCCACTCAGGCGATTAAGACTGCAATCGAAGTCTGCGCGTCCGACATGAATGACTTGGCCCTTTGTACCGCAGGCAGCAACGGCGTACCGGCAGATGTAACCGCTTCCAAT
>JBBQXA010000012.1:0-29284 GCA_038210095.1 Burkholderiales bacterium
AGTTGCGCTGCATTCTCCACACCTTCGGCCACGACTCCGAGATTCAATCCGTGTGCCAACAGGATAATTGAGTTGGCAATGATGCGATCATCCGCGTTGGTTTCTAGGTCACGCACGAAAGATTTATCTATCTTCAGTTTCTTCAAGGGGAATCGTTTCAAGTAGGCAAGACTGGAGTAGCCGGTCCCAAAGTCGTCAATAAACAAGCCCACACCCAGATTCTTCAGCTCATGCATGATCTGAACCGACTGCTCAACATGAGCCATCGCAACTCGCTCGGTCAACTCCAGTTCAAGAAATTCCGGTTTCAGCCCGGTTTTTTCAAGTACGTCGGCCACCGTCTGAACAAAATCGGCTTGGCGCATCTGTACCGCAGAGACATTCACCGACACCGGCACGGCTGGCAAGCCCATCTCCTGCCAACGTTTGTTCTGCGCACAAGCCTCCTGCAATACCCAAGTGCCGATAGGCACAATCAATCCGTTTTCCTCACAGACGGGTATGAATTCATCTGGAGGAATCGATCCTAGCTTAGGGTCATCCCAGCGTATCAACGCTTCCATGCCTATGATACTGCCGTGTATTCGATCGATCTGGGGCTGATAATGAAGCCTGAATCCGTCATTTTCTACCGCCTTGCGCAACTGACCTTCCATCTCCAGTCGCTTATGCGCGGCAGTATTCATATCCGGCATGAAAAATTGAAAACCTGCCCGTCCGTCTTCTTTGACACGATAAAGCGCGGTATCAGCATGCTTGGTCAGCGTTTCGAAATCAGCAGCATCGCGCGGATACATGCTGATTCCAATGCTGGGCGTGGCAACGACTTCGCTGTCCTCCAGATTGTGCGGCAGGGAAAGGGAATCAAGTATCCGAGTTGCAATTGCACGGGCACAATCGCAATCACATTCCGGCAGTAGGATAACGAACTCATCACCGCCCTGCCGCGACACGGTATCGACCTCGCGCACACAAGCCTTCAAACGATTCGCCACCTCCTGCAGCAACAGGTCACCCATATGATGACCAAGCGAATCATTGACCCTTTTGAAGTTATCCAGATCGATAAACATGATTGAAAATTGCTTTTCTTCACGTCGCATCTGTGCAAATAACCGATCCACACGATCGCGCAACAGGCTGCGATTGGGCAACCCCGTCAACTGGTCGTAAAACGCCATTTTCCGGATGCGTTCCTGTGCCTCTTTATATTCGGTGTTGTCACTCGTCACGCCGATGAAGTGCTCAATATTTCCCTGAGCATCACGCAACGCGCTGATCGACAACCAACCCGCATAAAAACTGCCATCCTTGCGGCGATTCCACACCTCGCCCGTCCAGAAACCATTTTCAATGAGGCTGCTCCACATAGATTCGTAGAATTTCTTGCTTTGGCGACCAGATTGCAAGATTCGCGGGTTCTTGCCTATCACCTCGTCAGGGACATACCCGGTAATCGCAGTGAAGGCTGGATTAACCGTCTCGATATTGCCATTTACATCAGTGATAGTAATGGAATCATGGCTGCTCTGAAAAATACCTGCATGCAATCGTAGCTTGTTAGCATCGTGACGAATTAATTCCTCAGAATAGCGTAATTCAGCAATCAAACGGTTCATGGTATGAACCACCACACCGATTTCGTCTTCATCATGACCCACTGGTACGTCGAGCTTGATATCAGTCATGTTGTCCGGATGCATTTTGCCCAAGCGGACGGATAAGCCAGCAAGTGGTCGCGTCACAAAATAATAGAAGACCGAAGAAAGCAGCAGTGCAATTAATACGCTGTGCAGTGACTCGTCCAGCAACGTATCAAAAAAATGGGCCCGCACCTGCTGAGCGACCACTTCGCGATCAATTGCAACATATAGCTCACCGACCTGCCTGTCCGGCACTGCATTGGTGATCAATTCAGACGGCATAGTTAATGGAATACGATAATCCTGCTCAGCTTCAAACAGAAATTTCGCCACCGCCCCCGTCTCAAACTTGCTTCGTTCAATCATGCTCAGAAGATTGCCTTGCTCGTCGGAGATGTCCACATGATAGATTGACGGTTTTGCAAACAGGCCCTGAACCACCTCGTCTGCCAGCGCTTTATCATGAGTAACTGCGGCGCGTGCGGCAGGCCTGAGACTTACATTGAGCAAATAGGCTATCTCACTGGCACGCCCGTGCCGCTCGTCCTCAAAATGTTCGAAGGTCTCATATAGGGTTGCGAACAGTCCTATCAACAGAGCAATCAGCAACGTATATAAAGTCAACTTTATATACAGATGCTTGTTCAGATAATTCCATGCTGCTTGTGTCATTTGATCGAACCTAGCTTTAATTTTGAAGTAATGAAATCTGCCGATCCGGAAACTGCCGCGATAGACACTATATTACGACCATGCAAACTTCCCTGAAGAAGTTGCACGAACACCTCGGACAATGATGTGAAAGGTACGGTGCGCGCCACTCGATCCAACTCCGCAGGATGCAGGTCGGTCGCCAAGCGCTGCCATATCTCGCGGCGCAATGGCATGGCAGTCGCCGCAGAGTCGATGCCTATGAGCCGAACACCGCGCAGAATGAAGGGAAACACCGTCGTGTTCAATTGGGCTCCACCCGCATTCCCAAAGCTGGCGATCACGCCATTCTGTTGCATACTCCGCGTCAACCAGGCCAGCATTTCACCCCCGACCGCATCCAGCGCTCCGGCCCATTGCGCCCTCTCCAGCACCCGATCACTGCACAAGTTGATCTGGTTAAGTGGCATTATCTCGCTTGCCCCCAGCGACATCAGATAATCGCGTTCATTTTCCCTGCCGCTAACGGCCACAACAAAATAGCCGCGTTTGGCCAACATGGCAATCGCCAGACTTCCAACACCACCACTGGCCCCGGTCACCACCACCTTGCCTTTTTCCGGAGTCAGCTCATTCTGTTCCAAACGATGAACCGCCAGCGCCGCCGTAAATCCGGCGGTACCTAACACCATGGCCTCGAACAGCGTCAATCCTTGCGGCAGCGGCACGACCCAGTCGGCCGGGACGCGCACATACTCCGCATACCCGCCATCGTGATCAACGCCCATGCCGTAACCGGTCACCAGTACTTCGTCACCCGCGCTGAAGCGCGCGTCGGATGAACTCTCCACCACGCCCGACACGTCCACTCCGCCAACGCAGGGAAAGCGACGAATGACTTTGCCCGTACCGGTTGCAGCGAGCGCATCCTTGTAATTAACACTGGAGTAGTGCGAGCGAATGACGACCTCGCCGGCATCAAGTTCGTCCAGCGTAAGATCGACGAACCCCCCGGCAGATTTACCGTTTTCGTCAGTGATCCGGTAAGCCCGAAAAGCCTGCATCTAGAGGTCTAGCAATATGCGTCCGGGATATTCCAGTGCTTCCTTGATCGTCCCCAGAAACTGCACCGCTTCGCGCCCGTCGATGATGCGGTGATCGTATGACAATGCGAGGTAGTTCATCGGGCGGATCACCACTTGACCATTTTCGGCAACCGGCCTGTCCTTGGTCGCGTGAATTCCCAGAATGGCGGACTGCGGCGGGTTAATGATAGGTGTGGAGAGCATGGAGCCGAACACGCCACCATTTGAAATCGAAAATGTGCCGCCGCTCAATTCTTCCATGCTGAGCTTGCCGTCCTTGGCTCGTACGCCGAAATCCGCGATACGCTTCTCGATCTCGGCGAAAGTGAGCTTATCCGCATCGCGAATAATTGGAACCACCAGTCCTCGTTCGCTGCCGATGGCTACGCCGATATCAAAATAGCCGTGATAGATGACATCAGTGCCATCCACCGAGGCATTTACGATAGGAAACTTCTGCAAGGCCAACACGGCGGCCCTGACAAAGAACGAGGAGAAGCCCAGCTTCACGCCATGCTTCTTCTCGAAGGCATCCTTGTACTTGTTGCGCAGGTCTATCACCGGCTGCATGTTCACTTCGTTGAACGTGGTCAGGATGGCCGAATTTTGTTGCGATTGCAGCAGCCGTTCGGCAATACGTTGCCGGATGCGCGTCATCGGAACGCGCTGCTCCGGACGATTTCCGGACGGGACAACGACAGGCGCAACGGGGGGCAATTCAGCTGGATGGGAATTCTGCACGGCGCTCAGCACATCCTCTTTCGTTACCAATCCGTGTTTGCCACTGCCTTGCAATTGGCTCGCATCAACATCGTGTTCGTGTGCCAGCTTGCGTGCCGAAGGTGACACGGCCACTCCCTCGCCTCGTGCGGGAGCAGACGGGTGCGAGGGAGACGCTTGCGCCACCGCATCGGTATCAATCTGCGCGATAACCTCTTCACTGCCTACCTTGGCGCCATCCGCCTGAATGATTTTGGTCAGCACTCCGCTCTTAATTGCAGGCAACTCGAGCACAACCTTGTCGGTCTCGATATCGATCAGGTTCTCGCCTTCACTGACTGCCTCGCCCACCTTCTTGTGCCAAGTAAGCAGCGTGGCCTCGGTCACAGATTCGGACAGTTGCGGGACTTTCACTTCAATGATCATGACGTTTGTCTCCTGGGTTGTTCTTCACATCTAAGTCGGGTCTGAAAGCGGCTGCTACCACCGCCTTCTGTTGCTCATTGTGGATGGCGAGGTATCCCGCCGCGGGCGAAGCCGATGAAGGGCGAAGTGCATAGCCCAGCTTCATGTCGGCTCGCATATGGCGCAGCAAATAATGCTGAATGCGGTGCCATGCACCCTGGTTACCCGGCTCTTCCTGGCACCACACCACCTCGCTTGCATTTGGATAGCGCGCAACCTGTGCGGCAAAATCATCATGCGGGAAGGGGTAGAGTTGTTCGATCCGGATGACCGCCATATTGTCTATGCCGCGCTCACTCCGCCCCTTGATCAGGTCGTAATACACCTTGCCCGTGCACGCAATAATGCGGCGCACACGACTCGCCTCCAGCGGCTCCACTTCCGAAATGACCGGCTGAAAACCTCCCTGCACAAAATCGTCCAGCGGCGATGACGCATCCTTGCTGCGCAGCAGGCTCTTGGGAGTGAACACAATCAACGGCTTGCGCACTGACCGCAGCATCTGGCGACGCAACAGATGAAACATCTGCGCGGCATTGGAAGGAATGCACACTTGAATGTTGTAATCGGCACACAGTTGCAGATAACGCTCGATGCGCGCCGAGGAGTGTTCGGGGCCTTGCCCCTCGTAACCGTGCGGCAACAGCATCGTCAAACCGCACAACCGCCCCCACTTTGCCTCGCCGGAGGCAATAAACTGATCGATGACCACCTGTGCCCCATTGGCGAAATCGCCAAACTGAGCTTCCCACAACACCAGCGTATCCGGTTCAGCAGTCGCATAGCCATACTCGAAGGCCAGCACCGCCTCTTCCGATAAAATCGAATTAATAACTATAAAATCGGCCTGATCCGGCGCAAGCGTCTGCAACGGAATCTGATAGCCTTTGTACCACTCAGTCCGATTTTGGTCATGCCACACCGCATGACGATGGAAGAACGTTCCCCGCTCGCAATCCTCACCCGACAGTCGCACGGGATAACCCTCGGTCAACAGGGTGGCATAGGCCAGATTCTCAGCCATCCCCCAATCTAGAGGCAGCTCGCCTCGGCCCATCGCGGCACGATCATTGACAATCTTCTCGACGCGTCCGTGCAGCTTGAAATTGGGCTGGATCAGGGTGAGACGCTCGGCCAGTTGCTGCAAGCGCTCGCGCGACACCGCCGTATTCACCGGGACATTCCACCTTTTTCCCGTGCGATATTTTGCCCAGATCGCAATCCGTTCCTGATTGAAATCGGTACGCAGAAAATGAGCTGGATTATGCCCTTCATCCATCGCCTGACGATAGGCCAACAACATCGCTTCCGGCTCATCCGCCGCCAACACGCCCTGAGCCACTAGGCGATTGGCATACAGGGCACGGGTACCGATATGTTTGTTGATATAGCGGTACATAAAGGGCTGCGTGACCAGCGGTTCATCCTGCTCGTTGTGTCCCAGTTTGCGGAAGCACACCAGGTCGATCACGACATCCTTGGCGAAATGCATACGATAATCAAGTGCCAGTTGCGTAACCATCAATACGGCTTCGGGATCGTCTGCATTTACATGAAAAATGGGCGCGTCTATCATCTTCGCCACATCAGTACAGTAGGCCGAAGAGCGGGCATCCAGTGCATTCGATGTCGTGAAGCCGATCTGATTATTGATAACGACGTGAACCGTTCCGCCGGTACCATAACCGCGTGTTTGCGAGAGGTTAAACGTCTCCTGATTCACCCCCTGCCCAGCCAGCGCCGCATCCCCGTGCAGCAGCACCGGCATAACCTGAGCACCGCTATGGTCACCAAGTCGATGCTGGCGGGCGCGAACCGAACCTTCCACCACCGGATTCACTATCTCCAGATGCGAGGGATTAAAGGCAACGGTAACATGCATGGGGCCGCCCGGCGTGGCAACATCCGAAGAGAACCCCTGGTGATACTTCACATCCCCCGAAGTCAGTTCCTCCAGATGAACGCCTTCGAATTCAGCGAACAAATTTTTGGGGAGCTTGCCCAGCGTATTCACCAGCACATTCAGGCGCCCGCGATGCGCCATTCCGATCACTGTCTCCTTCACACCCTGCTCGCCGGCTCGCTGCAGCAGGTGGTCCAGCAAAGGAATCAGCGTCTCGCCGCCCTCCAACGAAAATCGTTTTTGCCCCACATACTTGGTATGCAGGTAGCGCTCCAGCGCTTCAGCAGCCGTCAGCCGTTCAAGAATTCGCCTCTTCGTTTCCACCGAGAAATTCGGCTCTCTATCCCCCCCTTCCAGACGTGCCTGTATCCAGCGCTTCTGCGGCACACTGCTGATGTACATGTACTCGGCACCGACACTGCTGCAATAAATACGGCGCAAACGCTGCAATATCTCGCGCAGGGTCATGCGCGCACCACCCACCAGCGAACCCGTATTGAAGGTCGAGTCCATGTCGATCTCACCCAGACCGTAATAGGCGGGGTTCAGTTCGGCGACTTCCGGTTTTTCATGACGACTCAAAGGATCAAGGTCGGCAATGCGCACCCCGAGGAAACGATAGGCATTAATTAACTGCAACACCGAGGCCTGCTTGCGCTCATGATCCGCAACGGTTTCGCTCTGTACTCCCGTGCGTGCAGACAATGCGGCAAAGCTGCGCTGCACGGGGGTATGGGCTACATCCGCCAACTTGCCGTCGGCGATCAGTTTTTCGAAATACTCGCGCCATTCACCCGGCACACTGGACGGGCTACGCAGAAAGTCCTCGTAGAGCCCTTCGACAAACACATTATTTCCGCCAAATAGCAGCGAACTTTCCTGCATGCTGCGCAAATAACTTTTGTCTGTAGCGGTCATGTTTAATCCAGACTATTTGCGCTGCTTGAGCGCAACAAAGTCACGCCTGATCGCGCCGCGATAAAGTTGGCGTGGGCGGCCTATCTTCTGTTCCGCATCCCCAACCATTTCATTCCATTGGGACACCCATCCTATCGTGCGTGCCAATGCGAAAATAACCGTAAACATATTGGTTGGAATGCCGATCGCGCGCAGCACAATACCGGAATAGAAGTCCACGTTGGGATATAGTTTTCGCTCGACAAAATACGGATCGCTCAACGCTACGCGCTCCAACTCCATCGCCAGTTCGAACAATTTGTTGTTCTCCAGCTTGAGTTCCTTGAGCACTTCATAACAGGTCTGACGCATTACCTTGGCGCGCGGATCCATATTCTTGTACACACGATGACCGAAACCCATCAGGCGATATTTTTTGTCCTTCACGCCCTGCACATACTCCGCAACACGGGAAATATCACCAATCTCTTCCAGCATCTTGAGCGCAGCCTCATTTGCCCCGCCGTGCGCGGGCCCCCACAACGCGGCGATGCCGGATGCGACACAGGCAAATGGATTTGCACCGCTCGAACCTGCCAAGCGTACCGTTGCCGTGGAAGCATTCTGCTCATGATCCGCATGCAGAATGAAGATACGCTCCAGCGCGCGCACCAACACCGGATTGGGCACGTATTCTTCAGCCGGGGTGGCAAACATCATGTACATAAAGTTTTCTACATAACTGAACTTGTTCTTAGGATGCATGAACATTTCGCCGATATTGTACTTGTACGCCATCGCGGCAATGGTCGGCACCTTGGCCAACAGACGGTGGGCCGATATCTCACGGTGCTGCGGATTATTGATATCCAGCGAATCGTGATAAAACGCCGATAATGCTCCGACCACCCCAACCATCACGGCCATCGGATGTGCATCGCGACGAAATCCATTGAAGAAACGCGCCAACTGGTCATGCACCATGGTGTGATGAGTGATGATGTCGCTGAATTTCTCCTTTTGCACTGCATCCGGCAATTCACCATTCAGCAGCAGATACGACACTTCGAGAAAATCTGACTGCTCAGCCAACTGCTCGATCGGGTAACCGCGGTAATACAGCAACCCAGCATCACCATCAATAAAAGTAATTTCAGAGGTGCAACTGGCCGTCGCAAAGAATGCCGGATCATAGGTAAACATACCCAACTTATTTAACCCGCGCATGTCCAACACTTCCGGCCCCAGTGTGCCGGACAGGATAGGCAACTCTATACTGCGCCCATCATCTAGGGTCAATGTTGCGACTCGTTGTTTTTCCATCTGCTACTCCCTTTGTGTCATCAGACGATTAACTCGCCCTTATTTTTTCCAGCAACGCCTGATGCTCGCCCAGCGTCGCTTCCAATTTGCCCCCAATCATATCCCAGAGTGAGTTGTCGGGCATATCCAGAAACGCGTCAAACACCCGACGCTCGTCTTCTTCCAAATTTGCATAATGCTGCTCAACAAAGCGCCCCAGCACGATATCCAGCTCCAGCAAACCGCGTCGACAACGCCAGCGCATACGCTTGACGTCAGGGTCTAGCGAGGATCGAGTACCGAACGAGGGTTGAGGATTTTGGATTTTGGATTTGGGCGGAATTTCGAAATTAGACTCATCCCGAACAGCTCCCGCCGCGCTCAAATCCTGACTCCCCAACTCCAGCTCCTCCTTCCTCATACTATTCTCTTGACCATCATGTCCTTGATGTGACCGATAGCCTCGGTGGGGTTCAGTTCCTTGGGGCACACATCCACACAGTTCATGATGGTGTGGCAACGGAACAAACGATACGGATCTTCCAGATCGTCCAACCGCTCGGCGGTGGCCTGATCGCGCGTATCGGCGATGAAACGATAGGCCTGCAACAAACCGGCGGGGCCGACGAACTTGTCCGGATTCCACCAGAACGACGGACAGGAAGTAGAGCAGCAGCCGCACAGGATGCATTCGTACAGGCCGTTCAGATGCTCGCGCTGCGCGGGCGATTGCAGGCGCTCGGTCTCCGGCGGCGGATCGTTGTTGATCAGGTACGGCTTGATTGAATGGTACTGTTTGAAGAACTGCGTCATATCCACGATCAAATCGCGTATCACCGGCAATCCCGGCAAGGGACGCAGTTCCACCGGCTCTTTCAATCCGGCCAGCGGCGTGATGCAGGCCAGCCCGTTGCGCCCGTTGATATTCATCGCATCCGAACCGCACACCCCTTCACGGCAGGACTTGCGCATCCCCAGACTGTCGTCCTGTTCCTTCAGCAGCAGCAAAGCATCCAGCAACATCTTGCCGGTCGGCTCGGTCTCCAGCACGTAATCCTGCATATACGGCGCAGCATCCGTCTCGGGGTTGTAGCGATAGATTCGAAACTTCATGGTTGCAGCTCTCCTAAGCAAAATGTAGGTCGGGCTTAAAGCCCAACCTACAAGCTCAATAAACCCTAGCCTTCAACGGGAACGAATCCACGGTCAGCGGTTTCAGTCGCACTGGTTTGTAATCCAGCCGGTGTCCTTCTTTGAAATACAGACTATGTTTGAGCCAGTTCACGTCATCGCGCTCCTGATAATCATCGCGCGCATGCGCGCCACGGCTTTCTTTGCGCGCCTCGGCGGCGATCATGGTGGCTTGAGCGACTTCGATCAGGTTTTCCAGTTCCAACGCCTCGATGCGCGCGGTGTTGAATACCCGGCTCTTGTCCTGTATCTCGGTATGCGCCACACGCTCGGCGATTTCCTTGATCTGCTTCACACCTTCGGTCAACAGTTCGGGGAAACGGAACACGCCGCAATGCTTCTGCATGGTGCGGCGCATCGCATCACCGACCTCGTGTACCCGCTCGCCGTTCTTCTGGTTCTCCAGCCTTGCCAGACGCGCCAATGGACGCTCGGCCGCATCGGCAGGTAGCGGCTTGGGATGAGGATGGCTCTTGAGGTCTTCGATGATCTGCCTGCCCGCTTCGCGTCCGAACACGATCAAATCGAGCAGGGAGTTACAGCCCAGACGGTTCGCACCATGTACCGACACGCAGGCGCATTCGCCCACGGCATACAGCCCATGCACAATCTCATCGGGGCCGGTTTTATACGGAGCGACTACTTGACCGTGATAATTGGTCGGGATGCCGCCCATCATGTAATGCGCGGTTGGTACCACCGGAATCGGACTGCGGGCCGGATCGACATGGGCGAATTTAAGTGCGATTTCACGTATGCCGGGCAGGCGTTGTTTAATCACGTCCTCACCCAAATGGTCGAGCTTGAGCATCACGTGATCGCCATGCGGGCCGCAGCCGCGCCCCTCGTTGATCTCTATGGTCATCGCGCGCGACACCACATCGCGACTGGCCAAGTCCTTCGCATTCGGGGCGTATTTTGGCATGAAACGCTCGCCGTCCTTGTTCACCAGATAGCCGCCCTCGCCGCGCACACCTTCGGTAATCAACACGCCCGCACCATAGACACCGGTGGGATGAAACTGGAAAAACTCCATGTCTTCCAGCGGCAAGCCAGCACGCGCCACCATGCCCAATCCGTCGCCGGTATTAATGAAAGCATTGGTACTGGAATGAAAGATGCGCCCCGCCCCGCCCGTCGCGAACAGCGTCGCACGCGCCTGGAACATCATCACTTCACCGGTCTCGATTTCCATCGCGGTCACGCCCAGCACATCACCCTCTTCGTCGCGGATCAGATCCAGCGCCATCCACTCGATGAAGAAATTGGTGTTGGCTTTCACATTCTGCTGGTACAGGGTATGCAGCAGCGCGTGACCGGTGCGGTCAGCCGCCGCACAGGCGCGCTGTACCGGATTCTTGCCGTAGTCCTGCATGTGGCCGCCAAATGGGCGCTGATAAATCTTGCCGGAATCCAGCCGGTCGAACGGCATGCCGTAATGCTCCAGCTCGTACACCACTTCAGGTGCAGCGCGGCACATAAATTCGATCGCATCCTGATCACCCAGATAATCCGATCCCTTCACGGTGTCGTACATATGCCAGTGCCAGTTATCCTCGGTGACATTGCCCAGTGAGGCCGCGATGCCGCCCTGTGCCGCGACGGTATGCGAACGGGTGGGAAATACTTTGGACAACACCGCCACCTTGAGTCCGGCTTCGGCCAGTTGCAAGGCCGCACGCATGCCGGAACCGCCCGCACCGACGACAACCACATCAAATGTTCTTTTCGAGACCTTCATCACATACCCCAGAGTATTTGTACTGACCAGATCGTGTATACGATCATGGTCAGCACTACCAGCACATGGATAAGCAGACGTACGCCCGCCGGCTTAACATAATCCATCACCACATCGCGCATGCCTATCCAGGCGTGATAGAAGAGGCTCATCAGAAATAGCAGCGTAAAGATGCGCATCCACTGATTGGAGTACAGGCCAGTCCAAACGTTATAGTTCACATGGGGTTGCAGCAGCAGATAAACGAACAGCGTCAAGCTATAAAGCGCCATTATCACTGCCGTGATGCGCTGTATCAACCAGTCACGCAGACCGAAGTGTGCGCCGACCACGATGCGATTCACCATAATTTCACCCCCAGCACCAAGGTCAGCAGCAGGCTGACAAACATGACCACCTTGCTGCTGTTACGCGCCTGAGCAAGATTGCGCACATAGTGCAAATCAATCGCCAGATAGCGCAGTCCGGCGCAGAAGTGATGCAGAAATGCCCACAGCAAACCGAGCAGCACCAGCTTGCTCAACGGCTGTGCCAGTAGTTCCATCAATCGGGTATGCGTCGTTATGGAGTTCAGACTGTATTGCAGCATCAGCAGCAGCAGCGGCAACGTAAAAAACAACAGCACGCCGCTGACACGATGCAGGATGGAAACAAAGCCGGGTAACGGCAGTTTGATTTTATGTAACGCGAGATGCTTTGGTCGTTTTTCGTTCATCGCATCAAAAACCTGTAATTATTAAAATCGTTTCAAATTACACCAACCGGGCGAACTGCATGAAATCAGAAGAAGTCTGCCTCGGTATGCACCGTTTTCTTGCTCACCCGCCCCTGCTCCAGCAACTCACCATAGCAACACACCTGATTACGACCATGCTCCTTGGCGTAGTACAGCGCTTCATCGGCCTCACCCACCACGGCAGTGGGCATGGAGGTAGACACAACAGACGTGAAACCGATGGAAATCGTAACCTTGCCCACCTGCGGGAAGATATGCTGTTCGACTGCCTCGCGAAAACCTTCCAGTTTGCGTTTTGCATCATCGTAAGTAATATCGCGCATCAGCACGACAAACTCCTCCCCGCCGAAGCGATAGAGCCGATCAAAGTGGCGGAACGTGGCACGCATCAGATCAGCCATCAGAATCAGCACCTCGTCACCGTACAGATGACCAAAGTTATCATTGATGCGCTTGAAGTGATCGATATCCATGATCGCGAGCCAATGGCTGCCTTCTTTGTGAGAGCGTCTATCATCCTGCTCATTGTGACCGGGCCAATCTGCGCTACAGGCCGAAGTCAGAAACAGGGAAAACCCGGCATCAAACGTCTTGCGATTGAGCAGCCGCGTCAGGGTGTCATGCTGGCTATCCTGCAACAAGGCCAGATAATTACGATAGACCGCAATGACCCCCATCGCGATAGCCATCATATCGTCACTGAATGGAACATTACCCCGCATCGCGAACAGTGAGACCGGCTCATTATTCATGCTTACCGTCAGACAACATTCATGTTTGCCGTCCTGTACTTCGCACAAATTGCCGCTTTCTTGGTGAAGCGCCCTGCCCAACATGGAATCGACGGGAAGCATCTCAATCTGATCTTCCGACAGCGTGCCTTCAGTAAAATGCAAACGACTCTCTACATTCCAGACGGCCAGAACAACGCCGTATTGATCTCCCTTTTTGACTATGTCGTAGAGCTTGATGCTTTCCGGATGCATCAGCGTCAGCAGAGATTGCATCACATTCAGTCTCACTAACGAACTGTCGCGCTGACGCGTAAGCACCTCAAGGAGATCCAGAAGTTGTGTGGATGAAGGAAGCAGATTAACGGAAGTATTAGGCATGACTGACTAATCGATGGGGATTGATTGTTTTATCTCGTGGCATTGTATCCCATATGGCTAACATATACAGCCGCAGAGGCAAGCTCAGCACTATGCCTGACAGGGTATAACTGGCAGAATGCGGATTCCAACTACCGTCGCAGGAGACAGCCATGAAAGCACCGATACGCGTCACCGTCACCGGAGCCGCCGGACAGATAGGCTATGCCACCCTGTTCCGCATCGCCAATGGCGATATGCTGGGACGCGAGCAGCCCATCATCCTGCAACTGCTGGATCTGCCCCAAGCACAGCCCATGCTGCGCGGCGTAATGATGGAACTGGAAGACTGCGCTTTCCCGCTGCTGCAACAAGTCATCATCACCGACGATCCCAAGGTCGCTTTCAAGGACACCGAGGTTGTGTTGCTGATCGGCTCGCGCCCGCGCAGCAAAGGCATGGAGCGCAAGGATCTGATCGAAGCCAATGGCGCGATCTTCTCCGAGCAGGGGCGCATCCTAAACGAATACGCCGCGCGCCACGTCAAGGTGCTGGTGGTCGGCAATCCGGCCAACACCAATGCGCTGATCGCGATGAAGAACGCGCCCAACCTCAACCCAAAGAATTTCAGCGCAATGATGCGTCTGGATCATAACCGTGCAATTGCACAGGTCGCCCAACATCTGTTCCAGCCAATACGCGACGTCAAGAAAATGATCGTATTCGGCAACCATTCCGGCACCCAGTATCCCGATCTGGATCACGCCGAAATTCGCGGTCGCTTGGTGCGTGAACTGCTGCCCGATCAAAGCTGGGTCGAAAAAACGTTTATTCCAACAGTGCAAAAACGCGGCGCGGCCGTAATCGAGGCGCGTGGTCTGTCAAGCGCGGCTAGCGCGTCCAATGCGGCCATCGGCCACATGCACGACTGGATGCTCAGTTCACATCACAACGACTGGGTAACCATGAGCGTAGCTTCCGATGGGAGTTACGGCATCCCGGAAGGTGTGATCTATGGCTTTCCCGTCACCTGCAGCAACGGGCATTACCACATCGTACAGGGGCTGGCCGTGAGCCAACTTGGGCGCCAGCATATGGAAGAGAGTTACCGAGAGTTACTGGAAGAGCGCGAGCACGTTAAGCATTTACTGGGGTGATGTGCAGAACTGCCTTAGATCGGGCATCCATCTGTCACTCACACCGCGGCAGCATGTCCAGCAACCAGCTAGCCGATAGCAATACATGGAGGACAGTACCATTCTGATCGCCAAAGGAAATCGCCAGGCCATGTCTGCCGATCAAATTGCGCATCTGCTCATTGAAGCCGATGCTTCGGCGCCTTCCCTGCGTGTGCATTGCAGGGGAGCATGGATAGTCCAGCGCCTCTCCGCACTGGAGTTGCAGTTGACCCTGACGGACTGGTCAGATGCAACAAATCTTGTTTTCGATGGCTCGGGAATCACCGCGCTTGACACCGTCGGCGCCTGGCTGCTGCATCGCACGGTGCTTGAATTGCAAGCGCGCGGAAAGAACATTCAACTCGACGGCTTACGTCCCGAATTCAATGTTTTGATGCAATTGATCGGCAGTCGTGGCAGCCAAATGTCCCCCGCCGCCCTCCCCAAAGTCGGCCTACTGGAAACCATCGGACGGCAGGCTTGGGCCCGTATTGAGGGAATGACCGACATGCTCGCCTTCATCGGCGAAAGTGCGATGGCGCTTTTGCACTCGCTGATGCAACCCCGCCGAATTCGTTGGCGCGCCATTCTGCACAATCTGCAAACGGCGGGGGTTGAGGCGATACCCATCACCGGCCTGCTGACCTTTCTGATGGGTGTGGTGATTTCCTATCAGGGCGCGGATCAACTCCAACGACTGGGAGCGAATATCTTTATCGTCGAGCTGGTCGGGCTTTCGATGGTGCGTGAACTTGCCCCGCTGCTGGTCGCCATCATCATCGCGGGGCGCTCCGGCTCCGCCTATGCGGCACAAATCGGCACCATGAAAATCACCGAAGAAATAGATGCGCTGCGCACCATCGGTATCGGTGCTCAGGAGCTGCTGGTGTTACCGAAAATTCTGGCCCTGATCATTGCACTGCCTCTGCTCACGGTGTTTGCCGATGTGACTGGCATCCTCGGCGGCATGATCATGGCCCGTTCCAAGCTGGATGTCGGCTTCGACGTATTCATTGATCGCCTCGGCGAGGCAATCAGCCTGTCCTCGTTTCTGGTCGGGATTGCCAAGGCTCCCGTATTCGCCGCCATCATCGCACTGGTCGGCTGCTTTCAGGGGTTCCGGGTAAGCGGCAGCGCGGATAGCGTGGGACGACAAACCACTATCAGCGTAGTGCAGTCCATCTTCTTGGTCATTCTGGCCGACGCATTGTTCTCAATCGTCTTCAACTGGTTCAAGCTATGAGCACCCAAGCGCAGACGCCAACCGACTTCCCCGCCGTCATCGAAATCCGTGACTTGCACACGAGCTACGGTACGGCGGTAGTCCATCGCGACGTCAATCTGACCGTGCAGCGTGGCGAGATTTTCGCACTGGTGGGCGGCAGCGGCTGCGGCAAGTCCACCCTGTTACGCGCCATCATCATGCTGCTACGTCCGGACTCCGGCTCGATCCGCGTATTCGAACAGGAAGTCATCGGCCTGAGCGATGAGCAAGCGCTTCCCCTGCGGCAACGCTGGGGGGTAATGTTTGAACGCGGCGCACTGTTCAGCTCGCTGACGGTGGCAGAAAATGTCGCCATGGTGCTACATGAGCATACCAACCTCAGTAAGAATCTGATCGACGAAGTCGCTGCTATGAAAATTGCACTGAGTGGATTACCTGCCGATGCGGGTTCCAAATATCCCAGCGAATTGAGCGGCGGCATGCGCAAGCGTGCAGCATTGGCACGCGCGCTGGCACTTGATCCTGAACTCTTATTTTTAGACGAACCCACCGCCGGACTTGATCCGCTCAGTGCCAGCGGCATAGATGAACTGGTTCAGAACTTGCGTGATGCGCTCGGACTCACCATCATGATGGTCACGCATGACCTCGACCTGCTGTGGCGCTCGGCAGATCGGGTAGCGGTACTGGACGGGGGACAAATTCTGGGCATAGGCAGTATGATGGAACTGTCTCAGATGGAGCATCCCGTCATACGTGAATATTTTTATGGGCCGCGCGGTCGCGCAGCGAGTGAACAGGCATGGAAGAAAAAGTAAATTTTGTCGTAGTCGGCGTGTTCGTGCTGGTATTTACCGCCGCACTGATAGGCGGCGTGCTGTGGTTAAGCAGCAGCAAATCCTACAACACCTCGTACGACCTCTATCAAACCTACATGCAGGAATCGGTAGCCGGCCTTAACCTCAACTCCCCGGTGCGTTATCGCGGTGTTGAAATTGGCCGTGTACAAAAAATCATGCTGGCCCCCGGCAATGTAGAGCAAGTGCAATTGACGCTCGCCATTGAACAAGGCGTTCCAATCAAGGTGGATACCGTGGCCATCCTTCAGGCACACGGCTTAACCGGCATCGCCTATGTCGAACTGACCGGAGGGGGAAAAGGCTCGCAGCCGCTACAGGCTCAAAAAGAAGGTACCTACCCGGTCATCAGAAGTGGCCCGTCGCTGATGGCGCGTCTCGATTCTTCTGTCACCTCCTTGCTTGCCAACCTCAACAAGACCAGCGAAAACCTCAATGCGGTGCTGGATGAAAACAACAGGCGCGCCATCAAGAACACCTTGACCGATCTTGCCACGCTATCGCGCACCCTTGCTGCACGCTCAGGCACAATAGACGCGGGACTTGGCGATGCGGCACATACTCTTAAGAACACTGCGCGCATGAGCGACGAATTACCGCAATTCATTCAGCGCGTGCAACGTAGTGCGGACGCCTTTGAAAAAATGTCCGACGAGGTCTCACGCGCGGCCAGTAATACCAGCAACACAATGGAAAGCGCACAGCAGTTTTCCACTTCAACGCTACCGGAAGCCCACCAACTGGTACTTGAACTGAGAGACCTGACCGCATCCTTACGCCGTGTCAGCGACCAACTGGAACAGAATCCGAGTGTATTACTGCGCGGGAAGCCGCAACCCGCGCCCGGCCCCGGAGAATAGATATCATGAGCACACGAAGAAATTTCCTTCTGCCTATCATGCTGGCACTGCTCGGCGGCTGCACCGGTTTATCCAGCCCGCAGGGCACCAGCCCGAACCTGTATGTGTTGGATGCGCAACCTACTGTGCCGCCGTCGCCGGTCAAACGAAATCTGATCCTGACAGTGAATATGCCACAGGCAAACCCCGGATTTGAAACGTCGCAGATCGCCTATTTACGCCAACCGCACCAGTTGAATTACTTCGTCAAAAGCCGCTGGAAAGACTCCCCAACGCGCATGCTACAACCTCTGTTGTGGCAAGCACTTCAACAAAGCACGGGTTTCAACGCCGTCACGCTAACAGCAAGTTCGATACCCGCCGATGTTCGGCTGGACACCGTACTGGTCCGTCTGCAACAGGATTTCACTACCCGCCCCAGCAGAGTACACATCACGCTACAAACACAATTGTTTGATCTGCGCACGCGACGCGTGTTGTCCATCCGCCAATTCGACGCGACGGAAGATGCCGATGCAGAAAATGCCTACGGTGGGGTCACCGCCGCGAACCGGCTGGTGCAGCATATGCTGGGAGATATAACGGAATTCTGCATCACGGCAACTGGCGAGAAATAAACAACGCCCTGTCAATCAGAGATATCAGCGCCTAGCCAGTACCGCCCGCGTCGCGGCGACAGCGCGCTCCACATCCGCCTCATTCATCGAGTAGAACATCGGCAGGCTGACGATCTGACGACCGACCTGTTCGGACACCGGGAACATGCCTTCCTTGAAACCCAGCGCGCGATAGAGTTTGAATAGATGGATGGGAGCATAGTGGTAGCCGATACCGATGTCGTGCGCTTTCATCTGCTCCATGAATTCGGCGCGCGTGATAGTGTCCGGCAGCACCAGCTGGAACAAATGCCAGTTGGTATTGATAAAGTCCTGCGGAGGTAGTTGTGCGCCGGTTTGCGCCTCGAAGTTGGCCCCAAAGGTCGCAAAATAATGTTGCGCCAATTTGCGTCGGTGTTCGGTGATTGCATCCAGTTTCGCGAACTGTCCCAGGCCGATGGCTGCGGCGATGTCGGTCATGTTGTATTTTCCGCCCAACACATCGACATCAATACCGTCCCAGCCACTGCGCGTCACACCTTGCAGACGGAATTTCTCGGCCAGCTTCGCCTCGTCTTCGTTGTTCAACACCAGACACCCCCCCTCGGAGGTAGTGATGTTCTTGTTGGCTTGGAAGCTGAATGAGACGAAGTCGCCGAAACTGCCGATAGGCTTTCCGTTCCAGCTCGAACCCAACGCCTGTGCCGCGTCTTCGATCACGCGCAGCTTGTGCTTGGTCGCAATCGCGTACAAGCGATCCATGTCCACCGGCTTACCTGCCAGATAGACGGGAATGATGGCTTTCGTGCGCGGGGTAATCGCAGCCTCTACCTTATCTAGGTCGATGTTGCGCGTGACCGGGTCGATATCGGCAAATACCGGCGTCGCACCGACTTCCAAAATCACGTTCGCGGTCGCCACCCAGGAAATCGACGTGGTGATGACCTCGTCCCCAGCCCCGATCCCGGCGATACGCAACGCGATCTCCATGGTGCAGGTGCCGGAGTTAAAGGTACGCACCGGACGGCCGCCAAAGTAATCGGATAACTGTTTTTCGAACTCGGCCACCTTCGGCCCACTGGTAATCCAGCCTGAACGCAACACCTCGCCCACGGCGGCAATGGTGGCTTCGTCTATGGTTGGCTTAGAAAATGGCAGGAAACTCATGTTAATTACGCTCTCGAAATAATGATGACGCCGAGGATGATAATGCCCATACCGACCACCTTGGCGGGGTTGAAGTCTTCGTTGAACAGATACCAAGCCGCCACCGCATTGACCACATAGCCCAATGACAGCAATGGATAGGCGATACTGACCTGCACCCGAGACAGCGCCAAAACCCAGATCACCACACCGAAAGCATAACAACACATCGCGCCGATAATGTGCGGCTCGGTCGCCAACTTCCAACCTATCGGCACGATGTTGGCGCGCACGAACTCGAAGTGACCAACAGCATTGGTTCCCGCCTTGATCAACAACTGGGCGGCGACGTTGAACATCACGCCGGTAACGATGAGACTGAAACTGACGAGGTTCATGGTTTTTTAAACACGATATGTTGGCTATCTTCGAAGATGATTTTCATCGGCAGGTTATAGGCTTTCAGCTTCTCGTAGGTATACACCTCCGCGATAAGTAGGGCCTCGGGCTGCCGCTCCCACACTGTGGTGAATTCATCCATGCTGGCGATATAGCGTTCCGGTTCCTGCTGTATACCAAAATTCATTTCGTCCTGAAACTGCACCAGCGTGAAGGTGCGTTTGAGGTAGAACGGTAGTGTCTGCTCGTAATTCCAGATCGAATAGATAGGCACACCGGGCTTCACTTCATCGCGTATCGCCTCGGCGATATGTTTGGCGGAACGCTCGCGCGCCACACTCTCATAACCGGACAATGCAATTTGTGCGGACAGCAGCGCCGTGAGCGACAGCGCCAACACCGCCGAACGCTTCTTGGTACGCCACAGCAGCCACATGCCGGTCAACGTACCTCCTAAGGTAACCAGTGCACTTGTCACCAGCCAGATGGCATAACGCGGATACAGCTCGGCCTGATTCGGCGTATCAGCCAGTCTATCTAGGTTAAACGCCAAAGCCAGTATCGCCAATGCGAATGGAATAGATGGCAGCATCTGCCAAAATAATGTGCGCTCGCGCATCTCGGCAATACGCTTACCCATCAGCAAGGCCAATACCGGAAACATCGGCAGCAGATAGGACGGCAGCTTGGAGCCCGAAATCGAGAAGAACACGTAAATGAATACCGCCCAGATCAACAGGAAGCGGCGGGAGTTAAACATCTTCTCAGGTAGATGCGAGTCACGTACCGTGCGCCACATTGCATCGAACATGGTTGCCGTCCAGGGCAATGCACCCGCCAGCAGGATAGGAACAAAGTAGTACCAGGGCTGATAGCGCCCCAGATCCTTGGTGGTGAATCGCGTGTAATGTTCATAGATGAAAAAGCGCTCAAAGAACTCCGGGTTGGCTTTCATTACCAAATAGAACCAGGGAACGGTGATAGCCGCGAATACAGTCAGACCCGCCAGCCAGTGCATGCGTTTGAGCAGGCTGAAGTCGCGCTGCACCATGCAATAGATAAATACCGCCGTGCCCGGCAGAATGATGCCCATCAGCCCCTTACTCAACACCGCCAGCGCCATGCCCGCCCAGGCCACCATCATCCAGTTGCGCTGTTTTTTCTCTTTGGCCTGCGACTGTGCCAACAATAGGCCGAGTATCCCCAACGTAATGAAGAAGGTCACGCCCATGTCCAGTGTGTTGATGTGGCCCATCAGCACATACAGCAGGCTACTGGACAGCAACAGTGCGGCGTAACCCGCCGCCTCGCGCCCGAACAGATGTGCTCCGGCGTACCAAACCAGCAGGATGCCGAGGAAGCCGGTCAGCCCTGTCCACAAACGTGAAGTCCATTGATGCTCGCCGAATAGCGTATACGCCGTAGCCGTTGCCCAGTATTGCAGCGGTGGTTTCTCGAAATATTTCAGGTCGTTCAAGCGTGGCGTTACCCAATCGCCGCTAGCCACCATCTCACGCGGTATCTCGGCGTAGCGCCCTTCGTCCGGCTTTACCAGCGTGCGAAATTCAAGATTGGAAAACCAGATCACGGCGATCGCGGCCAGCAGGATCAACAGACTGCGTCGCGACATATTCATTTTTCAGCCACCACCAGCAACGACCCGCCCATAGGGAAGGTGATACCCAACGCCAACAGACCGCGCTCGACCGCCATCACCGCGCCGAACAGCGCATTCACCAGCGGATGAATTTTCAAACCGGTATCCATCCCATCCTCTGCCGGCGGCGCATTGCGCTGCAACAAACGCGAAAGCCACATCGCGGGCAGCAACAATGACACGAACGAAGTCACGTAGCGCACTTTGAATCCGGCCGCACACATCTTGTTCAACATTTCGACACGGGTATAACGGCGCTTGTGATGCGCATACTCATCCATGCGACTCCACAGCGAGGGATGCTGCGGAACGGTGAAGATCACGCCCCCGCCCGGCTTGCAGGCCTGATGAATTTGCACCAGCGCAACCGCATCTTCCTCGATATGTTCCAGCACATCGTAGGCACCGATCAGATCAAATTCCTCGCGAAACGGAATCGCGGTCGCATCCATCTGAAACAGACTGGCGGACGGCACGCGCTGCTGCGCGAAACCCAGCCCTTCGGTAAAGATGTCGCTGCCGGAAAGCCGCGCATCCGGAAAGGCCGCGCGAGTATTTGCCAGTACGAAGCCAGTACCACAGCCTATTTCCAGAATATTTTTCGCGCGGGGGAAATGTTGCAGCATAAGCTTCTTTAAAAGCACATTACGCGCCCGGAACCAGAAGTTTCCGGCCTCAACCAGTGAATAGCGTTTAAATAATTCCGGATCAAAGCCGTCGTTCTGCGCCGCGAGATCCGGTGCGAACGAAATAAATCCGCCACGCTCAACGGATTTATGCCCGCAGATCAGGCACTTCCAACTTGCATCGCTAAAGGTTTTTTTACAGGCCTGACAGAATTTCATAATAAATATATTCAGTAGTTATTCAGAACGCCAGTTGCTGCGCAATTTACGCGCCTCGTTGAATACCTGCTCCAACTTCGCCGCATCGGCTCTATCCAGTGCTTCATGCAATGTTTCCAGTTCCATCTGATAGCGCTCCAGTTCTCCCAGCAGCGCCTCGCGATTCGCCAGACAGATATCGCGCCACATTTCCGGCGAACTGGCGGCGATACGGGTAAAGTCGCGGAACCCGCTTGCGGCAAAGGACAGCAGCAGATCTCGCCCCTCGCGTTGCGACAAATCGTGCACCAGCGCGAACGACAGCAGATGTGGCAGATGGCTGACCGCAGCAAAGACCTCATCATGCTGCTGTGGCGTTAACTTGCTCACCACCGCTCCGCACAATCCCCACGCCGAGCTTACTCGCGCGACGGCTTCCGGGGAATTTTCCGGCAGGGGAGTCAATACAACTTTCTTGCCGACATACAGGTCGGCCATTGCCGCAGCAGCCCCGCTCTGCTCGGCCCCGGCGATGGGATGAGCCGGCACGAACTGCGCAAGCCTGTTACCCATATTTTCGCGGGCAGCAGCAACCACATTACACTTGGTGCTACCACCGTCGGTTACCAGCGTATGTTCACCCAGATGCGGTGCAATGCGGCCCATCAACTCGGCCATCTGCCCGACCGGCGTGGCGAGCAACACCAAATCGGCATCACTCACCTCGTGCGCCACATCAACGCCGATACGGTCAATGATGCCTAACTGTTTGGCCTGCTCCAATGTCGCCAGGCTACGACCAAAGCCGACCACCTCGCCAACCGCATTCGCACGGCGCAAAGCCAGCGCGAATGAACCGCCTATCAGTCCGGTGCCAAAAATGACGACCTTGCGAAAACCCGGTTGCATCGATTACAGCGTGCGTCCGATTGCGTTGGCGATACCGCCCAGTGTAACCATCAGCTTCTTCAACTCATCCGGAGTCAGCGCCTGATCAGCGTCGCACCATGCGTCGCAAGGAGACGGATGCATTTCAACCAACAGACCGTCCGCACCGGCGGCGATAGCCGCCTGTGACAATGACGCCACCATCCATGCTTTGCCGCCAGCATGCGAGGGATCGACGATCACCGGCAGGTGAGTCTCTTTCTTCAGCACCGGAATCGCAGTCACGTCCAGCACGTTGCGGTAAGCGGTTTCAAAAGTGCGAATGCCGCGCTCGCAGAAGATAATGTTGTGATTGCCGCCCGCCGCGATGTATTCCGCCGACATCAGCCATTCGGAAATCGTCGCCGACATGCCGCGCTTGAGGATGACCGGCTTGTTGCAGCGACCAACTTCCTTGAGCAGGTCGAAGTTCTGCATATTGCGTGTACCGATCTGAATTACGTCCACGTCAAATTCGAGGAAGGTATCCAGCTGCCGCGCGTCCATCAGTTCAGTGACGATAGGCAACTTGTACTTCTCTGCTGCATTGCGGAATATCTCCAGCCCTTCCCTGCCCTTACCCTGAAATGCGTAGGGACTGGTGCGCGGCTTGAATGCACCACCGCGCATCAAGCGACAGCCTGCCTCATGCACGAACTGTGCGGACAGGTCCATCTGCTCCTGCGTCTCAACCGAGCAAGGTCCGCCAATGATTTGAATCTGATTGCCACCCAGCGGAATACCACCGATGTCGACGATGGTGTTTTCCTTGTGCGACTCGCGCGACACGATCTTGTATTGCTTGGCGATGTGCATCGCTGTTTCCACGCCCGGCAAAGACGTAAACATCTCTTCATTCAACAGGCGCTCATCACCGATCGCGCCGATCACGGTACGCTCTATGCCGCGCGAAATATTGGCCTTCAAGCCCGCTGTTTCGAGTTTTTTAACTACGGCACCGATCTGTTCATCGGTGACTTCCCTGCCCATTACAATAATCATTGCTTCTCTCCAAGTATCTGCGTCAACGCAGACAAAAATTTCTGATTCTCAGTTTCCAGTCCAATAGAAACACGTAACCAGTCCGGCATGTCGTAGTTGGCAATGGGGCGCACAATAACGCCCGACTCCAGCATGCGACGGTAAATCTGTGTCGCTCCGGGCACTTTGAAACTGACAAAGTTACCGAACGACGGAATATGCTCAAGTCCCAACTTTTTCAGCCCGGCGACAATCTGCGCCATACCGTGAAGGTTAAGCTCAAAGGTGCGGCGCACGAAGTCGGTATCTTGCAAAGCTGCAACCGCAGCGGCCTGCGCCATGCTGTTGACGTTGAAAGGCTGGCGCACGCGATTGATCATATCTGTCACCTGCGGATGCGCGAGCGCATAACCGACACGCAAACTCGCCAGACCATAGGCCTTGGAGAAGGTGCGCGAAATAATCAGATTAGGGAACTCTTTCAGCCAGGATACCGAGTCGTAGCGGCAATTCTCCGGCAGGTATTCGTTGTAGGCCTCATCCAGAATCACCAGAATGTTTGCTGGCAATTTGCTCAGGAAACCGTGCAGTGCCGCGCCGGACAGGAAAGTACCGGTCGGATTATTAGGATTCGCAATAAACACCAGTTTCGCGCCCTGCTCAACCGCCGTCATGCGCATTGCGTCAAGGTCATGGCCGAAATTCTTGGCCGGAACCGTAATGCCGCTCGCGCCAACGGCCTGGGTCGCCAGCGCGTACACCGCGAATGCATGGGCCGAATAGACCGCTTTGTCGCCCACGGTCAGAAAAGCCCGTGCGGTCAGTTCCAACAGATCATTGGATCCGTTGCCCAACACGACCTGGTTATGCGCGACACCGTAACGCTGCACCAGTGCATCTTTCAGGGCAAAGCCGTTGCCATCCGGATACAAACCGATCTCGTCCAGCGCGGCACGGGCGGCAGCAATGGCATGCTCACTCGCACCCAACGGGTTTTCGTTCGAGGCCAGCTTGACGATGCCGGTAATACCCAGCTCGCGTTCCAGTTCGGAGGTTGGCTTGCCCGGCTGATAAGGCGCAATGGCGCGGATATAGGAAGGTGCTAAATCGCTGTAGTTCATTTATTGCCCAAAAATTCAGACGGCGACTGGATAGGAACCCAGCACCTTGACGAAGGACGCGACCTGTTTGAGTTCAGCCAAAGCCGCCGCGACGTTGGCATCGTCCTGATGCCCTTCGATATCGATGAAAAAAACATACTCCCAAGAGCCCGAACGCGCGGGGCGCGACTCCAGCTTGGTCATTGAAACCCCTTGTTTCGCCAATGGTGAAAGCAATTCATGCACCGCGCCGGGGCGATTGGCCGCCGACAGCACCAGCGAAGTCTTGTCATGACCTGAAGGTGCGACACTCTGTTTGCTCAGCACTAGAAAGCGGGTGGCATTGCGAGCATCGTCCTCGATGTTCTCCACGCACACGCTCAAGCCAAAAATTGCGGCGGCGCGCTCACCGGCAATCGCCGCACTGTGAGGATTTTCGGCAGCCAAACGCGCTGCCTCGGCATTGCTCGCAACCGGAATGCGCGCCGCATGCGGCAGCTTGGCATTCAGCCAACCCTGACACTGTCCAAGGGACTGCGGATGCGAATACACCGTCTTGATTGCCGACAACTCGCAATTCTGGGAAAGCAGACATTGATGAATATCCAGCATCACCTCACCGCACACTTGCAGCGAGCTTTGCTGCAGCAGATCCAGCGTGCGACCGACCGCGCCTTCGGTGGAGTTTTCAACCGGCACCGTGCCGTATTGCACGGAATCGTTTTCCACCGCGTGGAACACTTCGTCTATGGTTGCGCAGGGCTGGCCCTGAATCGCACTGCCGAAACGCTTGAGCGCTGCCGCCTCGGTGAACGTGCCCTCGGGACCGAGATAAGCCACCGACATCGGCGCTTCCAGTGCGCGACATTGCGACATCACTTCGGTGAACAATTGAGCGACAGCTTCAGTGCTCAGCGGGCCTTCATTTAATCCCTGCAAGCGGCGCAACACCTGTGCCTCACGCTCGGGGCGCAGCACCGTACCGCCGCCTTTCAGATGACCAATATGTTGAGCCAGTTTGGCGCGCTGATTGACCAGCCTGAGTAGTTCTTCATCCAGACTGTCTATCTGCTCGCGGTATTGCTTCAGATTTTCGCTCATGCTTCCTTCGTCAACGGCAAATCACGCACCATCAGTACGCCGGGAATCGCCGCGATTTGCGCGATCAGTTCCGCAGTAGAGGCTGAATCGGTGTCCACCAAGGTGTACGCCATCTCGCCGCGCGACTTGTTCATCATGTTATGGATATTGATACCGGCAGCCGCAAGTGCGCTAGAAATCTGTCCCAGCATATTCGGTACATTGGCATTGGCGACCGCCAGACGAAACGCCGATTCCCGCGGCATCGCGACATTCGGAAAATTCACGGTGTTGACGATGTTGCCATGCTCCAGATAATCGCGCAGTTGCTCGGCCACCATCACCGCACAATTGTCTTCGGCTTCCTGTGTCGAAGCACCCAGATGCGGGAGTGCGACCACGCCCTGATGGTGCAGGGTCGCATTGGTCGGAAAGTCGCAAACATAACTGCGCAGATGTTTAGAATCGAGCCCCGCCAGCACCGCCGCTTCATTGACGATGGCATCGCGCGAGAAATTCAGCAGCACAGCACCGGCCTTCATCGCGGCAACGCGCTTCTCATCGATCAGATTGCGCGTCGCATCCAGCAGCGGCACATGCAAGGTCACGAAGTCGCTATGGCGCAGCAGGTCTTCGACGCTGTCCGCTTTCCTGACCTGCGACGACAGACTCCAAGCTGCATCCACCGTAATCTCGGGATCGAAGCCAACCACGTTCATGCCGAGGTTGAGCGCTGCATCGGCCACCAAGCGGCCTATCGCGCCCAGACCGATGACGCCCAGCGTGCGGCCGCGCAGTTCGATGCCGGCAAAGTGCTTCTTGCCATCTTCAACCAGCTTGTGCATGGTCGCATCATCACCCTTCAACCCGGAAACGAAATTCAGCGCGGGAACAATGCTGCGCGAAGCCAGCAACATGCCGGTGACAACCAGCTCCTTCACCGCGTTCGCATTCGCACCCGGCGCATTGAACACCGGCACACCGCGCTCGCTCATCTGCTTCACCGGCACGTTGTTGGTACCCGCACCGGCGCGCGCGATAGCCAGCACGCTGACCGAAATCATCATCTCGTGCATGTTGTGCGAACGCACCAAAATCGCATCCGGCTCGGCAATCTCGTTGCCCGTCACATAACGCGCAGCGGGAAGGCGCTTCAGGCCTACCGATGCGATCTTGTTCAGTGTGAGTACCTGAAATGTCTTGGTCATTGCTCTATGCGCCCTTAAGCAGCGTGTTGCTGCGCAAATTTATTCATGAAGTTAACCAGCGCCTGCACCCCTTCGACCGGCATCGCATTGTAGATAGAGGCGCGCATACCACCGACGGAACGATGTCCTTTCAGTTGCACCAGGCCGAGTGCATCCGCCTGTTTCAGGAAGTCCTTGTCCAGTTCCGCATCCTTCAGTGTGAAAGGTATGTTCATGCGTGATCGATCAGCCTTGTTCACCGGGCAATTATAGAAACCGTTGCTTGAATCAATAGCCTCATACAACAGATTGGATTTGGCGACATTCTGTTTTTCCATCGCCACGATGCCTCCGTTCTTCTTCAGCCACTGGAACACCAGTCCGGCCATGTAGATGCCATAGGTCGGCGGCGTGTTGTACATCGAGTCGTTGTCGCCGTGGGTCTTGTAATCCAGCATGGTCGGTGTGCCTTCGACCACCTGACCGATCAAGTCTTCACGCACGATGACGATGGTCAGTCCGGCCGGACCGATATTTTTTTGCGCACCGGCATAGATCATGCCGAATTTGGACACATCAATCTGGCGCGACAGAATATTGGAGGACATGTCCGCGATCAGCGGCACATCCCCGGCTTCGGGTATCCAGCCAAACTCCACGCCACCGATAGTCTCGTTCGGCGTGTAGTGCAAATAGGCCGCATCCTTGTCCAGTTTCCAAGTATTGAACTCGGGCACATAGGAGCAGTTCTTGTCCTTGTTATCGACCACGATGTTCACATTGCAGAATTTCTTCGCCTCACCGATGGCCTTTTTAGACCACTCGCCGGTATTAACATAATCGGCGGAAGTCTTGCCGCGCAACAGGTTCATCGGGATAGCGGCGAACTGCATGCTCGCGCCGCCTTGCAGAAAGAGCACCTTGTAGTTGACGGGAATGCCCATCAACTCGCGCAGATCAGCTTCGGCTTGAGCCTGTATACCCATGTATTCCTTGCCGCGGTGCGACATTTCCATTACCGACATGCCACTGCCATGCCAATCAAGCATTTCTGCCTGAGCCTGCTCTAATACCGATTTCGGCAATACCGCCGGACCTGCGCTGAAGTTGAAAACAGTCATGCTACTCATCTCCCTTGAATATATTTTTTACAGAATTGAGGATCGGGGATTTTGGATCAAGAAAAGCGGGGCCGCTGCGACTCTCAATCCTCGCTCCATGATCCCCGATCCTAATCCTTATTCCTCTGCGTCGCCTTCGGCAGACTCACCATCAACGCCTTCGATCGACTCCCCGTCTTCGCCCTCTGCATCAGTGTCGCCACCTTCCGACTCGGCGATGCGACTCAAACTGGCCAATTTCTCGCCTTTGCCCAGATTGATCAGCGTCACGCCCTGCGTTGCACGGCTCATTTCGCGAACTTCTTTCACGCGAGTACGGATCAGCACACCGTTGGTACCGATCAACATGATTTCGTCTTCGGTGCTGACCAATGTTGCCGCCACCACCTTGCCGTTGCGCTCCGAAGTTTGGATCGCGATCATGCCCTTGGTACCGCGTCCATGACGGGTGTATTCGGTGATAGGCGTACGCTTGCCGTAACCGTTCTCGGTTGCGGTCAGCACGGTTTGCTCTTCGTTCTCGGCCACCAACAGCGAGATCACCTTGCTGCCTTCCGGCAGGTTCATGCCGCGCACACCGCGCGTATCACGGCCCAGTGCACGCACATCGTTTTCATCGAAACGAACCGCCTTGCCTTCGTCCGAGAACAACATGATGTCGTGATTGCCGTCGGTGATTGCCACGCCGATCAGGAAGTCGCCCTCGTCCAGCGCGATAGCG
>JBBQXA010000013.1:0-29228 GCA_038210095.1 Burkholderiales bacterium
TCCACGCTGAACGCATATCGAGAGCAAGCTCGGCTAGAGCTTCGACGCCCTTGGCGTCCGAACACAAGAGACGTTCTTTCGGGTGGATGTTTCGTATCGGTTCGCTCATGACATTTCTTTCGAGTTTCCAATGAATCGAATTCTTCTACGCGTTGTCGGTTTTCCTTAGCCAGTCCCAAGCGGCGTCTTCGCCCACAGGGTCAAAGTGCCGCACCTGTGCGTGGACGAAATGGTTTGCGATTTGCGGCATGACATTCGCGATTACGCCATCCGCAACGACCGCAACTTTCTCGATCCGCTTGAGATGATCCTTGAGGAACTTCAGGTGAGCAATCAACGCGCCGAAGTCCTTCCAGCCCGGAAATGATTTCGCGTGTATCAATACACCGTGCAGCATCCCATTCCCTTCCAGGTAATTATCGACCTGTGTTGCCAGCGTCGTAAAGTCTTCTGCTTCAAGCAATCCTTTTGGATGCAATATGAGCATGCCTTCGACGTGTCGTAATTCGTAGTTAATCATCGGGTATCCTTCATTATGTAATTGCGCGAATATTTTTTGCGCAAAAAACACGCGCCAGCCCTTTAATTTAGCAGCAGTGACTAAATATGTTTCACTTTGATGGGCGCGCGCAGCCGCAAGACGGCGCTCTACACTAACAAAATTATTCTTTGAACCCGCGAGCAACAACCGTCGCATACGCCACGGCTCGAGGATTGCCGAGCTTCTGGTAGTCGTCTGCAACGATTCGGTAAGCGTTCATTTTTAAACGGAGATCTGCGGCCTTGGGGCTGTTCACGCTACCGGCCAGAGCGGGTATTCGCAGTGTGATCCCGTTATTGATCAGGTCCGGATTTTGGCGCGACAGTTCTGCTCTGTTCTCCGCATAGATAACCGGCCACCAAAATGGATCGCCCCATCGGGTCGCAGCAATTGCCCAAAGCGTATCGCCGGGCGACACGACAACCTCGGTCGCCGCTGCTTTTGTCGTTGGGGCGGTTTTAGGTTCTACGGGCGCAGGGACGCGAGTAACGGTAGGCTCACTCACGGGGGGCGCCGGTTCGAGGTTAGCCGAGGCATTCTCGGGCGGTGCCACGGGCGCATCCTGAGTGGATGTCCGACTATTTATGCTGATGCCAAGCGGGATCAGTAGCAATGCAAGCAGCGCCAGCAATATCCAGATGCTGGTTCGGGTGCGCCAAGCTGTTTTGTCCGGCGTGAGCTCCTTGATTCGCAAGTGACGGAAGGGGGCATTGACGGAGACGCGCAGTGCGCTGTACGGGTGAAAGTGAACACGCGTGTGCTCAGGAATCGTTAACGGCTTGCCGGTGTTGGGATCGTGCCCCATCTGTTCGGTAACATGGGTCGTATGGAAGCGGCCAAAGTGATACAGATGAATATAGTCGCCTTTCTCCAACCCCGCGGCCATAGTCCTTGCGAGTTGGTGGATATAGCTGTCTGCGTCAGCACTACTGACCTTGGCACGCTTTGCCACCAGTTCCGTAAAAGTGTGTAGCGTGATCTTGTTATCGTCGTTCACGTTGGCGCACCTGCTTCGTCGGATTCGATATCGTGAACATCTTCACGGAGCAATGTTCCCGTGCGAAACACGGGCACGCGGCGCTTCGGAAAAATTGCAAAGTCATGACTGGCAGGCCGAAATCCGCGGTGCTCCCCGTAAATCGCCGTGTCGAAGGTGCCCAAGTGTGGGATGGTTACCGCGTGTCCAACCCGGAGCAGGTCGCGAACCTCCCGCAGCGTTGCCCTCAGCAATCGCTGCGACTGAACGTTCGATATGCCCAACTCCTTTGCTACGTGTTCAATAAGTTCAGATTGATCCATGGGTGCACCTTTGCGGGTCGAATTATGCAGTGTTTGTTTGTCGTAGTTTTATGGAAGCTTGTTGTTTGCATCTGTGCGTTGCCACACATTGCACCTTGAAATCAGGTAGCCAGGCCACGCAAAGGGGGCCGCGCTCGGTAAGGTTTATGAAACATTCAGGCTAATGGCAACTCTCAAAATACACACAAAATTTTACGCCCTCCGTCAAAGGCTATTCGCAAGTGAATGAATGCATTATGCTGATGATGGCGCAAATAAATTCTCCTTTTAAGAGGTGGTTTGTGACTGCCACCTGCTACCGACGGTCTCAGCATTTGAGTCCTATATATGGAATTCTGACGCCGTGAAAAAACTATGACAACATATCTATCCCTCAGATCGTACAGCAGGTTACTGCCATGGTAGAAAGTGGAAAGACAAGCAAGACTTCCTCGCAGCTAGCGGGAGATACGTGGGGAGGGTTGGCATCCATGTTGGTGGCGCTTCCTTCTGCCATCGCTTTTGGTGTTGCCATCTTCTCGCCGCTCGGTGCTGGCTACGCGGCACAGGGCGCAATTGCCGGTATTCTGGGCACCGCAGCGCTCGGTTTGATTGCTTCCAGCTTTGGGGGAACTGATCGTCTGATTACTGCGCCCTGTGCGCCTGCCGCCGCAGTGCTGGCCGCAGTCTCCATAGGTTTCGCCCAAAGTGGTATCAGCGCCGAAGCCAGCATCCTAATGTTGATGCTGATCGCTTTGCTGTCCGGGGCCATTCAGATCGGGCTGGGCGCAGTCGGTATCGGCACCCTGATAAAATACATTCCTTATCCCGTAGTCAGTGGTTATCTAAGCGGCGTCGGCCTGACCATTATCGGCAGCCAGTTGCCGCGTGTCCTCGGTGCGCCCAAAGATATGGGACTATGGGCGGCGATTCTGCATCCTGATGAATGGCGCTGGCAGAGCATAGTCGTCGGTGTGGTGGTAGTTGCGTGTATGGTGATGGTGCCCCGAATTATCCGCGCAGTACCGGCGGCGATTATCGCCATGATGATAGGAATACTGGTCTACTTGGGACTTGGTTTTGTTGATCCGGCGCTGTGGAATAGCCATGGCAATCCGCTGATTGTGGGGCCGCTGGGGGGTACAGACCACAATTTACTCAATGCCGTCATCCAACATTTCAAGAGCTTGCAAGCATGGGATACGACATTGCTGGCGCAGATATTTCTCCCCGCGTTGACACTTGCGGCGCTACTCTCGATTGATACGCTTAAAACCAGCATCGTGCTCGATGCCTTGACCAACAACCACCACAACCCGAATCGCGAACTAATAGGACAGGGCTTGGGCAACATCGGCTCTGCCTTGCTGGGAGGAATCCCCGGTGCGGGCCAAATGGGTGCTTCGATGGTGAACTTGTCGAGCGGGGCGAACACTCGCCGCTCCGGGGTAATTGAGGGCGGCTTTTCGCTCCTTGCCTTCCTGCTACTCGCTTCTCTGGTTGCCTGGGTGCCGATTGCGGCATTGGGCGGCATTCTGGTGGTAATTGGCTATCGCATGATTGATCTGCACAGCCTGGCGTTCTTCCGCTCGGAGGCAACACGCTTTGACTTTGTGGTGATTATCGCGGTCATCATCACCGCATTAACCGTCAGCCTGATTGCCGCATCCGGCATAGGTATCCTGCTTGCCATTGCGCTTTATCTGAGGGAACAGGCACGTAGTTCAGTGTTGCGGCGCAAGGTCGAGGGTGGCGAAATGTTCTCGAAGGTGGTGCGGCATGAGCATGAATTGTCCATCCTCATTCGTGGCAGTGGCAAAACAGTGATAGTTGAGCTACAGGGCAGCCTGTTTTTTGGTACGGCCAATCAGCTCTATTTAGCGTTGGAACCTGAAATCGGCCCGCGTACCTATGTCATTCTCAACATGCGACGGGTGCAATCGATAGATCTGACGGCGACTCATGTCCTAGAGCAAATCAAAGATCGGCTCGAAAGCGTCGGTGCTTATCTGATCTTTACCGAGATTCCCCATGGACTACCCAGTGGGCTGAAGATGAAGCGCTATCTGCGTGAGGTTGGCCTCATCCGTCAGACTGAAAAAGCGCTGGCGTTCCGCCAACTGGATGAAGCGCTCGAATGGGTAGAAACACAATTGTTGAGCGAGTCCTCGTATATTGATGAAGACAATGGCCCGCCGCTCGAATTAAACGAATTGGAAGATTTGCTTGGATGGAAGTCGGGCTCGTTAAGCTGTTTTGAGTCGATCATTGAGCTGCGCCATATCAAAGCGGGCAAGAAGGTGTTCAAGATTGGCACTCCGGGCGATGAATTATTGTTCATCCGGCGCGGCACGGTACGTGTCGTCTTCCCCATACGAAAAAAGGAGACTTGGCACATCGGCACATTTGGACGCGGAGACTTCATCGGTGAGATGGGATTCCTCGACAGCACACGTCGTTCAGCTGAAGCCCTTGCGATGACGGATACCGACTGCTACGTGCTGTCGCGTGTTCGCTTCAATGAGGCCGGGGAAGTATCTGGCATTGCCACATCGCATATCTTCGAAGGGATCGCCAATGTACTTGCAATGCGTTTGCGATTTACTAACAAGGAACTACGTGCATTGCGTTCGTAATGATCCCAAATTCCGTATAGCCACCGGTTTCGTTTAAACTGTTTATGTCCGTTTCTGGAACTAGCTGCCGGTCACTGCCAAAAGTTGAATGACTGCAGTCGACGCTATTGCAATCGCTCATAGTCTGATTTTTGGATGATCGGCCTATATATTCTTGCTCAAGGCTATTGGGTATTTTTGAGGACTACTGGACGGTTCACATGAAGGCTGCCTTCAATACGCTCTGTGAGGAAGAAAAACTGGTTCCGGCTGAGTTGGAACGCCTACTGGAGACCTACACCTTCGCCAACCGTTTCCCGCGTGAGCAGGAGATCGTGACCGCGCTATCGTTCAAGCCGAAGATACTGGAGCGCAAGCCGATCATCGAGCGCGTGGGCGACAAGATCAAGGCATTCATTGATACGTTTATTGAGGGAATGGGCGGGAGCATCTAATCACTCTGAAGGAGTAATCCTAGTTAATTCCGATCAACTAGGTGATTCGGCACTAGGGTGTTTGGAGTGGGCTGTTGCCAGAATGCCGTCTAAAGCATTCCAAACTGATGCAACCCAAGCCGGGCCTTGATGGCATACCGAATGGCATACCGGTCATTCTTTAAATTGGAAAGTTACTTTAAAATCAACCAATTGAACTCTATGTCTGGCGGAAGCTGTGAGATTCGAACTCACGGAAGGTCTCCCTTCGGCAGTTTTCAAGACTGCTGGTTTAAACCACTCACCCAAGCTTCCAGATTGTATTTGCTGCTACCCGGGCGGCGGTGTTCTGCTCCGAGAAGGCGCGCATTTTGAAGCAAGCCGCGCCGGATGTCTACCCTTATGCCTTGCGCACGCAGTCGGCCCAGTTATTCGGGGTCTCGTACAGGCGCACACGTTCCAGCCGCAGATTATTGCCATAAACGTCGCGATAGGCTGCGTTGAGGATGTCGAAGGCGGCTTGCGCAAGGTGTTCTGCGGTTGGCACGACGTCGAGCACGACGGTCTTGTGACCCGGCAGGCCGGCGAGAAACTTGTACACTTCTTCATCGCCGCGATAGACGAGGAAAGCGTGATCCCATGCGTCCACGACTTTTTCCTTGGCGATGTGCTTTACGTCGGAAAAGTCCATCACCATGCCCTGCTCGGATTTTCCCTCGGTGGTGATGATGTCGCCGGACAGGGTGATCTCGATGGCGTAGCGATGACCGTGCAGATGTCGGCACTGGCTGTTGTGGTTGGGAATGCGATGTCCGGCATCGAATTCCAAGCGGCGGGTGATTTGCATGATGAGTTAAGTCTACTAATTGGCGCGGATTATACCCCGCCGGATTTTTATGGTCGCGGCACGTTTCAGAAACTCATGCTGTGCTGGGTCATTTTTTCCCTTGCCGTAGCGCAGCACACTGTAGCGGGCGGCCAAGTCCAGTATCTCAGCGGACAGTTCCGGGCGTGATTCGGCGACGCGTTTGGCATAGTCCTGCGCGCCTTCGTGTGCGGCGCGCGGCAGGCCGATCTTTGCGAGCTTGCCGCACAGTTTTAGCCATGCGGCCTGTACTTTGTCCGGGCGTTTGGCGATCAGGTGGCGCAGCATGTACAGCGCGAACAGGGCGACTATCAGGCCCAGTCCCGCCATCATGTTCAGCGCAAGTTTCTGCCAGGAAATATCCTCCATACCCAGGCGGGTGAGGAAGGCGAACTGGCGCTCTGTGTCGTAGCCCAGCACCCATTGATTCCACTGGTTGGCTATTGCGTCCCAGTTTAGACGCAGGTCGCGCAGCCACTGCGGAGGATTGCGCGCCATAAACGGCATGGCGGCGTTATTGCTCACCGCAGCGGAAAGGTTACGCTCAATTCGTTGCGGGGCAATGGCGGCGGTGGGATCGATGCGTACCCAGCCCTGTCCGCTAAGCCAGACTTCGGCCCAGGCATGGGCATCGGATTGGCGCACGATGTAGTAGCCGCCGATGTCGTTGTATTCGCCGCCCTGATAGCCGGTGACCACGCGGGCCGGGATGTGGGCGGCGCGCATCAGGAATACGAAGCTGCCCGCATAGTGTTCGCAGAATCCCTGCCGGGTCTCGAACAGGAATTCGTCGATGTTGCTCAGCCCCGGTAATGGCGGCGGTTCCAATGTGTAGCTGAAGTTCTCGCGGTTGAAATAGTTGAGGGCAGCGCGTACCACGGCGGCATCGTTAGGGGCTTCCGCTCGCCATTGTGCGGCCAGTTCCTGAGCGCGAGGGTTGAGCGCATGCGGCAGTTGCAGGCCGCGTTGTATCTGTCGTTCGGATTCACGCAGGTTGGCGTGATAGCTCAGGTGGGAGTGCGCTTCGTAGCGCAGCCTAGTTTTCACCGGTTCGGCTTGTACGACTTGAAAGTCGTAGGTGAGATTGGCCGGGATCGAAAGGTGATCAGGTTGGTCGAGTGCGAATAGCCAGGTTTTGTTGTGTGGTTCCAGCGTGACGTTGTAAGTCACGGGCTGGCTGAGTTCGGTAAGGTGCGGAGCGATGGAGCGCGCAGTTCTGCCCTGCGTCCAAGTATGCCCGTCGTAATTCCACAGCACCGGGCCGCGCCAGTACATCTGATCGCGACGCGGCACTATGCCCGCATAGTTGACGCGGAACGCGACTTCATCCGACAGCGACAAGCGGCCAAAGCTGCCCGGCGACATTTTGTCGTCCAGACCGCTGCTGGCGAAGGCATCCTGTGGCATCCCCCACAACGGGCCTTGCACACGCGGGAATAAAACGAACAGCAACAACGTCAGCGGGATGGCCTGTAGCAACAAAGTGGCGGCGACGCGTAGACGTGGTTTGAACGGCATAGTCTGGCCGTGCAGATGCACCCAGCTGGTGACGATGACCATTAATGTGGCGATCATGTAGAGCGCGGTGGGGATGCTCTGCGAGTAGAAAAAGTTGGTGATGATGATGAAGCAGGCCAGATACACCATCACGGTCGCATCGCGCGCGCCGCGCAGCTCCATGAATTTCAGCGTGGTCAACAGAATCAGCAGCGTGACACCTGCCTCGCGTCCGAACAGGGTGTGGTATTCGATCAGGATGCCGCCCGCGCTGGCGAGGGTGATCGTCATTAGCAGCCAGCGTTTGGGTAGGGGGTTGCCGCTACGGGTCAGATAAGCGCGCCAGAGCAGCAGCGCAGAGCACAGTGCTACGATCCATGGCGGCAGATGCAAGGCATGGGGTGCGATGACCATGAGGATGGACAACAACAGACCGTAGGTGAGGGGCTTGTTCATTTTGTGGTCATTCCCGCGTAGGCGGGAATCCAGCTATTGGAAAAAGTCCATCGCGCAGCGAGACGATGCCGAGTTTTTGTCTGCTGCGCAGCATTTATGTTCGTACTGGATTCCCGTTTTCTCAGGAATGACGGAATAAAGTTCGATGCCGATATCATCATTCCGATATTCCAAACAGTGCCAGTCGGCGCAGGCATTCGTCACGATGTGCAGGGCCGTCGCCCGGGGGCAATTCGCTGCCCGGCAGGCGCAGGCCGTAGCGCATGCCCTGCGCCTCGGCGTCCAGTATCCAGCGTGCCATGCGGGCGAGCTTGCCTTCGGTGCCGGGTTCCGGTGCGGCGGAAAAATCCAGCCATAGCTCCTCGCCGATCTGCATGGAGAACTGCTTAACCTGTAAACCGCGTTCGCGTGCATAGGCTTTCCATGCGATGCGCGGCAGCGCGTCGCCCTCGACATAGCCGCGCAGTCCGGCAAAATCGTCATCGCCCGCGACAGTGCGCTTGCCTGTGCCATCCGGCGCGTTGCCCGGTGGCAGGGGTGCTTCTTTCAATGGCCGGGGATAGACCAGGCAGCGCATATCGAAATGCAGATACGACCAAGCATGGAACAGGCCCAGTGGATATTCGGTATACAGCGTCAAGCGGCCCGGTGTCAGCCAGCCGCGCTGCGTAGACGGCATAGGGAAGGCGACTTCACTCTCCAACTGTGCCGGCACATCGAAGTTCACCATAGCGCCATCAGTTCCGCGCAACGTTAACTGGTAGCGCGTCAGTTTGCCGGGATTATTGAAATACAACAGGACGCGCGCTGTTTCGCCGCAGAACACCGCATCTGCACGTCCTGCGCGGATTTGCAGATGGGCCAGATTGCGGAACGCGTGCAGCATGGACATCACCGCCATCATGGTTAGCAAAAAGGTCAGTACATAGCCCAGACTCAGGCTGTAGTTGATGTTGCCCAGCAGCATCAGCACCAGTACCCCGGCCAGTCCTAGCCCCTGTTTGGTCGGCAGGATGAAGATGCGGCGCTGTACCAGTGTGACGGTTCCGTGCTCGATTTTCGGGCGGAACAGCCAGCTGCGAAAACGTGTCCGGAGTGCGGTGAGCACGGTTTTCAGGGGATCGCAACTGCCGCGATCAGCTCTTGTGCCAGCACATCACCGTCATCCCGAGCGCGTTCGCCAGTTGCTTGCAGGCGGTGGCTGGCGACGCCGGGCAATACGGCTTGCACGTCTTCCGGCAGCACCGAGTCGCGACCGTCGAGCAGGGTCCATGCGCGCGCGGCGGCGAGCAGGGAGAGTCCGGCGCGCGGCGACAGGCCGTGGATATAGTGGGGTGCTTCGCGGGTGTAGCGCAGGATGGCCTGCACATAGTCGAGCAGTGCGGGTGAAACGAATACCTTCTGTACCTGTTGTTGCAGGGTCAGTAGCTCGGCGCTTTCCAGTTGCGGAGAAAGTCCGGCGATGATCTCGCGTCTATCCAGCCCGGACAGCAGGCCGCGTTCCGCTTGCGGGTCGGGATAGCCCATGCGGATACGCATCAGGAAACGATCCAGTTGCGATTCCGGCAGCGGGAAGGTGCCAATCTGGTAGGTCGGATTCTGCGTGGCGATGACGAAAAAGGGTGCCGGTAGCGGGCGTGTGCTGCCTTCGATGGTCACTTGGCGCTCTTCCATCGCTTCCAGTAGCGCGCTTTGTGCCTTGGGGGTGGCGCGGTTTACCTCGTCGGCCAGCACCATTTGCGCGAAGATCGGGCCGGGGTGGAATTCGAACGTGCCACTGTCGCGCTGATAGATAGATACACCGAGGATGTCGGCAGGTAACAGGTCGCTGGTGAATTGCACACGCTGAAAATTCAGTCCCAGTGTGCGCGCCAGCACATGGGCCAGCGTGGTCTTGCCCACGCCGGGCAGATCTTCGATCAGCAGATGACCGCGCGCCAGTAAACAGGCCAGTGCCAATCTGATCTGGCGCGGTTTGCCGACGATGACTTGCTCGGCTTGCTGGATGACATTGTTCAGGGATGGATTCATGGCGTTAATCTGGTGAGTGGTGAGTGGGGGGGAGGTAGTGTGGTTGATTTTTCCACTTTCCACTCCCTACTTACCACTCTCTATTATGATCGCCGCGACTACGTTGCGATCTTCGGCGACCAGAATATTGTAGGTGCGGCAGACGGCGGCGGTGTCCATGAATTCGACCGAAATGCGCGCATCGGTCAGGGCTCGGTACAGGCGCGGGTGGGCGAAGCGTTGCTTCGGGCCGGTGCCGAACAACAGCACTTCGGGTTTAAGTTCAATGAAGTAGGCGAAGTCGGCTTCGCTCAGTGCGTCAAAGTCGGTCGGGTTCCAGTCGCTGCGCACTTCCTCCGCGCGTACCACGATGCTGTGCTCATGGCGCTCGTTGTTGACCATGACGTAATTTGGGCCATGTGCGGTAAAAACTTTGGTTTCACCCAGACGGGTCAGATGTAACTTCAAGCTCATTCTCCATTCGATTTGCTGCATGGGGGCGGCACGGGTAAAATCCTGCCCCTTGCGGTCATTGCGTGTTTATGCCGGATTCTATCATTGAGCGGCCTCGCGATGCCTTGAACGAAATAGAGTGAGATAACGTGAAACCTGTCCTGAAATCGACCAAGCTATCAAACGTGTGCTATGACATCCGCGGCCCGGTGATGGAACGCGCCAAGCTGATGGAGGAGGAGGGGCAGCGCATCATCAAGCTGAATATTGGTAACCTCGCGCCCTTCGGCTTCGAGGCCCCCGAGGAAATCCAGCAGGATGTGATCCTGAATCTGCCGAATTCGTCCGGCTACTCCGATTCCAAGGGTATGTTTGCGGCGCGCAAGGCGATCATGCATTACTGCCAGTCCAAGAAGATTGCGGGTGTGGGGCTGGAAGATATCTACATCGGCAATGGCGCGTCCGAATTGATCGTAATGGCGATGCAGGGCCTGCTGAATACCGGCGATGAAGTGCTGGTGCCGGCTCCCGACTATCCGCTGTGGACGGCGGCAGTGACATTGGCGGGCGGTACGCCGCGTCACTATATTTGCGACGAGGCCAATGAGTGGAATCCCGATCTGGTCGATATGCGCAGCAAGATTACGCCGAACACGCGCGCGATAGTCATCATCAATCCGAACAATCCGACGGGCGCGTTGTATTCCGATGACATCCTGCGCGAGATCATCCAGATTGCACGCGAACACGATCTGATTATTTTCGCCGACGAAATTTACGACAAGATGTTGTACGACGGTGCGGTTCATACCTCTATCGCGTCGATGGCCGATGACGTGCTGTTTGTCACACTTAACGGCCTGTCAAAAAACTATCGCGCCTGCGGTTACCGCTCGGGCTGGATGGTGGTGTCCGGCGAGAAGAAGCATGCACAGGATTACATTAACGGCCTGACCATACTCGCGTCTATGCGTCTGTGTTCCAACGTGCCGGGACAGTTCGCGATCCAGACGGCGCTGGGCGGCTACCAAAGCATCAACGATCTGGTTGCGCCGACAGGCAGGCTGGCCAAGCAGCGCGATCTTGCCTACGAATTGCTGACTGCGATACCCGGCGTGACCTGCGTGAAACCCAAGGCCTCGCTGTATTTGTTCCCGCGTTTCGATCCGGCTATCTATCCGATTGCGAACGATCAGCAATTCATTCTGGAACTGCTGGAAGCCGAGAAGGTGCTGGTGGTGCAAGGTAGCGGCTTCAACTGGATACACCCGGATCATATTCGTGTGGTGTTCCTGCCCAGCACCGACGACCTGACCGACGCAATCAAACGCATCGCCCGTTTCCTGGAAGACTATCGCAAGCAACATGGCACAGAAATCAGTCGCTAGCCATTGGAGGTTAGTCGCCGGTTAAATAACGATGCGACAACACCAACTAACGACTAGCTACTAACGACTCATAACTGGGATAAAAATGAAACCAATCAACGTAGGCTTACTCGGTATCGGCACTGTCGGCGGCGGCACCTTTGAAGTGTTGCAACGCAATGCGGAAGAAATTACGCGCCGTGCGGGTCGCTCTATCCGCATCACCGTGGTGGCTGATCGTAATCTGGAACTGGCAAACAAAGTTACCGGCGGGGCATGTCGCGTGACCGATGATGCCTTCTCCGTGGTCAGCGATCCTGAAGTCGATATTGTCATCGAGTTGATAGGCGGCTACGGTGTGGCAAAAGAACTGGTGATGAAAGCCATTGCCAACGGCAAACATGTGGTCACCGCGAATAAGGCGCTGCTGGCGACTCACGGCAATGAAATATTCCAGGCTGCGCAGGACAAGGGTGTGATGGTTGCATTCGAGGCGGCTGTGGCCGGTGGTATCCCCATCATCAAGGCGGTGCGCGAGGGTCTGACCGCAAACCGTATCGAGTGGGTCGCGGGCATTATCAACGGCACGACCAACTTCATCCTGTCCGAGATGCGCGACAAGGGACTGGCTTTCGACGTGGTGCTTAAGGAAGCGCAGCGTCTGGGTTATGCCGAAGCCGATCCGACTTTTGATATCGAAGGCGTGGATGCCGCGCACAAGATCACGCTGTTGTCGTCGTTGGCATTCGGTATTCCGGTGCAGTTCGACAAGGCGCATATCGAAGGCATCTCCAAACTGGACGCGGTAGACATCAAGTACGCAGAAGAGCTCGGTTACCGCATCAAGCTGTTGGGTATCACCAAGCGTACCGATGAAGGCGTGGAACTGCGCGTGCATCCAACTCTGATTCCGAGCAAACGTTTGATCGCCAATGTAGAAGGTGCGATGAATGCAGTGCTGGTACACGGCGATGCCGTAGGCCCGACGCTGTACTACGGCAAGGGCGCGGGTGCGGAGCCGACTGCCAGTGCGGTGATCGCCGACCTCGTGGACGTGACACGCATGCATACTGCCGACCCTGAAAATCGCGTACCGCATCTGGCCTTCCAGCCGAATGCGATGGCTGACCTCAAAATATTGCCTATAGATGAAGTGCAGTCCAGCTACTACCTGCGCCTGCGTGTGCAGGACAAGCAAGGTGCGCTGGCCGATATCACCCGCATCCTGGCCGACGAGCAAATTTCCATCGAAGCCGTGATGCAGAAGGAGCCTTCCGAGGGCGAAACCCAGACCGATCTGATCATGCTCACTCACATGACGCGTGAAAAGCGCATCAACGCAGCCATCGCGAAGGTCGAGGCCTTGCCGGTTATCGCAGGCAAGGTGACGACGCTGCGTATGGAAGCACTGGGAAAATAATTATTAGTCTGCTGTAGGGTGCAATAAGCGTAGCGCATTGCACCGGATGGAATTCATTGTGGTGCAATGCCCGTTGGTTATTGCACCCTACCGTTGAGGATTTAACTATATGAAATACATCTCCACACGCGGCAATGCGCCCGCGAAGACGTTTACTGAAATCCTGCTGGGTGGTCTCGCACCGGATGGTGGTCTGTATCTGCCGGAAGAGTATCCGCAGGTAACTCGCGCCGAGTTGGATGCTTGGCGCAATCTGTCCTATGCCGGTCTGGCATTCGCGGTGCTGTCGAAGTTTGCTACCGATATTCCGGCGGGCGACCTCAAGGCTATCATCGCCAAGACTTATACCGCCGAGGTGTACTGTAATGGTCGCGCTGATTCTGATGCGTCGCAAATTACACCACTGCGCACGATAGCGCCCAATGTGCATATTCTCGAGCTGTCCAACGGCCCTACGCTGGCGTTCAAGGATATGGCGATGCAGTTGCTGGGCAATCTGTTCGAGTATGCACTGGACAAGCAGCATGCGGAGTTGAATATTCTCGGTGCGACTTCGGGTGATACCGGTTCCGCCGCCGAATATGCGATGCGCGGAAAGCGCGGCATCCGTGTGTTCATGCTCTCACCCAATGGCAAGATGTCGGGCTTCCAACGTGCGCAAATGTATTCGCTGCAAGACCCCAATATCTTCAACATCGCCATCGAAGGCATGTTCGACGATGCGCAGGATATGGTGAAGGCCGTGTCCAACGATCACGCCTACAAGGCGGCGCACAAGATCGGCACGGTGAATTCGATCAACTGGGGCCGCGTGTCGGCGCAGATCGTCTACTACTTCAAGGGCTATTTCGCCGCGACCCAATCCAACGACGAGCAGGTGGCGTTCTCGGTGCCATCCGGCAATTTCGGTAACATCTGCGCCGGACACATCGCGCGCATGATGGGCTTGCCTATCGGTCAACTGATCTTGGCAACCAACGAGAACGATGTGCTGGACGAGTTCTTCCGCACTGGTGTGTATCGTCCGCGCGGTACGGCGCACACCTACGAGACCAGCAGCCCGTCCATGGATATTTCCAAGGCATCGAACTTCGAGCGCTTTGTGTTTGATCTGGTTGGGCGCGATGGCGCGAAGGTGCGCGAGTTTTGGAGTCGGGTGGATGCGGGTAGTGGCTCAGCCGATACCGCAGCCTTCGACATCAAGGGTACGGAATACTGGAATGAATTGTCTAAGTTCCACTTCGCTTCCGGCAAGAGCTCTCACCTTGACCGTCTCAAGACCATACGCGAACTGTGGGAAGAATATGGCGTGATGGTGGATACCCACACCGCCGATGGTATCAAGGTGGGTCTGGAGCAGCGTCGTCCCAGCTTGCCGCTGATCTGTCTGGAGACCGCGCTGCCTGCCAAGTTCGAGGAGACCATCGTCGAGGCGCTGGGCCGTAAGCCGGAGCGTCCCGCCGCGCTGGAAGGTATTGAGCAGTTGCCGCAGCGCTGTGTGGTCATGGAGGCGGATGTGGTAAAGCTTAAGGCGTTTATTTCGGAGAATATTCCGCAGTAACCTAGCGGCTCATGCCGGTCAGAGTATGACCGGCATCGCATGCTTTTCGAGGTGCTTGGTCAGGAATACCGGATCGTGCTCGTTGTTGAATTTTAGGAACTTGACGCCGGTTCTGAAACGATGCTCTTTGGGGTCGTGGATGACGTAAATGATCTTGCACAACACTTCGATAATGCAGGGTATTTTTGACGGGGCCGGTGCCGCTAAATAAATGTGCAGTTTGAGGAATTCCACGGCGTGGAAGTTATGTTCGAACAGAATCGCCGCTCCCTGAATGGAAATATCCTTGAGCACGCCGCGATGCAAGCCGCGCTGGTCGATGAATGCGTTGACACGCCATTTTGCAATATAGCGCTGCCCCGCGCGGAGTTCCTTGCCGCTCTTGGGAATGGCAGCCTCCAGCGGTGCAGATTTCGTCAGTATGGCCGACAGTCCAGTAGCATCGCATAGAGGAAGTTCGCTGTCGCTGCTGCCAAAGATATCGAATTCTGAGTCTGATGCCATGAGTGGATGCTTCCGAGAGGAGGTGGGGCTTTGCTTGTGACGGGTGAATATTAACCGAAAGTGTCCTGAAAGAGTTTTTCGACATGCTGAATTTGATCTTGCTTGCAGTCTGCTTTGCGGCGGGCATTATCCTGCGCCGCCTCGGACGCATGCCTGAGCATGCACCCGTCACGCTGAACAGTTTCATCATCCACGTTTCCCTGCCTGCGCTGACGCTGTTGTATATCCATGCACTCAAGCCGTCCGGCGAAATGTTGCTGGTCGCCTCAATGGCCTGGCTGGTATTCGGCTTGTCTGCCGGATTCTTCTGGCTGATGGGGCGCTGGTTGGCCTTGCCGCGTGCCACGGTGGGCGCGCTGATGTTGACCGGTGGATTGGGTAACACTTCCTTTTTTGGCTTGCCCATGGTCGAGGCCTATTACGGCACCGATGCATTGGGAACGGCGATTGTCGCCGACCAACTGGGTTCGTTCCTGGTTTTATCCATACTCGGTATCACGGTAGCGGGCATTTACTCATCGGGTCGTCCCAGCGCGGGCGTGATTCTGAAACGTATCGCAAAATTTCCGCCGTTCATTGCCCTGCTGATTGCACTTGCATTGATCCCGATTGAATACGCGGATTGGTTTACCCAGTTGCTCCGACGGCTGGGTGACACGCTTGCCCCTATGGCTTTGCTGTCCGTGGGTTTGCAACTGCGGCTGGGCCATGTGGCCGAGCATGGCCGCAATCTGGCGATTGGACTTGGGTTCAAACTGATACTCGCGCCGATAGCGATTTATCTGCTGTATGTGCAACTACTGGGCGCGCAGGGTCAGATGATACAGGTCACGCTGTTCGAGGCGGCGATGCCGCCCATGATTACCGCGGCCATTGTCGCCGGCGAGCACGAGCTCGATCCGCCGCTGGCCAATCTGATGGTGGCGATGGGCTTGTTGATTTCTTTCTTCACGCTCAGCGCGTGGTGGTTTATCTGGGGGGGGATATGAGCATATGGAATGAACGCTATGCGGGCGAAGACTACCATTTCGGCACCGAGCCGAATGCTTTTCTGGCAGCGCAACGCGAGTTGCTCAAACCCGGCATGAACTGCCTCGCCGTGGCGGACGGCGAAGGCCGCAACGGGGTGTGGCTGGCGGAGCAGGGGCTGACGGTGTTGTCTGTGGACTCGTCCCATGTGGCACTGGATAAGGCGCAGAAGCTGGCGGACGAGCGCGGCGTAAAACTGGATTTTGAGCTGGCTGACCTGTCTGCGTGGGACTGGGGCGAGCATCGTTTTGATGTGGTGGTGGCTATTTTTATTCAGTTCGCACCACCCGGACTGCGCGAGCAGATGTTGGCGTACCTCAAGCGCAGCCTCAAGCCCGGCGGAATCTTGTTGTTGCAGGGATACACGCCGCGCCAGTTGGAATACAAGACCGGCGGGCCCTCTCAGGTCGAAAATCTTTATACCGAAGCACTGCTGCGGGAGGCCTGCACCGACATGGAAATCCTGCATCTCGCGGAACACGACAGCTTCATCAGTGAAGGCGCAGGCCATTACGGCATGTCGGCGCTGATCGATCTGGTTGCACGCAAAGCCCGATAGTGAGCCGATTTAAGGTAGCATCGCGATGTTCGAATTATTCCGCTAGGGAGTTGTGGCTTTGAAATTTTCGATATTAAACAGGCGCTGGACTCAAGGCGGGCTGGCGTTGGCGGTCGTGCTGGCAGCGGTCTGGTGGAGTCAGGCATCGGTAGGTGGCGTTGAGGCGGCTCCTGTTGCCGGGGGCGCGACCGGCCGACCGGCGCTGACAGTGCGCACCACCATGCTGCGCGAAGAACAGTGGGCACGCAGTCTTTTTGCCAACGGCAGTATCCTTCCTTGGCAGGAGGCGGTCATCGGTGCGCAGCTTCCGGGCTTGCGCATCGCCGAAGTGAAAGTCGGCATAGGCGACAGGGTGAAGTCGGGCGATCTGTTATTGACCTTGGGCAATCAGGCGCGTAACGGAGCAGACTATTTCGTGCAGGGGCGCGTGATTGCACCGGATGATGGTGTCATTTCGGCCGCGAATGCCAGTGTGGGGTCAATGGTGAAGTCCGGCGACGAATTGTTTCGTTTGATACGCAAAGGACGGTTGGAATGGCGTGCGGAATTGACGGCGGAAGAATTGATGTTGCTGCGCAAGGGCATGAGCGCAGAAGTAACGGTGGGCGAGCGCATCATCAAGGGCAAGGTGCGCGCGATTTCGCCTGCGGTTGATCCCAAGACCCGTTACGGTTATGCGCTGGTCAGCCTGCCGGACAGCCGCGGCATCATCGCGGGCGCATTTGCTCGCGGCAATTTCGATGTCAGCGGCGGCAAGTCCGGCCTGCAAACACTGCCGCAATCTGCCGTCATGCAACGCGGCGAAATAACTTATGTGTTGACAGTTGGCGCGGGTAATCATGTGCATGAGCAGGTCGTCACGCTGGGGCAGCGTCTGGGCAATCGAGTCGAGATCAAGCAGGGCTTGGCGGTGGGCGAGGCGGCGATTGAGAGCGGCGGCGCCTTTCTGACCGAAGGCGATGTTGTACGCGTACTTGGTAAAAGCCCTCTCCCCAACCCCCTCCCGCGCGCGGGAGAGGGAGCGAACACAGGCCCCGTTAATAAATGAACGTTTCAGCCTGGTCCATCCGCAACCCGCTGCCGGCGATACTCGGCTTTGTGCTGCTGTCCTTCGTCGGTATCGCGGCTTTCAAGGCGATGAAGATACAGTTGTTCCCGGACATCGACCTGCCGATGATTACGGTGGCGGCCTCCATGCCCGGCGCATCGCCCGACCAGATGGAAACCGAGGTCGCGCGCAAGATCGAGAACGCGCTCGCCAGTGCCCAAGGGTTGAAGCACATCTACACCCAAGTCAAGGACGGCACGGCCATTGTGTCTGCCGAATTCCGCCTGGAGCGCGATTCGCTACAGGCGCTGGAGGATGTGCGTTCGGCGATGGCACGAATTCGCAGCGATCTGCCGCGCGAGATGCAGGATCCGGTGGTCAATAAGGTGGAAATGAGCGGTAAACCGATTCTGACCTATACCATCGCCGCACCCGGCATGAGCGAGGAAGAGCTGTCCTGGTTCGTGGACAACAACATCACCAAGTTGTTGCTGGGAGTGAAGGGGGTGGGTGGGGTCAATCGTGTGGGCGGCGTGACACGGCAGGTACGCGTCGAACTCGATCCGACCCGGATGCTGGCGCTCAACCTGACTGCAGCGGAAATCTCCGGGCAGTTGCGCCAGATACAACTGGAAGCGCCGGGGGGGCGCATGGATCTGGGCGGTATGGAACAGTCCGTGCGCACGGTCGCGACGGTACAGACCGCAGCGCAGTTGGATAAAATGGAGATCACCCTGCGGGACGGGCGGCGCATCCGGCTGGATCAGGTGGCGGATGTGAGCGACGGTATTGCTGAACGGCGTTCGGCGGCGCTGCATGACGGCAAGCCGGTCATCGCATTTGAGATCAATCGCTCGCTCGGTGCGGGTGATGTAGACGTGGCGGACGGCGTTACTCTGGCACTGGAAGAGCTGAAAAAATCCCATCCCGACATCGAAGTCGAGAGAGTATTCAACACGGTCGACAAGGTATACGAGACCTACAAAGGCTCGATGGAAATGATCTTCGAAGGCGCTTTATTGGCGGTCATCGTGGTGATTTTCTTCCTGCGCAATACGCGCGCGACCATCGTGGCGGCGACGGCCTTGCCGCTGGCGGTGATACCTACTTTTGCCGTGATCTATCTGTTCGGTTTCACCATCAATCTGGTGACGCTGCTGTCCCTGTCGTTGGTGGTCGGTGTGCTGGTGGACGATGCCATCGTTGAGATCGAGAACATCATGCGTCACCTGGAGATGGGCAAGTCGCCTTATCAGGCAGCGATGGAAGCCGCTGATGAGATCGGTATGGCGGTGATTGCAACCACCTTCACGCTGATTGCGGTGTTTCTGCCGACCGCGTTCATGAGTGGCATAGCGGGGCGTTTCTTCGTCCAGTTCGGCTGGACGGCGGCGGTCGCGGTGATGTTTTCGCTGGTGGTTGCGCGCATGCTCACCCCTATGATGTCCGCCTACATGCTGCGCCCGCGTACGCCGCATCCGACACCGGGCTGGATAGAAAAATATCTGGTCTGGGCGCAATGGTGTTTGAATCATCGCAAGATCACCTTGTTGGTGACAGGTATATTTTTTATCGGCTCCTTCATGCTCGCGGGTACGCTGCCCAAGGCTTTCCAGCCCAAGGACAACGATTCGCAAACCCAAGTCTCGCTGACTCTGCCGCCTGGCAGCCGATTCGAACAGAGCTATGCGCTGGCCGAGCAGGCGCGCGTCATCGTGATGCGCAATCCGAATGTGATGCTGGTCTATACCGCGATAGGGGGAGGCGCTGCGGGAGGGAATGCATTTGAGCCCTCCGGCGCACCGGAAGCGCGCAAGGCGACCTTGTCGATCCAGCTCAAGCCGCGCGATGAGCGTCCGCACAAACAACTGATAGAAGACGAGATGCGCGAAGCATTGAGCGAGCTGCCGGGTGTGCGCGTCAAGGTGGGCCTGGGTTCGGCATCGAACAAATACCAACTGGTGCTGACCAGCGAGAACAGTGCGCTGCTGAACGAACAGGCACTCAAGGTGGGGCAGGAGTTGCGTACCATACCGGGCATAGGCAACGTGGTTTCCAACTCCAGCATCCTGCGTCCCGAGGTGGTGGTACGTCCCGATTTCGCCAAGGCTGCCGATCTGGGCGTGACATCGAGTGCGATTGCCGAGACACTGCGTGTCGCGACTAACGGCGATTACGATCAGGCGCTGGCCAAACTGAATCTGCCGGATCGTCAAATCCCCATCGTGGTGAAATTGCGTGCCGATGCGCGACAGGATGTGGAGCTATTGTCGCGCCTGGTTGTGCCGGGCACGCACGGGCCGGTGCTACTGGGCAACGTTGCTAGAGTGAGTCTGGAAAGTGGCCCGGCGCAGATCGACCGCTACGACCGCCAGCGCAATATTACTTTCGACATCGAACTGGCCGGGCAACCTCTGGGCGAGGTGCAGCAGGTCGTAAGTGAACTGTCCGCCATTAAAAATATGCCCGAAGCCGTGACCATGGCACCGATAGGCGATGCCGAGGCGATGAAAGAACTCTTCGCCAGTTTCGGTCTGGCGATGCTGACCGGCGTGCTGTGCATCTATATTGTGTTGGTGTTGCTGTTCAAGGACTTCATGCAGCCTGCAACTATTCTGGGCGCGCTGGTGCTTTCCGTGCCCGGTGCCTTCCTCGCGCTATACCTGACCCACACCGCGATCTCTATGCCGTCGATGATAGGCCTGATTATGCTGATGGGCATTGCCACCAAGAACTCGATTCTGCTGGTGGAATATGCGGTCGTGTCGCGCCGTGATCGCGGCATGGGACGCGCCGAAGCTTTGCTCGATGCCTGTCGAAAACGTGCGCGGCCTATCGTGATGACCACGCTGGCGATGGGTGCGGGCATGCTGCCGGTTGCCCTTAATCTGGGCATGGGCGACGGCAGCTTCCGCGCGCCTATGGCTATCGTCGTGATCGGCGGCCTGATCACCTCAACGTTCTTGAGTCTGCTGGTGATCCCGGTGTTGTTCACCTATGTGGATGACGGGGTGCAGTGGCTGAACAGACTGTTTTCGAGATTCCATCTGCAGAAATAAAACCGGTGGACAGTGAGCGACGATCCGATCTATTTTTCAGAAACGGCGGCTTCTCGTACAATTCCGCGCAACTCGATCAAAATGTCCCGAGTTGAACGGTTGCTTGTGATTTGTTCTTGTCGCAATACCTCATTGAAGCGCTGATGCTTTTCGGCAGCGTTTTTTCCAAGGGCTACACACCGAATTGTCAGCGTACTGCCACAAGGACAATTGCCGAATGACATCAGTCCAATGGGATCTTCATCTTCGATATTGTCCACCTTCGGTACATCCAAAGGCTCCACGATTTCCACGTAACTTTTGAAAGATGGGAAGTTCCTGCCGCAGTTTCCGCATGTTCTGGGGAATTGTGACTGGCACATCTTTAGAATCTCTTTGGTGAGTTCTACTAAGGTTGGACTGAGCATAGAGTAACCTGACCGTTTATTGTTGGATGCATGGATTTACTTCCCTTGCAAAGCGGCTCCGGATTGCTTTAGTACCTCACCGCCACGATCTAGTGCCTCTTTCCCCATCCGTTTGAGGCGGTCAGCGAATGACTCCTTTACAAAGGGATTGGAGAGCAGCGGTTGTTCACGGCCGATATTGATACCCAGAGCCAGGCCGACAAGCAGGCCAATGAGAAGGCTGAGCAGAATAGTGTTTAAGTTTTTCATAAATGCTTCCCTGATTATTTTTTAATGCAGAAATTCAGCGCACAAGTCTACGCCGAAACTTAGCTCTGCTGACCTACAGCGGCAGGTTGTGGTTTCGGCCAGCGCCAAGCGCTTTAACCGGCGACTTAGTCGGAGTGGTTTTCCGGCTTAGTCGATAGGCTATGCAAAGCTAACTTACTGCGCAAGTTAGTCTTCACAGTAAGACGAGATTGTCTCGGTGTATGAGTTCAACGTCGCCGCCGTAGCCGAGTAGGGATTCGATTTCTTGACTGGGATGGCGTGCGATGCGGCGGGATTCTTCTGCGCTGTAGTTGGTCAAGCCGCGTGCAAGATCCTGGCCGTCTTCGGTAACACAGGCCACGACGGCGCCGCGCTCGAACTCGCCTATCACTGTCTTAACGCCGATCGGCAGCAAACTCTTGCCTTCGTCGCGCAATGCCCTGATGGCGCCGGCATCCAGCACCAACTTGCCGCTGACTTGCAGATGGTCGGCCAACCATTGTTTGCGGGCAGCCAGAGTGAGCGTGGGGGCAGTGAGTAGTGTGCCGATGGATTCACCCTGCAACAGGCGCAGCAGGACATCGCGTTCGTGACCGGAGGCGATGACGGTATGTGCACCGCTGCGCGCCGCGCGTTTCGCCGCGAGAATTTTGGTAATCATACCGCCGCTACCGATGTGGCTGCCTGCGCCGCCGGCCATGCGTTCCAGTTTGCTATCGCCAGCCTGTGCTTCGCTGACCAGCGTGGCGGTAGCGTCTTTGCGGGGGTCTGCGGTGTACAGGCCGGTCTGATCGGTGAGGATAATGAGCAAGTCGGCTTCGATCAGGTTGGTGACCAATGCGCCCAGTGTGTCGTTATCGCCGAACTTGATTTCGTCTGTCACCACCGTATCGTTCTCGTTGATGATAGGTACTGTATTCAGTGTGAGCAGGGTGCGCAGCGTGGTGCGGGCGTTCAGGTAGCGTTCGCGGTTGGCTAGGTCGGCATGGGTCAGCAGCACTTGCGCCGCATGCAGGTCGTGTTGACGGAAGCAACTTTCATAGGCTTGCACCAGCCCCATCTGACCGACTGCGGCAGCGGCTTGCAGATCGTGGATCGAGGTGGGGCGGCTGCGCCAGCCCAAGCGTTGCATGCCTTCGGCGATGGCGCCGGAAGAGACCAGTACGACTTCATGTCCGCTGGCGTTGAGCGCGGCAATCTGGTGTGCCCATTTCCCCAGTGCGTCGAGATCAAGCCCCGCACCTTGATTGGTAACCAGGCTGCTGCCTACCTTGACGACGATGCGTTTGCACTGGGTTAGTACGGTTTTCATGGTGTCCTATATCGAACTGGCGTCGCTTTCCTGGGCGCTTTCGGCGGCTGCTTCCTGTTCCTGTGCGGCCACCTGTAGCACATGCTCCATGATGGCATAGGTCAGTTCCTTGCAACCATCACCATTAATCGCCGAAATGGCAAAGTGGCGATCATAGTCGGAGAATTTTTCAAGGAAGGCGGCGACCTTTTCATCACGGTCTTCCAGCAGATCGAGTTTGTTCAGCACCAGCCAGCGCGGTTTTTCATACAGCGTCTGGTCATACTTTTTCAGCTCGTTGAGGATGGCGGTTGCTTCGGCGACCGGATCGGTTCCTTCATACATCGGCGCGATGTCCACCAGATGCAGCAGCAGTCGGGTGCGAGCCAGATGACGCAGGAACTGGTGACCCAGTCCGGCACCTTCGGCAGCACCTTCGATCAGGCCCGGGATGTCGGCGATGACGAAGCTTTTTTCGTGGGACACGCGTACCACACCCAGATTCGGGTGCAGTGTGGTGAAGGGGTAGTCGGCCACCTTGGGTTTCGCGGCGGAGACCGCGCGAATAAAGGTGGACTTGCCCGCATTGGGCATGCCCAGCAGGCCAACATCGGCCAGCACTTTGAGTTCGAGCCTCAATTCGCGCTCTTCGCCAGGTTCGCCCTGGGTGCATTGGCGTGGCGCACGATTGGTGCTGGACTTGAAATGCAGGTTGCCCAGTCCGCCTTTTCCGCCCTGAGTCAGCAGCGTCATTTCGCCGTCGCGGGTAAGATCGGCGATGACTTCTTCGGTGTTGATGTCGGTGATGACCGTGCCGACCGGCATGCGCAGGATGATGTCGTCTGCGCCCTTGCCGTAGCAATCCGAACCGCGTCCCGCCTCGCCGTTTCTGGCGCGATGGGTGCGGGTAAAGCGATAATCCACCAGCGTGTTGATGTTGCGGTCGGCCTGCGCAAATACGCTGCCGCCACGCCCGCCATCACCGCCGTCAGGGCCGCCCTTGTCGATGTATTTCTCACGGCGGAAGCTGGCGCAGCCATTGCCGCCCTTGCCTGCAAATACTTCGATTTTGGATTCGTCAATAAATTTCATGGAATATGCCGGTCTACGGATGCTGCCAATAAAATAAAAAAGCCCTACCTTGCGATAGGGCTGATCTGTTTCATGCGACGCTGCTTACGCTGCGACGATGATAACTGTTCTACGCTTTTGCGCGCCCTTGATGGCGAACACTACTTTACCGGTGATTTTGGCAAAGAGTGTGTGATCCTTGCCCATGCCGACATTGTCGCCAGGGTGGAATTCAGTGCCGCGCTGACGCACGATGATGCTGCCCGCGCTGATCAGTTCGCCGCCGTAGCGTTTAACACCAAGTCGTTTCGAGTGTGAGTCGCGGCCGTTACTGGTACTGCCGCCGCCTTTTTTCGATGCCATGTTTTAGCTCCTTCGGAAATTAGGCCGAAATTCCGTCGATGCGGATCTCGGTGTAGTTTTGACGATGACCTTGCGATTTCTTGTAGTGCTTACGGCGGCGCATCTTGAAGATGCGTACCTTGTCGCCACGGCCATGCGAGATGATGGTCGCTTGCACGGTTGCGCCGAGCAACATTGGTTTACCCATGGACAGCTTGTCGCCATCGGCAACCATCAGCACCTTGTCCAGAACGATGGCGGTGCCAACGTCCCCGGGGATAGTTTCAACTTTTAGGGTTTCTCCGGAGATAACACGATACTGCTTACCACCGGTTTTAATGACTGCGTACATAACAACCTCTATTGAGTGCGGTTTTTGCGAAGGCGCGGATTATACATAAAAAATCCCCTTCGTCAAAATCCTTTTTATCGTTTCATGGAGTCAAAGAATTCGGCGTTGTTTTTAGTCGCCTTAATTTTGTCGAGCAGGAATTCCATTGCCTCCAGCTCATCCATGGGATAGAGCAGTTTGCGTAGCAGCCAGATGCGCTGCAGGATGTCCTTGTTGATCAACAATTCTTCTTTGCGTGTGCCCGAGCGATTAATGTTGATCGCCGGGTAGATGCGCTTTTCGGCCATACGGCGATCCAGATGGATTTCCATATTGCCTGTGCCTTTGAACTCTTCGTAGATTACGTCGTCCATGCGCGAGCCAGTGTCAACCAGCGCGGTGGCGATGATGGTCAGCGAGCCACCTTCTTCTATGTTGCGCGCCGCACCGAAGAAACGCTTGGGCCGGTGCAGGGCGTTGGCATCCACACCGCCGGTCAGCACTTTGCCTGAAGACGGGATCACGGTGTTGTAGGCGCGGGCCAGGCGGGTGATAGAGTCAAGCAGGATGATGACATCCTTCTTGTGCTCAACCAGACGTTTGGCTTTTTCCAGCACCATCTCGGCAACCTGCACATGGCGACTGGCAGGTTCGTCGAAGGTGGATGCGACCACTTCACCGCGTACGGTGCGGCTCATCTCGGTTACTTCCTCGGGGCGTTCGTCAATCAGCAGTACGATCAGCGTGGCATCGGGGTTGTTCGATGAGATGGAATGTGCGATGTGTTGCAGCATTACGGTTTTGCCCGATTTGGGCGAGGCTACCAGCAGACCGCGCTGGCCCTTGCCGATCGGTGCGACGATGTCGATGATGCGCCCGGTGGTGTTTTCTTCGGCCTTAATGTCGCGCTCTAGGCGCAACGGGTCGGTCGGAAACAGCGGGGTCAGGTTCTCGAACAGAATCTTGTTTTTGGTATTTTCCGGCGCCTCGTCGTTTACCTTGTCGACTTTGACCAGTGCTACATAGCGTTCGCCGTCTTTCGGGGTGCGAATCTCGCCCTCGACGGAATCGCCTGTGTGCAGGTTGAAACGACGTATCTGGCTGGGGCTGACATAGATGTCATCCGGGCCGGCCAGATAAGAGGTGTCCGGCGAGCGCAGGAAGCCAAAGCCGTCTGGCAGAATCTCCAGCGTGCCGTCGCCAAAAATACTTTCGCCCTTTTTGGCATGGCTTTTCAGCAGTGCGAACATCAAATCCTGCTTGCGCATGCGATTGGCGTTCTCGATTTTGTTTTCTGCCGCGAGCTCGATGAGTTCAGTGACGTGTTTTGTTTTCAGGTCGGATAGATGCATGACGATACGCAGATTGGATGCAGGAAGTGGCTATGGGTGTGAATTAGGGATTGCAGGGTGGTGAACCACCCGCATAGCCTGAAATGAATTCTTCTCGGTCTTTAGTGCAGCGGAGGATGAATCAGATTTCCGGATAGGAAAGGCAATGCGGGTGCGACAGTAAACGCTTTAGATGTGGCTGTCAATAAAAGCTGTCAACTGGGATTTTGATAGGGCGCCGACTTTGGTGGCTGCGACGTCGCCGGTTTTGAACAGCATCAGGGTGGGGATGCCGCGGATGCCATGCTTTGCCGGAGTTGCCTGATTTTCATCGACGTTCAGCTTTGCCACGATCAGGCGACCGGCGTATTCCTTGGCAATTTCATCCAGAATTGGCGCGATCATACGGCAGGGGCCGCACCATTCAGCCCAGTAGTCCACCAGTACGGGCAATGGGGACTGCAACACTTCGGCGTCGAAGGTTGCATCGGTTACGTAATGAATGTTTTCGCTCATGGTTTGGGTCTCGCTTCTTGGAATTGGGTAAAGTTAAACTTGCGGGTGATACTTGAAAATTATCTGGGGATCGTTCAGGTGCGATACGGCATCCTAACCAAAAAATCGGCCCATGTGAAGAGCCGGGGAATTTCCATTGATTCTGTGGGTATTTTCTCTGTTGAGGCTCTATGCTGATTTTGTCATTGCGCGGGCGATGTGGTTTAATCGCCAACCATGAAATTTCCCTTCCAGAATGTTGCACTAATCGGCAAGTACAAGGCCCCGGAGATCGCCGAGCCCTTGTTGCGTCTGGCCGCCTTTCTGGCATCCTCCGGCTTGCAGGTGGTGGTGGATAATCTGACGGCTGAGCACCTGACTGTTAATCCTTATTCGGTGGTATCGCTAGATGAAATGGCGCGGACGGTCGATCTTGCTATCGTGATTGGCGGCGATGGCACTATGCTGAATATCGCCCGAACCCTGTCTCCGCACCATATCCCGCTGATAGGGGTGAATCAGGGGCGTTTGGGTTTTCTGACCGATCTGACGCTGGACAATATGCAGGATGGTATCGCCGCGATGCTGGAAGGAAAATTTGTTACCGAGCAGCGTCTGCTGCTTTCCGCCAAAGTGTTGCGCGAGGATGTTGAGGTATTTAGCGGCTTGGCCTTCAATGAAATCGTGGTGCACCGCAGTCAGATCAGCAGCATGGTCGAATTCGAAGTGCGTATTGACGGCGAGTACCTTTATAACCAGCGCGCGGACGGGTTGATCGTGTCTACCCCGACGGGTTCAACGGCCTATGCGTTGTCCGCAGGTGGGCCTATATTGCATCCCAGTCTTGATGTGCTTGAATTGGTGCCGGTGTGCCCTCACTCATTGAGCAATCGTCCTATTGTGGTCAAGAGTACTTCGTTACTCGAAATTTTGATGCACCGCACCAGCGATATTCGGGTGCGCTTCGATAGTCACACCACCTATGATCTGCAGATGCATGACAAGGTTGTCGTCACCCGCCACCCGGAGCTTGCCTGCCTGTTGCATCCGGTGGGACATAGCTATTACCACACGCTGCGTGAAAAGCTGCTGTGGAATCAAACGCTTTAAATTATTTAATCAAATGAAATCCATTCCATGCTGAAGTTTCTGGCTATACGTGACTTTGTGATCGTCTCTGCGCTCGAACTGGATTTCGCCAGCGGGTTCACCGCGCTGACTGGCGAGACGGGAGCTGGCAAGTCTATTCTGATTGATGCGCTGTCGCTCGCGCTGGGCGGGCGCGGAGATGCCGCTATGGTGCGCAACGGCTGTGATCGTGCCGAAATATCTGCCGAATTTGATACTGCCGCATTGCCGGTACTGCGCGAGTGGCTGCGCGAGCAGGAACTCGAGGGTGACGAGGGCGTATGCCTGTTGCGCCGAGTGCTGGATGCGGGCGGGCGTTCGCGCGGTTTCATCAATGGTTGCAGTGCTACGCTGCAACAGATGCGCGAGGCGGGCGAACAATTACTCGATATACATGGACAGCATGCGCACCAGTCGCTACTGCGCCCCGATGCCCAGCGTGTGCTGCTGGACGGCTATGCCGGCATTTCGGCGGAGCCGGTCGCAGTGCTGTATCGCGACTGGCAGTCGCTGCGGCGTCGGCGTGTCGCGCTCAGTGAGAATGCCGAGGCGGTGGCCGTCGAGCGCGAGCTATTGCAGTTTCAGCGCGACGAATTAACAGGGCTGGCTTTCAACGCGGCCGAGTGGCAGGTGCAGCAGGAGGATCATGCGCGCTATTCCCATGCCGCCAGTTTGCTGGAGACGGCAGCCTTCGGCGTCGAGATCCTGAGCGAGGCGGATAATGCTTGTCTCGCGCAATTGAATGCTGTGTCCGCTAGGCTGCGCGACGGTGTGCAGCATGATGCCGGGCTGGCTGATCCCCTGCGCATGCTGGATAGCGCGCAGGCCGAATTGCAGGAGGCTGTTTACGCTTTGCGCCACTACCAGCAGCGTCTGGATAGCGATCCGCAGCGGCTTTACCAGCTGGAGCAGCGCATTCAGGCGGTGATGGATGCGGCGCGCAAATTCCGGGTCGGGCCCGAGCAATTGAATGCGACCTTGTCCGGCGTCGAGGCGCGCCTTGATGAGTTGGGGGGCGATGCCGACCTGGCGGCGCTGGAAGTTCAGGAGCAAGCCGCGCATCAGGTTTGGCTTGCGGCGGCCCGAAAATTGAGCAAGGCGCGCAATCAGGCGGCGTCCAAATTGGCAGAGGAAATTACCGCCGCCATGCAGACATTGGCGATGCAGGGCGGGTGTTTCGAGGTGGCCTTGCTGTCGCTGGCGGATGGCAATGCATGGGGATTGGAAAGCATAGAATTTCGCGTGGCGGCCAATCCCGGTGTTCCGCCACGCAGTCTGGCCAAGGTGGCCTCTGGCGGCGAGCTTTCGCGCATCAGTCTGGCGATTCAGGTTGCTGCCAGCAAGGTTGCCAGCGTCCCCACGCTTATCTTCGATGAGGTCGATAGTGGCATCGGTGGACGGGTGGCCGAGATTGTCGGGCAGCTGCTCAAACAGTTGGGCAAGCGTTATCAGGTGCTGTGCGTCACCCATCTGCCGCAGGTGGCTGCGGCAGCCGATCAGCAGTGGCAGGTGAGCAAGGCGGTGGAAGACGGCTGTACTCTGAGCCGCATTGCCGTGCTGGACAAGGAGCGCCGTATTGAGGAAATAGCTCGCATGCTGGGCGGCGTGACGATTACCGAAACAACCCGTAAGCATGCGGCTGAAATGCTGGCTGCGTGCGCATGAGGTATTATGCAGCGGCTTTGAATACTTAAAACAACGTGAGAATACTATGCGCATCAAACTGATCCTGATTTCCGTGCTGCTAGCTTCATGCAGTGGCCTTTCTACTCCGTTGCTGGCGCCCTATCAGATGGATATCCGTCAGGGCAACTATCTCACCCAGGATATGCGCGAAAAACTCCAGCTTGGTATGTCCAAGCAGCAAGTCCGCTTCGTGCTGGGGAC
>JBBQXA010000014.1:0-29047 GCA_038210095.1 Burkholderiales bacterium
CACCACCGCTCAAGCCGGCTACCAGAATGGACTTCCAAACTGCGGGATTCGCTGTCGCTAAGGTGCAGTCACTGACGCAGATTTCGCCCTGCGCTGGCGTACCGTCAACAAAGTATTGGTGATTTGGGCCGTAGTTTTTATCAGCCAGCTTGTACAGATTGGGCATCACCATCGTAGGAATGTAGGCCCATGCCTCGCTGCCGCCGACGACATTTACTCCGCCAGTCGCGACGACTTTTCCTGTCACGCTACTCATCATGGCCGTATCGGCATAAAAGGCATGCAGCATGCCGTCATTGGCGGGCACGTAAACCATGCCCAAGCGAGTCGCATTGTCGGCAAGGAAGGTGCTGTAACCCTTGTCGGCATAGTTCAGCTGCGAGCCCTTGATGTAGACGGCCTCGCCGTTGACGATATCCCCTAACACATGCGTACGCTGACGGTAATATTTGGTGTTGTCGGTCGCAAGCCCCTCATTGCTACGGTCTCCGCGCAAAAAATTCACCAGATTATTGCCTGCCGCCAGTGCTTTATCGGCAGGACTCAACGCATAGGTACCGCCGAACTGCGACAACGTAGTGATATGAGCCAGACTGAAGTTGGCATCGGCGCCGAAATTTGCGGTATTGAACGCCTTGAAGCCATTGGTTGCGCCGGCATCGCGCGCATAGATCAGGCGCGACGCATTACTGTCCAGCAAGGCTTGCGCAGCCCAATCGATGGTAGCCAGCGTCTGACCGGTTGTTAAGTCGAGTTGCTGGCGCACCAGTTCGCCATACCAGTCCTGCGTCACAAAGGTCGAGCTGAACACGAAATTATCGCCCGAGGTAATGTTCGGGTTACTGGTCGTCGCGGCGGCCGATGAGCCGGTACGGGCTGAAACGCCAGCCAGTGCAGTAGAGATGGCGGTGGATAGCGTGGACGGGTCGGTCGCACTGAAATAGGTGCCGCGTCCATTCACGGCCGCATGCCACAGGTCGTCTATCGTGGTCTGGGTGTTGCTGACCGGGATAGGCCAGTCGCAGGTCGTACTATTAGCCTGCCAGGAACAGACACCACTACCCGAGTTGGCGAGACTGCCATTCTTCACCGCCACATAATCGCCACTGGTATCGGACAGGTAAGTCGGTGAGAACGCCATACTCCCGCGCGCGCCCAACCCCAAGGTAAATGTGGTCATGTGTTGCCAAGAGACCGTATCCAACCCGCTGCTTGGCACGTTATTGGTCGTAACATCGGTGCCGAGTGCACCAGTGGCATTGCCCAACCCCGAGGTGCGCAGATCGGTCATGTAGTAATACTCGGCCACGTCGGCCAGAGTATTGGACGTTCCGCCTGAACTGGAAGTGGTCACGACCGGCGTCCCGACAGTTGTGCTGCTAGACAGCGTGGAGACAGTAGCTGCTCCGTTGCCGGTTACGGTCGCCGTACCCGCAGCCGGCGTAGTGGTTCCGGCCGCCGGCAAAGGCGGTGCCGTACAGACATTGCTGGTTGTGCTAGTGGTCGACCAGGTAGTGCTTCCGCTGGGAACGCCGGTATCACCGGTTGCCGCAGTACTGCTGCTGACTGGGGTGACGGTAGGGCCGACTGTGGCGTTGGTGTCGGATTGCACCTGCCCGTTGACCGTGACCACGGTGTTAGTCACCACGGTCGTATTGTCGGTCACTGTAGTCGTCGTACCTGTCACCACTTGGTTATAGGACTGATTTACGGTGGTGACACGATTACCGCTCACTCCCGCGGTGCCAGGGCACGCGCCCCTGTTGCTACTATAGCTACTACCCCATATCGATCTGTCCGTAGTACACCCTGAGTTTCCAGACATGCTATCCACCAAATACCAGGTCGTCCCGTTCGAGTCGGTTACCGAGGAATTGCTGAACGGGTTGCCGCCACTCCGGCAAATCCAGGCGTTGGCAGCCAAGTTATAACAACGCTCTGGCTTATCAGTATTCGGGTTGTTGGTCGACAAACCCAAAGCAATATCCTTGCTGTTATCCCGCAGGCTTGAAACAGTGGACGAAGGAACAACCGAGGGGGTAGAGCAGGCTGTCCCTATGGTAACGGTACTGCGCGTCCAGGGGGTCGTCGTGCTGGTATTCTGAACGCTCTGTTTCCTCGCTATGGTGGTGGTATCGGTAAGCGTCTGTTTCGTCTGGGCAGCGCCATCGTACATCGGCCTAGGCTCGGCGCCATCCTGCTGCCCGACTGCGGTACTGTTATCCAGCTTGGAATTGCCGCTCTGACTGTTCCAGAAACCGTCGGTAGACAGAATGGTGAAGTTCTGCTGGCAGGAATATTCGACCGGGTCATTGGCGGCTACGCCATTCAACGAATTGCCGGGCAGCTTGTGAGCATAGTATTTACCGATGTGCGCCAGCGCGCCCAGCAGAGGAGTGGAATTGTTGGCGGTCACGCTGTACAGCATGGCATACCAAGCGGCGCGTTGGGCTGCGGTGAACGGCGCAACGTTGAGCAGCTTGGAGCCCCCGTTATTGTTCATCGTGCTGAAACCCACCCGATAACTAGCTCCCAGCGGCTTGAATGCCAACCCGGCTGAGGTTTTCATCATATTGAGGCGGTCGCGGTAATAGCTGTACCAGTTGGCAAAGTTGGTGCGTTCGTCCGTGCTGCCGGGACCGGAAGTCGTACTGACTGTGACCTTGGTGAACACCGCATTGCCCGGTGAATTGCCGATGGTACTGTTGCATTCCTTGTAGAAGGTGCTGCCGCTGCTGTAGTAATTCTTCTTCGCGTTGGTCGTCTCGGTGCCGGAGTATGTGTAGTAGAACGCCGCCTGACTCGAAAATCCATTGGTAGGGAAGCTGGAGCTCAGGTTGGTGCTACCGGAACCCGTGTTGTAGCCGTCTTTCCAAGCCGACGTAAAATTGGCATTCGGGTAACTGGCTCCCGTGGAGTCGACCGGCGGGCTGTAGGTAATATTGGGATTGTAGTACACGCCGTTGCACTGACTGCTGGCTTGGCCGTAATTCCCAGAAAAATTACTTACGGGGTCTGGCATGTACTCCCAACCCATACTGCCCGAGTCATCCATCATCAACAGCACATTTGGCTTCACCGAAATGGCCGAAGTGGAAGATACGACCAGCGGCGAACTGGACAGATCGGTTACCGCGGCTTGCGGCTGTATGGAAAACGCTACCAACAGGCTGGCTATCGCGATTTTCTGAAACGACTTTTGGATAACGATCATGGCAAACTCCTTTACTACAGGGCGACGATAGATTGGACGTAACTAACGGTGTTGCGCGGACCTGAGACACGTGCGGTGATGCGGTAGTAAACCTGACTACTGAATTGCAGGCCGACTTGGCCCGCTCCCTGACTGCTGGTAGCGGCGGCGCTGGTACTGGCGACCACTGAAACCGCACAGCCGCTGGACGGCGCGGTCGACGGGCCCGTCGCATTGCACATTCGATGAATGACATAGGACACCGTGTTTCCCGCCGCATCCTGCGCCAACGCGGTCGCGCTACCGGCCAACACCGTGGTCCAGTAATTATCCCAACTCTGAGTTATTGCAGGATCCTGCTGGGTCGGCGAATAAAATGGAAATGCCGGATTATTCTGTGTCAAGTCCACGCCTGCGGGCGGCACCTCCAGCCAGGCAACGGCGGCATCGATACCGGCATCGCCGGAATGGGTTGCCGCCTGATGAAAGGATAAATTACCTGCAATCACATTGGTTGTATCCACCGAGCGCATCAGGGCGATGGCCGCAAGCGTCATCGAAACCAACACGATCAGGGTAATGAATAACACCACCCCTTTTTGTTTTTTGCCGGAGTGTAGAGAAGCATGATTGCGAGGAATTTGCATAGTTAACATCCTGACACCGCCCCCATTGAAGTGATGTTCCGCAACGGCACCACCGTCTGAAACACCTTGTAGCGGTAATTCTGCCAATTGGCATTGGCCGTCAGAGCTACCGGAGTATTCGCACTTCCCGTGGGCGTGACCGCCACGCCTGATGCGGGGCCTCCCAGCCACGCCGGTGCAGCAGCCGTGACGGCAGTTTTCTCAAACTGACCGTTGCGCGCGACCAGTACGAGGCGAAGAGCGGGAGCTTTAATCCAACCGCAAGCAGTAGTCGGCGTAGTCTGATTGTAGAGATCAACAATACCGTCCATCGGCGGGCCGCTGGTGTCCTGCCCATATTGAGCGCGCAGGCTGACAATATCGTTGGCGATCGGCGCCCAAATGGCAGTATTCGCCACCTGTGCAGCGTCACCGCAATTGTTCGCCCGATAATCGCATGTCGTCAGGTTGCCGTTACGAACGGCATAGGCGCGCACCGTCGGTGCTTGCCCCAGATTGTAAAGTGTACCGTTGCTTACACCAGCCGTGCCCGCATTCACAGTCACATTCGGATTGGCCACGGCAGTAACGGTGTCCATCGTGAGATTACACGGAGCGGGACGAATCTGCGGCTCGGCGACAACCAAATCGTTAACCAGAAACGAAGCGGGGGTCTGCATCGCGTAAATAGCATTTCCCGGCTGAGCGGTAATACCATCTCCCTCCGTTGCACTGTTGCTGTTGCCGTATGCAACCAGCACCGTGTCGGTGTTGGCATCCCCGGCTGCGACATTGGCAGAGTTGATAGTCACCGGTGCAAAAGCATTAATCGTTACTCCGCTGGGCTGCAATGTAACGCCGCAACCGATCAGACCCGACGCGCTGATACCATAGCCTGCCTGCTGAATATCGCGTTGCAATCCGTACAGTGCAATAGCGCCAGCATTCTGCGCATCGCCACCACCACTGGTAGTGCGTTTCTGCCCTTCAAAAAGCGCATATACCTGCATGGTAATAATCATGCCTAGCATGCCAATGACCAAACCAACCATAACCTCCACCAGACTGAAGCCTCGATAGTTACGCTGGATTTTTTGCGAGTTTGTTAGCATCCCTATTCCCCTACTGTATCTGTGCAAGCGCCATATAACGATGGGCATTAGCCGCTTCGTTTGGCGCATTCCAGAAGATAGTGACAGTCGCGACACTACTGGGAACAGTCGTTCCGGCAGATGTGACGAAGGTCACTGTTGGCGGCGTAGCTGAAGCACCGGGCAACGCTGTATTCACATAGCTCAACCATGCGGTATATGCAGCTCCACTCGGACTGGAAAAATTGGTTTGTAGTGCGGCAGGCGTACGATCAGCCACCCACATTTGCCCGATCAACTGGTTGGCCAGCAAACTGGCGTCCGAGCGATACTTCGCATCACCGGCACGCTTGACCGACGCGGCTTGCAAGCCAACGATGGCAAGGATGCCAATGGAAAATATCAGAATGGAAATCATCGCTTCCAGCAGCATGACACCGGATTGTTTTTTTGACCGTGTTAGATAGGCACTCATTTAGCAAGCCTTCGGATCAGTTGGATTGGAAACAGTCAAAGCTGGATCGCACATACGAACCTGCCCCCCCGGGAAACCCACATTAACAACCAGCCGTCTGGCATTCGCATTGACTGAGTTGGTAACATCAAGGCGCACAGCAACATTGCCACCATCATTAATCACTCGACCCAGACCATTGAAGGTGGTGTGCACCGGCATACCACTACCGGCAGAAATAATGGTGGTGTAATTGGTAGCCACGTTGCCATCACCATTACTGTATGCCCCAATCCTCGCGTTAACCGACCCCTCGGCATTAAAACGTTGCTGGATAATATCCGCCACGGGGCAGGGACTATTTGCGGTAGCACATACTTCCCAGTCAACCAGTCCAGTGGCCGAATTCAGGTTAAAACGAACAGGGGTGTTAAGCCGAACCGCCTCGGCACGCGCCAACTGCAAGCCGTTAATAACTGATTCGGCCGCGTTACGAACTTGAGCGCTCTGAAGCCATAGGCTAAAGGAAGGCGCACCAAAGACCATCAATACTCCAAGCACAGCAATGGCAATCATCAACTCAATCAGGCTGAAGCCGTATTGACGCAGGGTTAACATGCGCCTCCCTGTTTGGTGATCCAGCAGGTAGTACTGGTTTCTATCCAACTGTTATTAGCTGGAGCCGTGATGTCTGAAGTTTTGGCATTGTTCTGGTTGATGGTGTAGGTAAATCCGGCCATTGCCCCCGTACCTGCAGCCCGGATAGTGAATGCCGTTGCTGTCGCTGCCACCGGACAGGAAAATGTGAAATAGCGGCTGGAGGTAGCATCGTTATTACAGGCCGTTCCGCCAACATAAGTATGGTTATCTTGAAAGTATTGCTCCATCTGCACGCGCTTGGCAGCAAGATTTGAAGTCGCATCCGGAATTTTCCCACGGATGGAATAGTTGCCATAGGCTGGAACCGCGACGGCCGCGAGTATGCCAACGATCACCACGACGATCATCAACTCGACCAGAGTAAAACCGTTCTGACTTTTCATTTCAATCTCCTTTGTTCGCGCATAGTAAAAATTCAAGTCTCACACCGCAACTCAAAACCGACGAATGACAGTACCCGACGACCGGCGGTCACTCCTTATGAGATAGACGGTTAAATTGGAGGGACGAACGGATGAGGCAATGCAAATTCAACCCAGATTGTCCATTAGAGCGGTAGCTCTTGTAGGAGCGTGTCCTGTATGCGAATCGCACGCAGGACGTGTTCCTACAAATGCCGTTGAGATGGCTAATGGACAATTTCGGTTCAACGTAACTTTTAATGCGGCGAGTTTTAGATGCCGGAAGCCTTGTTCAAGAATCGGCATGCCTCTGAGAAGCTTCACGCGACTGACACCTGATTGAAAAAATCAACCGCCTTACCTTGAATGTCCAAAAAAATGCCCCGTAATCACGGGGCATTCAGGATTATTTCAATTCGACCGATTGATTCATAAAAGAGTGCCAGCTTAAATAACCGCCTTCTAGTGACTCAGAGCCCATTCCACGATGACTTTCACACCCTCATTGCTCACTTTTTTCTCGCTTACCGCTGGCATAGGCATGCCTCCAAAAGAACCGGAACCGCCCGCGCGAACTTTCGCCTCCAGCTTGGCTTGGGCTTCGTGATCGCCTTTGTACTTTGCAGCGATATCCTTAACCGATGGACCAACGGATTTCTTTTCCATCGCATGGCATGCCATGCAGCCGCTCTTCTTGAATAGTGCCTCGCCATCTTCCGCAAATGCGGTAGCAGAAACAGACAGGGCCATCGCCATAACCAACATATAACCAGCTTTCATAATGCTCTCCTTCAGTAAAAATTCTTCAAGGACATTCTACACCCAACCAATGCGGAAGCAATGTCCTGACAATCTTGTCATGCGTTTCACCACTCCAATTTTCAAAAGATGTCCCATAATGAACGCCTTAATGCAATTGCGTGGCAACCATGCTCTATATTTTCCACCATATTCTGATCCAAGATCGAGAAATCCAGATGACAGCGATACGCGCGCAAGGAGCGGGCGGACAGAATGTCAACAAAGTTTCCAGCGCAGTACATCTTCGTTTCGACATCAATGCATCCTCCCTGCCGCTCGAATTCAAGGAGCGATTGCTGCAACTCAATGACCAGCGCATTACCAAAGAAGGCGTCATTGTCATCAAGGCGCAGTCCTTTCGCACTCAGGAAAAAAATCGCGGCGAAGCATTGCGACGCTTAAAGGAGTTGGTGCAAAGCATCGCCGTACTACCAACCGAACGCCGCGCCACCAAGCCAACCCGAAGCTCACAGCGGAAACGGGTCGACAGCAAGACCAAGCACGGAACAACCAAGGCGCTACGAGGCAAAGTGGTTGAATAGAATTTAGGAGTTAGGAGTTGGGAGTTGGGAGTTGGGAGTTAAAGTTTTGGAGCGAGTAACTAGCGTCACCTCATCTTTCACCTAGCCGCCGCTTCCTCAAATCCCAGACTAAAACCGTCCTCTCACTATCCCGCAGCAGACCTCACTCGCACAGAATCACTCCTCCCGTGACTGGCAACATATCGCGCTGTCACCCGCACCAGGAGAGAGCCATGAATTTTCTGATATCCGTACTACCCGGCCTGTTGGTCGGGGTATCCGTTCTTATCGTGGGCATACTCATCACCAAGGAGCCTAAACGTACTCGAAAGAAGGCTCTGGTCGAAAGCATGGCGTGGGGAGCCGGCTTTTTCGTCGCCTTCAGCCTTGAAGCACTGGCCTTGTCCAGCCTGTGAGTCACCTCAACAGGCGGAAAAAAGACAGCGCAATGGCTGTCTTTTTTCCGCCTGAATTATCGGGCCATACCTACCCCGCCAAATCCTAAAGCCAAGATCCCAAATCCTAAATCCTAAATCCAAGATCCCAAATCCTAGGTCCTATCTCACGCAATCCACAAAGTAGCGTTTTACGCCATCCACTTTTTCGGCGACCAGACCATGAATGTCGGTCTCGAAGCCGGGTAGGCGCTGATTGAAATCTCGGGCGAATTTCAGGTAGTCGATGATGGTCTTGTTGAACATCTCTCCGGGAATCAGCAGCGGGATACCCGGCGGATACGGCGTCAGCAACACCGCGGTAATACGCCCTTCAAGCTGGTCGATCTCGACGCGCTCGATCTCATCATGTGCCATTTTCGCAAATGCATCGGACGGTTTCATCGCCGGCTGCATATCCGACAGATACATCTCGGTCGTCATGCGTGCAACGTTGTGCATTCTGTAAGCATCGTGAATCTGCTGGCACAGTTCGCGCAGGCCGACGCGCTCATATTGCGGAAACTTGGCCGCGAACTTCGGCAGAATGCGCCAGATTGGCGAATTCTTGTCGTAGTCGTCCTTGAACTGTTGCAGCGCGGTCAGCAGGGTATTCCAGCGGCCCTTGGTGATGCCGATAGTAAACATGATGAAGAACGAATACAGACCGCACTTTTCAACGATAACGCCATGCTCGGAAAGATAACGCGTGACGATGGATGCCGGAATGCCGGAATCGGAGAAGCCGCCGTCTACGTCCAGTCCGGGAGTGATGATGGTGGCCTTGATTGGATCCAGCATGTTGAAACCGGTCGCAAGCTTGCCGAAGCCGTGCCACTTGTCGGTGGCCTTGAGCACCCAATCTTCGCGCGAACCCACCCCCTCCTCGGCGAGAACGTCCGGCCCCCACACCTTGAACCACCAGTCTTGGCCGTACTCCTCGTCCACTTTCTTCATCGCGCGCCGGAAATCCATCGCTTCCGCGATACTTTCCTCCACCAGCGCGGTGCCGCCCGGCGGTTCCATCATCGCAGCGGCCACGTCGCATGATGCGATGATGGAATACTGCGGGCTGGTAGATGTGTGCATCAGATAGGCTTCGTTGAACACATGGCTGTTCAGTTTGCGCTGGTTGGATTCACGTACCAGTATTTGCGAAGCCTGACTCAATCCCGCCAGCAACTTGTGCGTGGACTGGGTCGCGAAAATCATCGACTGCTCCGCCCGCGGCCGGTCCTTGCCAATCGCGTGCATGTCCTTGTAAAACTCGTGAAATGCCGCATGCGGCAGCCAGGCTTCATCGAAGTGCAGCGTGTCGATACGACCGTCTAGCATCTCCTTCAACATCTCGACGTTGTACACCACACCATCGTAGGTACTCTGGGTGATAGTCAGAATGCGCGGCTTCTTGGTTTTGTCCTTGATAAAAGGATTGGCATCTATCTTGCGCTGTATGCTCGCCGGCTCGAATTCGGATTTCGGTATCGGCCCGATAATGCCGTAATGGTTACGCGTCGGCGTCAGGAATACCGGCACTGCGCCGGTCATCATGATGGAATGCAGGATGGACTTGTGGCAGTTCCTATCCACCACCACGATGTCGTCAGATGCTACCGTCGAGTGCCACACGATCTTATTCGAAGTCGACGTGCCGTTGGTCACAAAGAACAGGTGATCGGCATTAAAGATGCGCGCGGCATTGCGCTCGGACGCCGCGACCGGGCCGGTGTGATCCAGCAACTGACCGAGTTCATCCACCGCATTGCACACGTCGGCACGCAACATATTTTCGCCAAAAAACTGGTGGAACATCTGGCCTACCGGTGACTTCAGAAACGCCACGCCGCCGGAGTGTCCGGGGCAATGCCAGGAGTAGGAACCATCCTGCGCATAGTCGAGCAAAGCGCGAAAGAACGGCGGTGCCAACCCATCCAGATAGGACTTCGCCTCGCGAATGATATGGCGCGCCACAAATTCCGGCGTGTCCTCGTGCATGTGTATGAAACCGTGCAACTCGCGCAGCACATCGTTCGGAATATGGCGCGAAGTGCGCGTTTCACCGTAAAGGTAAATCGGGATATCTGCGTTTTTGAAACGAATCTCCGCAACAAATGCGCGCAGCGTTTTCAACGCGCTTTCGGTCTCTTCGCGACTGCCACCGCCAAACTCTTCATCATCAATCGACAACAGGAACGCCGACGCGCGACTCTGCTGTTGCGCGAACGAAGTCAGGTCGCCGTAACTGGTCACACCCAGCACTTCCATGCCCTCTTTCTCGATGGCATCGGCCAACGCGCGTATGCCCAAACCGCTGGCATTCTCGGAACGGAAATCTTCGTCAATGATGACGATAGGAAAACGGAACTTCATTGTGCGCTCCTTAAGGCGTTCAATGGAATGCTGCGCAACGGGCGCTGGCAAAACATGGGAAAAGGTGGAGTTTCAGTGGAGACTCATATCGGCCACAGGTCGATATTATGTCGAAACTAAAGCGAAGCTTCATTGTGTCTTACTCCTGATGGAGATCAAAGGTTGGAGCGAATTGTCGCAGATTTGCGAAGGCAACAAACTAATCGGGCAAATAATTGCATTCAAGCGTAGCAACCAACTCCGCCAGTACTGCGCGAAACTGCTGCTCGTCGCATCCCATCAGCACCGCATCTTCAAGCGCATCCTGACAGACCTGTTTGATTTCCGCGAGGTTTTCCTGCATCACCTTATTCTTCTCTATGCAGGCGATAACCGCCCCCTCGGGTGAGCGCCAGACTATTTCCGTATCCTCTACCATTACATTTTCGGCAGGGTTACACCGTGCTGGCCCTGATACTTGCCGCCCCTGTCCTTGTACGAGGTTTCGCATATCTCATCGGACTCAAAGAACAGCACCTGCGCCACACCTTCGTTGGCGTAGATTTTTGCGGGCAGCGGGGTGGTGTTGGAGAATTCCAGCGTCACATAACCCTCCCATTCCGGCTCGAACGGGGTGACATTGACGATGATGCCGCAACGCGCATAGGTGCTCTTGCCCAAACAAATGGTCAGCACGTTGCGCGGAATGCGGAAATATTCCACGGTACGCGCCAGCGCGAAGGAGTTGGGCGGAATCACACAGTAGTCCGCCTCCACATTCACGAAGGAGCTCGGATCGAAATTCTTGGGATCGACGATGGTGCTGTTGATGTTGGTAAATAGTTTAAATTCACGCGAGCAGCGTATGTCGTAGCCATAGCTGGATGTGCCGTAGGACACGATCTTCTGCCCGTTTACTTCCTTCACCTGGCCCGGCTCGAACGGCTCTATCATGCCGTGCTGTTCCGCCATGCGGCGTATCCACTTGTCTGCCTTGATGCTCATCGCTGTAATGGGAAATGGAAAGTGGAAAGTGAAAAGTGGACAAGCGGCGATCCGCCAGCATCCACTCGACTCTCGCGCTTCGCCATAGTCCGCGCTCCCTTGAAATTCGAAGGTCGCAATTTTAACTCATAAACTGGCAGGTCAGTCGTCCGGTTCCAGATTCGGCTCGCGCACCTGATTGAGCAGGTCTTCGGCGTTGAATTCGTTCTCGGCAAAGATCATCTTGATGATGTACTCAGCCTCGCTGGGCATCTCGATACGCAGCTGTTTGGTGCGAGCTGCCGCATCGCGATAGGTATCGTGCTGCTCCAGCTTGGAAAGCATCTTGATGGGTTGCTCTGTGACGCGATAAATGTAATAGGGCATATTTTATGGTCGGATTAATTTATGGCAGCGCAATCAAGCAGCGGGCCGCTTCATGAATGTCACCACATTGACTCCCGGGGGATTCCTGCTCTCGCAACTACCCTCGCCGACTCCGGCATAGTGCTCAGCCTCATGCAGCATATTGATGACATCCACATAATGCTTCTGCTTCGCCATCATCAGCGCAGTGTAATCGCCCTCGTTGCGCGCCAGCACGTCCGCCCCACTGTTGACCAGCAGGGCGACCAGTTCTGCTTCGCCATAGCCCGCAGCCAGCATCAGCGGACGGACGCCGTAGCCGACAGCGGCTTCGAGATTGGCGCCCGCCCCTATCAGTATTTGAGCAACATCGGCATGACCGCACTGCTGCTCCGCGTTATAAATGGATTTGGCCAATGCTGCCCAGCCGCGCTCATCGGTCGCATTCACATCGGCACCCGCTGCAAGTAGCGCCTGCACCATAGCCAGATTACCGCAATGCGCGGCAAGCATTAACAAGGTTGCTCCGTCCTCATCGCGGGCATTCACGTCGCCCCCGGCTGACAGCAGGTTGCGCAACGTTGCGATGTCTCCTGCATTAACCGCAGCAATCAGTTCTATGGACATACTCTTTCCTGTGGTAATTATTTCTGTACGGTTTTTTGCAGTGCAAGGCGAATTGCTTCCGGCGAATCCATGATATTCATGAAGCTATTCTTTCCCATCATGCTCAAATCGGGGAAGCTGATCGCGATGCGAAAACGGGCATACAGTGCATAAACCTTGTTATCCGATACCATCACTTCGTAGGGCAAATGTGCGGAGGATTTCACATCACGGAAGTCGATTTCCTTCATGATGAACTGATCATCCATAAATTTCCCGGCACCACTCCCTTTCAACGACACGCCGAACACTGTCTCTTTCTTGCCGGGGATGTCCACGCGGTAGACCTTGGACACACCATTGCTGTTCTTTGCGAGCTTTGCATCAACCGCCTTTACAGCCTCTTCATAACTGTCATATTCCGCCAGCACGCTGGGCTCGTCAAAATACTCCATGCCTATCATGTAGTGATATTTACGCGCCTGTTTCGCCGTCATGCCTTTTGCACCGAACTCCTCCACCCTGCCCAGCGCACTTGCCAGACTGGCGGACACGCCGCTGAGATCAGACTTCATGCGGTAGACATTCGCAAGGTACACCGGATTGGTGTAGCTCACCTGTACATCATCCTTCACTTTGGTCACCGACACCCGCTGTACCGCGCCGTAGCCGCCATGCTCGGAGGCCGCCGCATTTTTCTTCAGTTCATCGTTGGTAACTATCAACAACTCCGCATCCGCATAGGGCGAGTAATCACCCACTATGGTAAAGCCCGCGGCAGTCAGTGCTGCTTTGGCTTGCCCAACCTTATCTGCAACAGTTCCCGCTCCTTTGGAGGCCAGCACGAATGGTTTGAGAATGACCTCTGCGGCTAACGCGCTCGTGGCACCAAACAGCAATACTGCGGACAGCAATACACTCTTGAATCTCATCGTGCTACTCCTTCGGATTATTGAACTACGGCTTGTTACCTAGCGTTATTTCTCCGGATGGAACCACGCCAATTTTTCGCGCAACGTGACCACTCCTCCGACAATGATCAACGTCGGTGCTTGGGGCTTTTCGCGTTCGGCGATGGCTGGCAATGTTGCCAGCGTGCCGGTGATGACACGCTGGGTCGGCTGTGTTCCGTGCTGCACGATGGCGATGGGCGTAGTGTCGGGCAACCCATGCTCGATCAGTTTCGCGCACAGCGTATCGAGGCCGTGCAAACCCATGTATACCACCACGGTCTGACGCGGACGGGCAAGCTGCTCCCAGTCCAGATTCATCGTGCCGTCTTTCAGATGACCGGTGACGAACACGCAGGATTGTGCATGATCGCGATGAGTCAGCGGGATGCCAGCATAAGACGCCACACCGGACGCTGCGGTGATACCGGGAACCACCTGAAAAGCAACACCTTCCGCGGCCAGTGTTTCAATTTCCTCACCACCACGACCGAATATGAACGGGTCACCGCCTTTGAGGCGCAGCACACGTTTACCTTCTTTCGCCAGGCGCACCAGCAACAGGTTGATCTCTTCCTGTGGCAAGGTATGGTCGTCACGTTTCTTGCCGACATAGATACGCTCGGCATCGCGCCGTGTCATATCGACGATGGGCTTGGACACCAGCGCGTCGTACACCACCACATCGGCCTTCTGCATCAAACGCAGGGCACGGAAAGTCAGCAGATCGGGATCACCGGGCCCCGCACCCACCAGATACACCTCACCGCGCACGATGTTGTCTTCGTCGGCAAGCATCTGCTCCAGCATGGCTTCGGCGCTCGTTTCGTCCCCGGCCAGCACCTTTTCCGCCACCACGCCGTCGAACACATTTTCCCAGAAGATGCGACGCTTGGCGGGATTGGTGACCCGCAGCTTCACCTCTTCGCGGAAACGCTCGGCGAAGGAAGCGAGGCGGCTATAGCTCTGCGGGATCACCGTTTCCAGCTTGCCGCGCATCATGCGCGTCAGCACCGGCGATGCACCACCGCTGGAAAACGCCACCATCAGCGGCGAACGATCCATGATGGCCGGCATAATGAAGCTGCACAGTTCGGGATCATCTACCACATTTACCGGGATGTTGCGTGCCTGTGCCAGTTCGGACACCTGCTTGTTCACTTCGCGATCGTTGGTGGCCGCGATGATCAGCATCACGCCGTCCAGATGCGCAGCCTCGAAACGCGCGGTGACGGCTTCAACGTTGGCACTCGCCTTCAGCTCCTCGTCGATCTCCGGCGCGACCACGCGCACCCGAGCGCCCGCTTCCAGCAGTACAGCCGCTTTACGTGCGCCAACCGTACCGCCACCGACCACGAGGCAACGGCGGCCTGTGACCTTTTGAAATATTGGCAGGTAATCCATTTATTGAATCGCCTTCAAAATCAGCGGCACCAATGCCTCAGGCAATTTGATCTTGCCGGCCAGCGCAAACTCGTGCGCGCTGTCGGACATCTTGTCCCAAGTCTTCTTGATGATGAGAATCCACTTGGCTTCGTCGTAATCCGAATTTTTCTGGGCGAAGTGCAGCATGTAGTGTTCGAGGAAGGTCAGATCGACCACGTCTTCCATCAACTGCGTCTCAGCATTGGTCTTCAGCTCTTTCTTGCCGACGATGAACTTCACGCGGTCTATCATCTCGTCGTCGTAACCCACTTGCTTCATCAGGGTACCGGCCGTCTCGGCGTGAAACTTGTACAGCGTGGTGCGCCACAGCATGTAACCCTTCTTATCCATCGAGTAGTCGCTACGCGGGCTCTTCCAGCGCTGAATGTGCTGCGCGCGGCAGGCCAGTTTCACCGCCTCAGGTGCATCCGGCGCAAAACGCTCCTGCATCTCGGTCATACGCTGCGCGTACAGCAGTTCCTTGGGATATTCCTTGCCGTCGGCCATCTCCTTGTTCGGATCTTCGGCATTGGCTTGGTCGAAGGCCTCGATGGCCGCTTGGTACAGTGCTTGTGTCATATCGATTTCTCTTTGAGTGTTGTTGAGTTCAGCGCTTGCAACGCCGAACGAAGCCGACGAAGCGGGTCGCCCAGTAGCAGCTACCGATGGTGCGCAGATGGGTGTAGGAGGCCAGCAGATTATGAATGATGAGCCCATCCCTATCCCCGTCTATACCGTACCCTCGTTCGACATGGTAGGCGAAATGACTATCTGCCGGAAGATTCTCCAGGCTGGAGTAATGAAACTCGTGTGCCTTAATCAGAGTTGCCGGCGCGTCGGGCCGCGGCCATGGGTGAGCCTCATTTTCCTTGAGGTGAACATAGCCGCGTCCAACCGGCTTGGCATGCATCTTCACGTCACCCGGAATCGCACCGACCATCTCGAAGCGGCGTCCCTGATACTCGATTCCGCGCGACAGATACATCAGGCCACCGCACTCGGCATAGGCCGGCATACCGTTTTCGATGGCCTGCTTGATTTCGCCGCGCAGGGAGCTATTCGTTTCGAGTTCCTCCGCACACGCTTCGGGAAACCCGCCGCCGATATACAGCGCATCCACCTCCGGCAGATGCGCATCACGCAGGGTATCGAAGGGAATCAGCTCGGCCCCGGCGGACTCCAGCGCATCAAGGTCGTCGGCATAATAAAAACCGAAGGCGCGGTCGCGCGCAATTCCAATGCGCACCCTTTCACCCCAGGGTGACGGACTAACCGTCGCTTTGTGTGGGATTTCCAGTGGCGTCTTGCGCGTCAATTCGAGCAATCGGTTCAGATCAACCTGTTCCGCGATAGCCTCGCCGATCTGTTTGATCTTGGCTGACGCACTATGCGACTCATTACTGGGCATCAAGCCGAGATGGCGCTCTTCGATGCTGAGCCGGTCATCGTGATGGATCGCCCCGATCACCGGCAAATCGGTGTAATGCTCGATGACGGCACGCAGTTTTGATTCGTGGCGTGAACCGCCCAGATTATTCAGGATCACGCCGGCAAAGTTGATGTCACGATCAAATGCCTGATAGCCAAGTATCAGCGGAGCGATGCCGCGCGTCATACCGCGCGCATCAATCACCAGCACCACCGGCAGGTCGAGTAGCTTCGCCAGTGCAGCGTTGCTGTTGCTGCCATCCAGCGCGAGCCCGTCGTACAGACCCTTGTTACCCTCGACCAGATTAATTTCCGCGCTGTGACGCGAGAATGTTGCAACGATGTCGTCGCGCTCCATCAGATACAGATCAAGATTGCGACAGGGGCGTGCGGCGGAGCCATTTCCCGATGCCTGGCCCAGCCACATCGGGTCGATGTAATCCGGGCCCTTCTTGAATGGCTGCACCACATGCCCGCGCGCCGCGAGGGCGGCGCACAGGCCGATACTAACCATCGTCTTGCCGGACGATTTGTGTGCGGCAGAGATCAGCAGTCTATTCATCACACTTGCCGAACTAGTCGGCGATATACGATTTATCGTGCGGCATGAAATTCAGCACCCGCACACTGATCGTGGTGATGAGGAATGCAATTGCCAAACCACCGAATCCCAGCAGAAATTCATACACCGACGGCTGGTAATTGGCGATTGCTCCATCTGCGAAGCTGCTGCTCACTTCATAGCCCGGAAAAATATTCAGCGGATAAGCCTGCCCGCCGATGATAAATACATATAGCAAAGCAAAGGCGCCCAACACTACCAGCGACGAAGCCAGCATGACGCATTTATTCTTGCCCAAGCCCGGCATAAAGATCAGCGCCAGCGGCAACACGTTGCCGAAAACGACATATCCCCACCAGAACAGCGCCGGATAGATGCCGCCATCGAGCAGAATAAAGCGCTCAAAGCCGGTCTGATGCGCGAAGTAAAGATTGGTGAAGTGATAGGTCGCGACCATATACAAGGATCCCATCACGAACACGCCGAGCAGGTTCTTCTTGCGCCGCAGGATCGCAGGCTCAAGCACTTTCTCGTTCCAGGCATAGATCACAGCCTGCACCACATGGAACACCGCGAGTCCCCACGCAAACGACAGCACGATAAACATCGGCGGCAGCAGTGCCGAACCATAGGCCTGGCGTGCAACTAGGAAGGCGAAGATCAGACCGGTGCCGGTGGTCAACACGAAACGCCAGGTAAATACCGCCAAGCCCACCGGTTTGGACCAGGGATTCATGCGCTGCTCCATCATGGTCCACAGATAGAGCGTCACCAGCGAGAACATGCCGGAATACAGCACAATGTTCCACGCGAATACCGAAGTGAGGTTGTAATTGGTCGCCGCAACGATGATGCGATCAGGTCTGCCCAGATCCAGCATCAGCACGGTTAGCCCGCCCGCCAGCATCGCAATGGACAACAAACTGGCCAGTGGTGCGCGCGCCTTGTACACGGCTTTACCAAATACCGAACCGATGGATGCCACATTCAATACCCCCGAAGCGGCAACGATCAGGAAGATTGCAAACACATGCGGAATACCCCACACGATCTGGTTATTCATCCCGGTGATGATATGACCGTGATGCTCCATCATGAGTACGGCATACATTCCGGCCAGTAAAACCAAGCCGCCTGCTGCCAGCAATACCCAGTACAGGCGATTCTTCAAATACATCGTAGCGGAATTCATTTATAGCCCCTGATAACGCACGCCGGTGTTGAGTCCAAGTTCGGCACGCACCTGCACGGTGGCAACCGAACGCACTTTTTGCGCAATCTCACTGCTTGGATCATTCAGATCGCCAAACAAAATGGCCTTGTTTGGGCAAGCTTCGGCGCAGGCAGGCTTGCCGCCCTGATCGATGCGGTGCACGCACAGAGTGCAGCTTTCCACCGTCCCTTTGCCGCGCGGCACATCGGGATTCTGATCATGCAAAGCCTCGTGCACAAATGAACGCGCCTTGTATGGGCACGCCATCATGCAGTAACGGCAGCCGATGCAGCGATGGCGATCAACCAGCACGATGCCATCTGCACGCTTGAACGATGCGGCCGTCGGGCAAACATCCACACAGGGAGGATGTTCGCAATGCTGGCACATCATCGGCAACGAAGTCTGATGACCCGTGCTGATGTCCTTGATATCAATCTTGCGTATCCATTGCGAATCGGTCGCTTTCGTACCGCCGGACAAACCGTTTTCCTTGTTGCAGGCGGTCACACAATCGTTGCAATCGGGCTTGCACTGGGCCGTGTCTATCAGCATGCCCCAGCGTACCTTGCTGCTCGCGCCGCCTATCTCCGATTCAGGGGTATCGCCGTGTGCAACCTGATACAACATCATGCCCGGCGCGATGGCTACTGCCGCCGCACCGAGCGATGTTTTGAGAAAATTTCTGCGTTGGTTGTCGATGTGGTTCATTTCGCGTTCCTCCGCAACCATGCGCTCTTGCGCGTACCGGAATGACACTCGAAACAATCAATTTTGACGGCTTCGTATTTGTGGCACGAGACACAGAAGCTGTCATCGCGTGCAATAACGCTATCGTCCTTGGTGCTGGCATGGCACTCGATACAAGTCTTGAAGCTGTGCGCATCGTCGCGTTTGCCCAAACGCACGGTGTCGTCGCGTTCGTGCTTGAGCATATGCATGTGGTTTTTGCGCATCCAATGGGGATCCTTCACACACTGCCCGCCACGGCCGACATCCGGCTTGGGGGCCTCAGCTGCCCATACTGCGCTAACGCAGAGGCAGAGCAACAACGATGCGATCAGCTTCATCATTCACCCAGACCCATTTGAATGTAGCCGGTAGGACACACGTCAGCACAGATGTGGCAACCGATACACTTGTCGTAGTCGGTCTGAACATAACGTCCCAGTGTAGCTTCGGACTTTTTGACCCTGGACACGGCAGTCTGCGGGCAATACACCACACAGTTGTCGCACTCGAAGCACATACCGCAACTCATGCATCGCTTGGCTTCGGCGACGGCCTTCGCTTCAACCAGCGCTACCAGACGCTCATCGAAGTTACCCAGCGCGGTTTCCTTGTCCAACGTGACGATGTCGCGATGATTGCGCGGTACGTAGGCGAAGTGACCCAAGAACAGCTTGTCATGCGGAATAATATAGCGATCGGAGCGGTTGTCGAAGTTATGGATCGCAACATTCGAATCACAGGTGCCGCGCAAAGGCTCGTGCGACTCTTCGACCTTGAGGCCCTTTTCCACCATCTTGCGCATCAGATCGAACTGATGTGCATCGATCTTGGGACGCTTCTCCAGGTCAATGCCCTGCATGTAGTTGTGGATACCGTCAGCCGCAATGGAGCCGTGGCCGATAGCGGTAGTCAGCAGGTGGGGACGAATCACGTCACCGCCTGCAAACACGCCAGGCTTGCCCGCAACCAAATAGTTACGATCAGTAGAGATCGCGCCCTTGCCGTTGTTGAATTCTTCCAGGCCGGTGAAGTCAACTGCCTGACCAATCGCGGAAACGATCAGATCGGCTGCAATATCATGCTCACTGCCTTCGATGTTGTTGATCTCCAGCTTGCCGCCTGCGAATTTCGCCTCGCAACGGGCGACGCGCAATGCGGTCGCGCGGCCATCTGCTCCGCGCACGATGCCGATTGGAACCAGACTGCCCAAAATATGAATTCCTTCAGCCAGCGCCTGCTCGATCTCGTGGTGGTTCGCCTGCATCTTGTCGATATTGAACACCGACGTCAGTGTCACTTCCGCGCCCTGCTTGGCTGAGATGTCAGCCACATCATGTGCCATGCGACCGGCGATAGCGGATTCCGTATCGGTCGGGTGGGCGTGTTCAATATGACCCAGACGGCGGGCAACAGTCGCCACGTCGATGGACGTATCACCACCACCGACCACGACGACGCGCTTGCCTACATGCTGCAAACGACCATCGTTGAATGCCTTCAGGAAAGCCGTGGCCGTCACAACGTTAGGCGCTTCCGCGTCGGCGATAGGCAGTGCGCGACCGGACTGCGCACCCATGCCCAGGAACACCGCGTCGAAGTCCTTGCGAATCTGCTCCATGGTGATGTCTTTGCCCACATGGCAGTTCAAGCGGGTCTTCACACCCAGCTCCAGAATGCGCTGAATTTCCGCGTCCAGCACTTCGCGCGGGGTACGGAAACCGGGGATGCCGTAGCGCATCATGCCGCCAAGGAATTCGTGATCGTCAAAGATCGTAACCTCGTGACCCTTCAGCGTTAGCTGATAGGCCACCGAAAGACCGGCGGGACCGCCGCCCAGCACAGCCACCTTCTTGCCGGAGGAAACAACGGCAGGCTTGTTGAATTTCAGATTGTTCGCAATCGCGTACTCGCCCAGGAAGTGCTCGACCGAATTGATACCGACATGATCCTCAACTTCGTTACGGTTGCAGCCACTCTCGCAGGGCGCCGGACACACGCGTCCCATCACCGAGGGAAAAGGATTCGCTTCTGTCAGACGGCGCCATGCGTATTCCTGCCAAGGCATAGACGGCTTGCCATCAGCACCATTCGGCACCTTTTCGGTGCCGCGCACGATAGCCAGATAGCCTCGAATATCCTCACCCGCCGGGCAACTACCCTGACAGGGCGGAGTAGACTGAATATAGGTCGGACACTTGTAGGAGTGGCTGGCCTGAAAAATCATCTGATTCAGACGTCCGCCCTTGGTATCGCCATCCTTGTAACGGCGAAATGTAATCGGTTTTGTGGTTTCAGTTGTTGCTGACATATCGTCCTGCCTCCAGTGAATTATTTCTTCTCGCCCAGAATGATCGCGTTGCTGACCAACTGGTGCACGCCGCCAACCATTCTTCTATCAAACCCGTAAACCGGCATAACCTTGCTGAATTGTGCCTTGCAGATCGCACAAATCGTCGCCATGAAATTGACCCCGTGTTCGTCCACCGCCTGCTGCAAAACTTCCATACGCGGCAACGCGCCCTTGACACGAATCTCCATCAGATCATCGGTCAGTACGCCGCCGCCGCCACCGCAGCAGAAGGTCTGCTCACGTGTGGTCCGCGGATCCATCTCGAAATAATTGTTGGCAACCGCCTTGATGATGTTGCGCGGAATCTCAAACTGACCGCCGGCAAAATCACCCATGCGCGAACCGCGCGCCACATTGCAGGAATCGTGGAAAGTGATGATGTGCTTGTCATTGGCCGACTTGTCGAAACTCAACGCCTTGCGCTCGATCAGGTCCCAGGTAAATTCACAGATATGGGTCGGCTGTTTGTAGCGATGATCAAGCTGTTTTTGCAACATCTGTGCAAAACGATCCACCTCAGAGGCGCCGTCACCCACGCCACTCAGCGTATTCCAGAAGCTGTAAGCGATGCGCCATGCATGACCACACTCGCCCACCACGATGCGCTTCACGCCCAATTCCAGCGCGGCTTCGCGGATACGCAGGGCAATCTTGCGCAACTGCTCGTAATTCCCGATGAACATGCCAAAGTTGCCCGCCTCGGACGCCATGGACGACAGCGTCCAGCTGGTGCCGTTTGCATGGAACACCTTGGCATAGCCAATCAAGCTGTCGATATGTGGCTCGGCGAAGAAGTCGGCAGAAGGGGTAATCAGCAGGACTTCAGCACCCTTCACGTCGATTGGAAACTTCACATCTATGCCGGTATCTTCCTTGACATCTTCTTCCAGCCCTTCCAGCGTATCCAGCAACGCGGGGGCCGGCAGCCCGAGGTTGTTACCGATGCGGTGTACCTTGCAGATTATCTCGTTGGAATACTTCTGGCCATACCCAACTGAGTCGAGAATCTCGCGCGCGGCCATGGTGACTTCAGCCGTGTCGATGCCGTAAGGACAGAACACCGAACAACGACGGCATTCGGAGCATTGATGAAAATAGTTGTACCACTCGTCCAGCACTTCCTTGGTCAAATCGCGCGCACCGACCAACTTGGGGAACAGCTTGCCCGGCAGCGTGAAGTAGCGACGGTAAACGCTGCGCATCAGATCCTGACGCGCGACCGGCATGTTTTTCGGGTCAGCCGTGCCGATGAAGTAATGGCACTTGTCTGAACAGGCGCCACAGTGCACGCAGGCATCCATGTACACCTTGAGCGAACGATACTTGCCCAGCAACTCGCCCATCTTGGCGATAGCCTTGTCATGCCAGTCATCCACCAGCTTGCCGGGGAAGCCCAGTGCTTCGTTGATTTTTTCGTTAGCAACGAAGGGCCCCGGGCCTTCCATCGCCCCCGGCTTCAACGCCGGAATGATAGGAATGGTGCGGTAGGCTGGTGCGGTAATTGGTCCACTCATTTGTCTGACTCCAGCTCTTTTGCCCAAGCGGAAATATGACGCTTCTCGCGCGGGTTGTCCGTTTGATTACGGGTGGGGGAGAAAAATACTCCTGGCGCATGGAGAAGCTTGCTGATCGGGAAGATCGCCAGAAGCAGTGAAACCAATGACAGATGCACTATCAGCAATACATCTGCCGGCAGGGTATGAATGCTGAATTGCATCCAGCCCAGGAAGAAAGTCTTCACCGCGATCACATCGGTATGCGCGACAAACTTCATCAGCAGACCTGTGCCTGCGATACCTATCAGCAAAACCAACATCAAGTGATCGGAAGGTGTGGAAATATAACGAATACGCTCGACAAAAAGTCGGCGTGCCCACAAACCGCACAGCCCTAGCAGCATGGTGATGCCCGCGTAGATTCCGAACGGCTGTATGAATTCGACCCAACCCCATACGGGATCAGTGAAATAGCGCAGATGGCGCAAGACAACCAGTGCCATGCTGGCATGAAACAACCAACCCAAAGCCCATATCCACAAATTAGCCTTGAACAAGCTTTCAAAGAACACCACTTCGCGCGTCATGCGCAACACCACCCCGCTTGTTGTTGTCGGTGCCGGTGTAGTAGGTATCTTAAGCGGCGCGGGAGTCCGTGCGTAAATGCTGATGTGGTAGAACAATCCCACGACAAACAACAAGGTTGCAAGGTAAAACAGAATTGCGAACAAAGTGCTCATATCAGGATTTTGGATCTAGTATTTTGGATTTGAAAATCCAGGGTTTTAATTTTGGATTTAGAATTTGGAACCTGGAATCAAGGAGTCGCATTACCAACTCCTAATTCCAAAATCCCAAATCCCGCCTCTTACACGCAGCCAGTAGGCTTAGGCAGACCGGCGATCTTGCACGCCTGCTTGCCCGGACCGTACGGGAACAAACCGTACAGGTACTCGCTGGTACCTTTCTCGGCGCCGAATTTCTTACCGATCGCCTTGGTCAGTACGCGAACGGCCGGAGCAATCTGGTATTCCTCGAAATATTCACGCAGGAAATTGATCACCTCCCAATGCGCGTCAGTCATATCAATGCTCTCGGTACCCGCGATGTAATTTGCAACATCAACTGTCCACTCGGACAGGTCAAGCAGGTAACCCTCTTCATCTGTTTCATAGGACTTGCCGTTAACTTCGATACTTGACATCGTATTTCTCCTTTTAAGTTCAGATTAAAGCCAAGATTGGCAGTTTTTATTGGCTGTAGTCAGTTCTACAAAGCCGCCGTAGTCCACGGATGAAACACCTTCAATCAGACGATCGGCCAAGCCGCGTGCATCAAGGTCTGGCTGCAACACGTAGACCTTCAAACTTCCCATCGCCTCGCGCAACTTGGCTTCATAAGCATTGCCTTTAGTTGCCGCGACGACGGCGTCTTCGATCAGCAGAATATCGCCGGACTGAGCAACACGCAGACAGCTATCAAGCGCGGCATTGGTCAGCGGGGACTTATTGATAATATGCAACATATGTTCCCCCTTAGAAACTCAAGACCACGTCTTGCTGGTCCATCAGTTCGCCCATTTCAGCGCGGCTCAACACCACAACATCCACCAGCAAATCTTCCTCGCCGAGACCGCGGGCCTCCATCGATTCCTTTTCGACATACAACTTCTCGATGTCGTAACCTTCCAGCGCGCGATACGCGGGCGAAAAGTTCTTGGTTTCGATTCCTTTGGTCTGCTGTCCCTTTTTCAACTGGTAGACACCGTCATCCATGAATACCAGTGAGACATCCTGATCAAACGCTGCGGTGATCAACACCACCTCCAGCGACTCCAGCGCATAGATCGTGCCGTGAGGTGCTTTGCGGTTCACGAACATGAATTTTTTCACATCACTCATATCGTTCTCCTCAATCGCCGAAGGTCAACAGACGATCACACTTCACGCCCGCTTCCACCAGTTGCCCCAGGCCGGAGATACGGAACCCCTGTGCCAGGTTTTCCTCCTTGATGCCGCGCCGCAACGCGGCCGCAACGCAAACCACCAGATCTACCTTGTGCTCCTCGGCCAGCTTGGTCCAGCGATTCACAATGTGGCGATCATCCTGTGGTGGCTCGGTCAGCTTCGACGCATTGTTGACACCATCGTGATAGAAGAACACGCGCCATACTTCGTGCCCCTTCTCGATTGCCGCCTTCGCAAACAGGTAAGCGGTGTCGCTTGCCTGATGCTGATACGGCCCCTCGTTGACTACGATACCGAACTTCATATCTTTCCCTCAGCTCAGAAACGAATGTGGGTGGAAGAGTTGAGGTTGGCACGTGAACCGCGCCAATCGTCAATCAGGTACTTGGTGAATGGCAGACCTGTCTTCTCGAAGAAATGCGGCCAGCCGATACGGTCGATCCAGTCAGCGATACGCTCCCAAGGACGCGCGTCTTCCTTGTACACGGTCAGGATATTTTTCACTGCTGCACCAACTTCAGGCCAGCGCGGCGCATTGTTCGGCAGACCGGACGCCACCATTTTCATGAAGGTCGGCTTACCGCGCGCGTTGGAGTTCTTTCCGCCCACCCAGATCGCCAGCTTGGAAAACTCCGGATCGTTGATCTGCATAGGCGGGCAGGGAGGGTAGCAAGCGCCACAGCACATACATTTGGACTCATCGATTTCCAGTGACGGCTTGCCGTTAACCATAGCCGGACGAATCGCAGCAACCGGGCAACGCGCTACAACGGTTGGACGCTCACACACATTGGCAACTAGGTCGTGATTGATGACTGGCGGCTTGGTGTGCTGAACAATGATCGCCAGATCGGCCTGACCACCGCAGTTGATTTCGCAGCATGAAGTCGAAATATGCACACGATTCGGCATTTCCTCACGACAAAATTCTTCATGCAAATCGTCCATCAGCGCCTTCACCACACCCGACGCATCAGTCCCGGGAATGTCGCAGTGCAACCACCCCTGAGTGTGGGCAATCATGGTGACCGAGTTACCCGTACCGCCAACCGGGAAGCCATGCTTGCCCAGCTCTGCGATCAGCGGAGCAACCATGCTCTCCTTGGACACCATGAATTCGATGTTCGAACGAATGGTGAAACGTACTCGGCCTTCGGCAAACTTGTCGGCGATGTCGCACAGCTTGCGAATTGTGCCCACATCCATCTGACGCTGGGTTCCGGCACGCACAGACCACACCTCGTCGCCACCGTGGGCTACGTGATGCAGCACGCCCGGACGTGGACGGTCATGATATTTCCAGTCGCCGTAGTTCTTGGCAAACAACGGGTGCAGATATTTCTTGTTGTCTGGTACGCCGGTTTCTTTCGGCTTACGCATTTGCACGGGTGCATTCATGTTTTATCTCCTCAGGCAGCTTGCTGCTTTTTCAATTTCTGGGCGTTGATCCTGGCGACTTCGTCATCCCAACCGTCGGTACGGACGTATGGATTCATGCGTGGCGAGTTAACCATCGCAGGATCGGCATCAACCTCCATTGCTTCGAGGAAGTTAGCCAGACCGATACGCTCGATCATCTCGCCGGTACGCTCGTGTTCAAGCGCGTTTTCAGCGAAGAAGTCGATCGTGCGCTGCGCGAAATCAACCAGCTTCTCCACGCCCTCATCGGTATCCAGCTTGATGAATGGCAGAATTACAGTACCCAGCAGGCCGCCGATTTTCAGGTGGCTCTTACCGCCAACCAGCACGGTAGCGCCCTTATCCTTACCGGGAGCCAATGCGCCGGTCATCACGTTGATGCAGTGCATGCAGCGTACGCAATCGCGGTTGTCGATCTCGACTGCATGAGTGTCGCTGACCGCCACGCTGGAGATGCTATCGCTCTTCTTGACGTTCTTGATTTCCTTCAACTGGAAAGTCTTGGTTGGACAACGCGCAACCACGTCATTCACCAGCTCGTCCATGCCGTGCTTGGCAAACCACTTCTTCGCCAGCACTTCATCGGTGCGGATGTTGTCACGCCATGTTCCGATTACCGCCATGTCGGCACGCTGCACCGAGTTCATGCAATCGTTTGGACAGCCGGAGAACTTGAATTTGAATTTGTATGGCAGGGATGGACGATGGATATCGTCCAAGAATGTGTTGATAACTGCGCGATGTGTTTTGGCCTCGTCGTAGCAAGACTGCTCGCAACGTGCCGCGCCTACACAGGACATCGAAGTCCGCACAGCCGGACCCGCGCCGCCGAGATCAAAACCCATCTCGTTCAGCTCGTCGAATGCCTTCTGCACATTCTCGGTGGTTGCTCCTTGGAACATGATGTCGCCGGACTGGCCGTGGAACGCAATCAGACCGGAACCATGCTTCTCCCACAGATCGCAGAACTGACGCAGTGTATCGGTATCGTAGTGCATGCCTGCCGGAGGCATGATACGCAGCGTATGGAATTCAGCCGCATCCTTGAACTTCGGCGTGCCGTCTGCATTCTTCAGCTCGGTAAAGCGAGGAATAACACCGCCGCCATAGCCGAATACACCAACAGTGCCGCCCTTCCAGTATCCCTTGCGCGTCTTGTATGACTCTTCCAGCTGCCCCAACAGGTCAACTACGTAATCCTTGTCTTTGGCCAGATCCTTCAAACCGGTTACAAAACTGGGCCATGGTCCAGTCTCGAGCTGGTCGAGGTTTGGGGTATCATGCATCTTCTTAGCCATAATCTTCCTTTCAGTCGCGTTGTCCGAAACTCTTACTGCAGACAAACATTGATTGACCCGGCAGAGACGGGATCCTTAAATTTTGATAATTTGAATTGGGTCGCGCTTGTTTTTAAGTTCTTCGCGAGCCGCCCGAAATTTGAAACCTCAGGCCTTCACCTCTGCGAATACTACGGCGCATACCCCTGACGTTCCATTACCCTGAGCAACTACCCGCTATAACCCTTATGGGTGGGGCAGCACCTTCCCCCAGTAGTATTTCATTGCCCTATGAATTGCGGATAGACTAGTCGCGACCGTAAAAGGCGCAAATACATGCGCGCGCGTAGCCGCGCACTTACAAGGAAATCTAATGGCGCAAACCAGCGAGTTAACCCGATTCAAAGTGCCTCTGGGCGGCCAGGAAATCGAGTTGCAACAGATAGACCATGCCGAGGGCGGCATGAGCCTGTTGCGCATTCGCATCCGCGAAGGAAAGCGCTTCACCATATTCGACATTGATCCGGCCACGGCACAACAATGGGCGCAGGCCATGCAAGACTGGGCAGCAGGCCAGCCGGCTGGAGAAATCGCCCCATGACTGACAAGCCCGCAGACATGGTCGAGCTTTCTCTGGACATCGGCGGCAGTCTGCTTCCGTCGAACTATCCTTTTGTCTTATGGGATTCCCTGTTGACGCTCACCCCCGCACTGTCCGCAGACCCGCGGATCGGAATTTTGCCATTGCGGCTGGCCGATGAGTCCATAGGGCTTTTGCCCAAACGCGCCAAACTTGTGCTGCGCGTGCCCACCTCGCTTTCAGATCAACTGGCCGCCACCCTTGCCGGGCAGACGCTTGAGCTGGCTGACAGCACATTGCAACTGGGTGCAACCCGGATACGCAAACTCACCCCCTATCCGACCCTGCATGCCCAGCAAGTTGCCTGCGACGAAGAGGAAATCGTCTTCATGGATAGCGTTCGCGCCCGCCTCGACGAATTGAACATCGCTTGCAACCTGATTTGCGGCATGCGCCGCCGTATTGGTGATGAAACGCGCGCCATCAGTGGCTACAGTCTAGTTATTCACGACCTTAAACTGGATGCATCGTTGAAGTTGCAGTACGCCGGACTGGGTGAGGGACGCCAATTCGGATGTGGAGTATTTGTACCCTACAAAGTCATCACCGGTTTGGACGATGACTGAATTGCGATAACCTTTTTACACAATCAGAGGAGAACAACAATGGGATACATGATCGCTGGAAACGAACTGGAAACTGACGCCGAAGGTTTTTTGCTGGAAGCGGACTTCAGTGATGAAGCTGTAAGCGTGATCGCTGCGGCTGAAAACCTGGAACTGACCCCCAAACATATGGACGTCATCAACTACATGCGTGAGCAATTTCGCGAGAACGCTGCAACGCCCAATTTCCGCAACATGCTCAAAGGCGTCTGCGAATTCTGGCCGGAAGCCGACAGCAAGGCACTCTACGACTTGTTTCCTCTCGGCCCGGCCAAGCAGGCTGCGAAAGTTGCTGGCCTGCCGCAACCCTATGGCAAGGGCGGCTATTAATACGTTTCAGCAACCAACGGGACTACAGACATGAATCCAAAAGACTTGCACGCCAATGTAACGCTGGACCTGCGCGGCCTAAGCTGCCCGGCTCCGTTGCTGGGCGCAAAACGCGTGGTCAACGACCTGAAAGACGAGCAGATACTGCTGCTGATTTCGGATTGCCC
>JBBQXA010000015.1:0-29042 GCA_038210095.1 Burkholderiales bacterium
ACTCAGTTCAATGGTCTGAATATTCTGGACGGCACGGCCGGCACCTCGGTGTTTCAGGTGGGCGCCAACGCCAATCAAACCATCTCGGCCAGCACTGCCAATTTCCGCACCGCCAACTACGGCAACTTCCGTATCGGCTCAACAGTAGCAACTACTAGCAACGGAGCGGGTGACTTGACCGTGGGTAGCACGGCAAACTCCATCGCATCCACTGCCGCAGCATCAAGCCGCGTAGCTGGTGGTGCCTTCACGGTTAACGGTGCCGCAGGCTCTGCAACCATCACTGCCGTCCCAGGCGCTTCGGCCAAGACGGTAGCCACGCAAATCAATGCACAAACCGGCGCTACCGGCGTATCGGCATCAGCACGAACAGAAATTGATTTAACTGCGCTGGCCGTTAGTAGCTCCTTCAGCCTGAACCTCACTTCCGATAATACGACCGCAGTGGCCGTTTCCTTCTCGACTGGCGCGGCTGCAGATTCTGATGGTCTAGCTTCGGCCATTAAAGCCTTCAACGACGTATCCTCCAGCACGGGCGTCACCGCTCAGTTGAATGCTGCGGGTACCGGCCTGACGTTGACCAATGCCACCGGTAGCAACATTACGCTGGTCGGTAATGCAGGTTCGGCCGCCGCCACTTTTGGTACATCGGTTGCTGGTGGTGCTACCGCAGTTGGAACCGGTCAACTCACACTTGACTCCGACAAGTCCTTTGGATTGTCAGCCGTTGCCAACACTACGGACTTTTTCACTGCCGCGACCGCAGGGGCCCAGTTGCAGAAAGTCAGTCAAATCGACATCTCCAGCGTAGCCGGTGCGACCCGCACCATTGCCTTGGTTGATGCCGCCCTGTCGAACGTAAGTACTCAACGATCCGCCTTTGGCGCGATGCAGTCCCGCTTTAGCAATGCCATCGTCAGCCTGCAGACCTCATCGGAGAATCTGAGCGCTGCACGTAGCCGGATTCAGGATGCTGACTTCGCGGCCGAGACTGCACAGCTCACCCGCAACCAGATTCTGCAACAAGCGGGTACGGCGATGCTGGCCCAGGCTAACCAGTTGCCGAACAACGTACTGACTCTGTTGCGTTAACACGTCTCACGCTGGGCCCGAATACGGCTGCCTAAGGGCGCAGTATTCGGGCTCATTGTTTTTGTATAGTTACATGATGGCGTTCCGTTGTCTGCAAACGGCAACGCTATGTGCGAAGCCAGTTCCTGCGGCCCGCATTTCTGCGACAATCGCAGCCTATGTCCATCGTCCGTGTCGCTCTCGATATTCCCCTGCCTGTTCTGTTTGATTATTCGACGGAGGCTCAAGCCGTACCCGGCCAACGTGTGATCGTGCCGTTCGGGCGCAGGCAAATGGTCGGAGTGGTAATCGAATGTGCCGCCAGTTCCGATATGGCGGCGGAGCGTATCAAGCCGGTGGTTCAGCTGTTGCAAGATGGTGCTCCACTGTCAGCGGAGTTGCTCGACTTGTTGCGATTTTGCAGCGATTATTATCGGCATCCCATCGGTCAGGTTGTGCTTTCCGCATTGCCGACACGTCTGCGTTCGGACAAGCCTCTGGCGGTCAAACCGCCGCAAAATTATCGGCTGAGCGCATCTGGCGCATCGCTGAATCTCGATGATTTTCCCAAACGCAAAGTCGTGCAACATCGCTTGCTTGCGCGTCTGAGCACGGGCCCGGCCAGCCTGTTAAAACTCAAGGATTTATCGGCGACCGTGGGCCCGCAGTTAAGGGCGTTGCTGGAACTGGGTTATATCGAGCATTGCGATGAGGTGCCGACCATTGTCGAGCACGCGCTGGTCAATGCGCATAGCCTGACGGTCGAGCAACAGGTTGCGGTGGATGCGGTCACTACGACACCGGGGTACGGCTGCTTCTTGCTGCACGGTATTACCGGTAGCGGCAAGACCGAGGTGTATGTGCACCTGATGCATCATGTGCTGCAACATGGTGGGCAAGTGCTGCTGCTGGTGCCCGAGATCAACCTTACGCCGCAACTTGAGCAATATTTTCGCAGTCGTTTTCCCGGTACATCATTTGCCAGCCTGCACAGCGGATTGAGCGAGGGCGAACGCTTGAGTAACTGGCAAGCGGCGCAGAGCGGGGCGGCGCAGATTGTGCTCGGTACCCGCTTGTCGGTGTTCGCTGAACTGCCGAAGCTGGCACTGATCATCGTCGATGAGGAGCACGATACCTCGTTCAAGCAGCAGGATGGCCTGCGCTATTCGGCGCGCGATGTGGCGATTTTTCGCGCCAGCCAGCGCGGCGTGTCCATTGTGCTGGGTTCGGCCACGCCCTCGCTGGAGAGTTATTACAGTGCGCAGAGCGGGCGCTATCGGATGCTCACGTTGAGTGGACGTGCGCTGGCCGCCGCCACGCTGCCGGCGGTTCGCTGCGTAAACATCAATCAGACGGTCATGCATCACGGCATCAGCGAAAATTTGTTGCGCGAGATTGAGCAGCGCATCGCCCGTAATGAACAGAGTCTGTTGTTCGTTAACCGGCGCGGTTATGCACCGGTACTGATGTGTACCGGCTGCGGCTGGCTTTCAGACTGTCCAAACTGTGCGGGAAAGCTGGTGCTGCACTTGAAGGATCGGCGGTTGCGTTGCCATCATTGCGGGCATCAGGCGCGGGTACCGAACGCCTGTCCGAGTTGCGGTAACGCCGATTTGCAGCCAGTTGGTAGCGGCACTCAACGCGTCGAGGAGGTGGTGCAGGAGCGCTTCCCCGAGGCGCGCATTTTGCGCGTCGATCGTGACAGCACCCGCAATAAACGCGCTTGGCAGACGATGCGTGAACAGATACATGCTAATGAAGTGGATATTCTGGTCGGTACGCAAATGCTCGCCAAAGGTCATGACTTCCCGTCGTTGACGCTGGTCGGGGTGCTGAATCCGGACAGTGCGCTATACAGCAGCGACTTCCGCGCACCGGAGCGATTGTTTGCGCAGCTGGCCCAGGTGGCGGGACGAGCAGGGCGTGCCGACAAGCCGGGCGAGGTACTGATTCAGACCGCGTTTCCCGACCATCCGTTGTATCGCGCATTGCAACGGCACGACTTCGATGGATTCGCCGCTTCGCAACTTGCCGAGCGACAAATGGCCGGCTTTCCGCCATTCATGTTTCAGGCCATGTTGCGTGCGGAAGGCCGGCAGGAGAACGAGGTATTTGCTTTTCTCAATCAGGCGCGGAGTGCGGCGGTGGCAATGCAGTGCGAAGTGGAAATCCTGGGCGTGGTCCCTGCGGCACTGGCGCGGAGAGCCAATCATGTGCGTGCGCAATTGCTGATTCAGGGCGCAACAAGAAAAGCATTGCAGCAGTTCTTGCGCGCCTGGCAACCAGCGCTGGATGCGTTGCCGGGTCAGAAGTTGCGCTGGTCACTGGATGTGGACCCGCAGGAGTTTTGACGCATTACCTGTATCTGCAGTGCGGAGCGATATAATGCGCGTTAATCAATTAGAAGGAATGCACAAATGAAGGACTTGCAGCGATTTACACTGGCCGACCTAGGCTTGCCGCTCAAAACGCTATTTACCGGATATTTACTGACCATTGGTTTGGGTTTGCTGGTGGCCGGAGTGCAAATCATGCTGACGCACGGTATGGCGGACGGCAAGCCCGGACTATCGGTGGACGATATCGTGTACAGCTATCACGGTAATCATGACGGCGGCGATGCCTCCAAGCTGGAGTCCAAGCTTTACGGATCGATGAAAGACAATGCGCCGGCCGAAGTGCGGATGGCCCTGATCAAGTGGGCGCATGCCGGCGCCCCTGCGGGGGAATGGGTGGACAGCATCAAGCCGCAGGTGGACCAGTATTGCGGACCGTGCCATGAAAACATGCCGGGCTTGGTGAATATCGGCGACAAAACGGTGATGGACCAAATGACGAAACGTGATGAGGGGCAATCGTTTGCGACCCTGACTCGCGTGTCCCATATTCATCTGTTTGGCGTCTCCTTCATCTTCTTCTTTGTCGGCTGGATTTTCACCTATGCGGTCGGATTCTCGCCGAGGTTCAAGGCAATCCTAATCTTTACGCCATTCGGTTTTCTGATGCTGGACGTCATTTCTTGGTGGCTGACCAAGCTGGATCCCAACTTCGCTTGGCTGGTGATCATCGGTGGATTTGGCTATAGCCTCGCGTCGACGATCATGATCTTCACCTCGCTGTATCAGATGTGGATCATGCCGATGCGCACAATCAAAGCGCACACGCCGTCGATGGACTGAACGCTCATGCAAACCGATATCCGTCTGATCGACGCTCTTGCTGCCATCGCAGGTAGCGATGCCGTACTGTCTGGAGCGGATGCCTCGCCCTATTGTACGGATTGGCGCGGCCGTTATTCGGGTCAGGCACTGGCGGTGGTGTTTCCGTCCGATACGCAACAGGTCAGCGCGGTTGTGAAGCTTTGCGCCGAAAAAAACATTGCTATCGTACCTCAGGGCGGAAATACCAGCTTGTGCGGAGCTTCCGTTCCGCTGGCGGACGAGTCGCGGCAGATTGTTATCAACCTGTCGCGTATGGCTCGCATCCGCGAGGTGGATGCCAATAACTACACGCTCACTGTCGAAGCAGGCTGCAAACTGGCGGCGTTGTATGAAGCGGCAGAGCAGGTAAATCGGTTGTTTCCGCTGGGGCTTACCGCGATCGCACCACATTGCGAGATCGGCGGAAATCTATCCACCAATGCCGGCGGAATTGGCGTACTGCGCTACGGCAATGCCCGCGATCTGGTGTTGGGGCTGGAAGTCGTGCTGCCCGACGGGCGTATTTGGGAGGGCCTGCGCGCATTACGCAAAGACAACACCGGCTACGACCTGAAGCATCTGTTCATTGGTGCGGAAGGCACGCTGGGTATCATCACCGCCGCTGTGCTCAAGCTGTATCCGCGCCCGCAGTCGGTGGCGACGGCCTGCATCGTGGTGCGTGATCCGGCGGCCGCCGTTGCCCTGCTTGCGCACTTGCGTGCGACCTGCGGTGACAAGATCGGCGGTTTCGAGATTGTGTCGCGCTCCTGTCTGGAGCTGGTGTTCAAGCACATTCCCGGCACGGATGAGCCGTTCGCCGACAAGCAGGAATGGATTGTTATTACCCAGCTGGCTGACGTGTTGGATGCGCCGCTGGATGCCGCGTTGAGTGCAGCGCTGGAAATGTTCGAAGATGGTGTGCTCGAATATACCGTCACATCGGATACAGCGCAGGCTGAACGCTGGTGGAAGTTGCGCAAGAACATCAGCGAGGCGCAGAAGCTTGAGGGCGTGAGCATCAAGCATGATGTGGCCGTACCGGTGAGTCACGTTGCGGAGTTCATCGCGCTGGCCAGTGATTCGTTGCGCGCAGCGTTTCTCGGCATCCGCATTGTTGCTTTCGGTCACATGGGTGATGGCAACATTCATTACAACATCTCCATGCTGGATGCCGCGCAGAACACAGACTTCATCGAGCAGCGCGAGCACGAGGTCAATCGCATCGTTTATGCCGTGGTGGCCGAGCTAAACGGCAGCATCAGTGCCGAACACGGATTGGGCCAGCTTAAGCGCGAGGAGATCACTCATTACAAGAGCCCGCTGGAGCTGGAGCTGATGCGCAGCATCAAGCGCACGCTCGATCCGCAGGGACTGATGAATCCGGGTAAAGTGCTGTAAAGTTGTCGTATGTAGATTCGTTCGAATAAAGGCGAAAAAACAGCAATTGTATTGCTGCTTAGTTGCGGAGCCGTTACGGACATAGATATTAAATCTGTGTAAGCTGCGGATAAGAGTTTTTCCCGTCTTGTATCAACGGAGGTGGAGCATGGCAAGTCAGGCTGAAATCACCAACATGGCGTTGTTCTGCGACTTCGAGAACGTTGCGCTGGGTGTGCGCGATGCCAAATACGCACAGTTCGACATTAAGAAAGTGCTGGAACGACTGCTGCTGAAAGGCAGCATCGTAGTCAAAAAAGCCTATTGCGACTGGGATCGCTACAAGGAATTCAAGGCCACCATGCACGAGGCCGCCTTCGAGCTGATCGAGATCCCGCATGTGAGACAAAGCGGCAAGAACTCCGCCGACATCCGCATGGTGGTCGATGCCCTCGACCTTTGCTACACCAAGGCCCATGTGGACACCTTCGTCATCATCAGCGGCGACTCCGATTTTTCTCCGCTGGTCTCAAAATTGCGTGAGAACAACAAATACGTGATCGGCATCGGCGTGAAGGATTCGACCTCCGATCTGCTCAGTGCGAATTGCGACGAATTTATTTTCTACGATGACTTGGTGCGCGTGCAGGAAGCGAAGAAGACGGCCGCGAGAAAACCGGCGGTGAAACTAGGAGTAGTTAAACCGGTCGAAACCAAGCCTCCCGAAGACAAGCGACTGGAGGTGCTGGAGCTCCTGGTCGAGACCGTGGAAGGCCTGATCTCCGAGCGGGGTTCCGACGAAAAAATCTGGGGTTCGATGGTCAAGAGCACCATGCAGCGCCGCAAGCCGGGTTTCACCGAATCCTATTACGGCTATCGCTCGTTCAAGGAACTGGTGGAAGATGCCCAAAGCCGCAAACTGTTGGTCGTCGTGCGCGATGAGAAGTCGGGGCAGTATACGATCAGGTTGCCAGCGGCGGATTGAAGAGGCCACAATATTCACACGACAGCGCTTTAAAAAAAATTAGGCTCGCCGGGGAAATTCGTGGGTAATCTGACGGCAATTTAAGGGATTTTAGTCTGCTGGAGGAATCGATAAACTTCCTGCAAGTGGCATCGAACAAGCTCTGTTCACACTCGGTGATGCGCGGCCAGATGGGTGGGCCGCCTTCTTCCTCGATGAGATTGAGGAGCCGCGTCTTGATTCGTTGTTTGCGAGATGCAGGATCCTCGTGACGCCGTCGGATGATCTCGCCACCGAGCATCCCGATGTGGTCGCGGTGTCTGCGCTTGGTTTTCGCGTTAGCCCTTGGTGGATCGATGGTGTTACGTTGAAGTTTAGTATCCGTCTTGCAATTTCCCCGCGGCGTAAAGTTGGGCTGAAATCCGACCCGCCAGCTCACTCCTCAATCCTGTAGTGCAGCGGTTACTAACCAACAGTTATAAGTCGGCCACCTCGGCCCTGAATAGCGTATCCTGCCTCTCAGCCATTCGCCCCAAACATCATTCGCTTCGCCACAAACTTTTTGGCGAACGGCAGGATGTCCAGTGCGGTCAGCGCGGCGGCGCGGGCGGGAGAGAGGAGCGGCAGGTCGTTAGAGAACAGGTTCACCAGTCCGTCGGTGAAGCAGATGCCAATCTCGCGGTCGGTGCGGCGGCTTTTACGGTAGGAAGCGAGCATGGCTTCGTTGCCCAGTTCCTCAGGCGCCACATCAAGGATTTCCTGTGCCAGTTCCCACGCGTCGCGCACGCCCATGTTGAAGCCTTGTCCGGCAACCGGATGCAGGGTTTGTGCGGCGTTGCCCAGCAATACGGTGTGCGGCATCGGGGTTTGTTGTGGCGCGCGTTTCAGGCCCAGCGCGAAGCTGGTGCGCTGGCCTACGCCGGTGAAGTTGCCCACGCGGTCGCCGAAGTGTTGGTGTAGTTCGGCAAGAAATTTTTCATCTCTCCAGCCCAGCATTTCCTGTGCGCGTTCGTGCGGCGCGGTCCACACCAATTCGTAACCATCGCGATAGGGGAGTAGTGCGAGCGGGCCCTGGGTGGTGAAGCGCTCGAAGGCAGTATCGACTTTAGGATCGGAGCAGGTGACATGGGTGATGACCGCACTCTGGCCGTAGTCGCGCACTTCGGGCGGATATTGCTCAGCCAGCAGCCTGCCGCCGTCGGCAACCACGGCAAGGCGGGCATGCAGTTCGAGTTCGGTGTTGTCGTGGCGGTAACGTATTACGGCGTTGCCTGACTCACCTTGCAGACCGGTGACCTGGGCGCCGTAGATAACGGTCGCGGCGGAGTGGCGCATGGCCTGATCCAGCGCATCCTGCAATACCGGATAGGGCAGCACATAGCCGAGTTCCTGCACATTCAGATCGGCGGCGCGCAACAGCGTGCGACCGAAGCTGTGACGTTGCGAGACATGGATGGTGCGGATGGGCGAGATCGGGCTGAGTGCGGTCCACACGCCGAGGCGATCGAGCAGCAGTTTGCTGCCGCAGGACAGCGCCAGCGCGCGAGCATCGCTGCTTGCCGTATCGGCCTTGCGCGCTTCCAGTACGCGGATGTTCAGGCCGCTGTCGCGCAACGCCAGCGCCAGCGCGGCCCCGACCGGGCCACCGCCGATGATGCCGATGTCACAATGTTCAATGGTGCTGGATTGATTAGTCATGGCGCATGGTCTCCTCGATTTGTGCCACGGTCTTGGGAGCGGCTTCGGTCAATACTTTATTGCCATTAGCCGTAATCAGCACATCGTCTTCGATGCGGATGCCGATGTTCCACAGTTCCATAGGCACATCATCGGCAGGGCGGATGTAGCAGCCGGGCTCGACCGTCAGTGTCATGCCGTCTTGCAGCGGTCGCCATTCGTTAGCGATCTTGTAGTCGCCGACGTCGTGCACGTCCATGCCTAGCCAGTGGCCGGTGCGGTGCATATAGAACTTTTTGTAGCTCTCCGTTTCCAGCACTTCGTCCACGCTGCCATGGCAAAGTTTGAGATCGATAAAACCCTGCGCGAGAACATGCAGGGCGGCGGTATGCGGTGCTTCCCAGAGCGCCCCAGGCTGGGCGGCTGTTATCGCGGCGGTTTGAGCCGCCAGCACGATTTCGTAGACATCCTTTTGGGCGGGTGAGAAGCGCCCGTTCACCGGAAACGTGCGGGTGATGTCGGAGGCGTAGCCCCTGTGCTCGCAGCCCGCATCGATTAGCAACAGGTCACCGTTCTGGAGTAGTGCGTTGTTATTCACATAATGCAGTACGCAGGCATTAGCGCCGGAGGCGACAATAGATGTGTAGGCGGGGTGACGCGCGCCGTGGCGGCAGAATTCGTGCAGCAGTTCCGCTTCGACTTCGTACTCGTATTGATCGGGGCGAACGAAACGCATTGCGCGCGCGTGCGCCTGAGTGGAAATGTCGGCGGCGCGGCGCATGATGTTCAGTTCATGCGGGTCCTTGAATAATCTCATTTCATGGAGCAGGGCGCGCACATCGCGCACTTCATCCGGCGCGCGCACGCCGCTGCGAATTTTAGCCTGCACGGCGGTGCGCAGTTTAAGCAGGCGCTGATCCCAGCTGGCATCGTTCCCCAGCGGATAGAACAGAGTGCGCTGGTTGCCCATCAGTCCGGTCAACTTTTCGTCGAGCAACTCTATGGGGTGCGCGACGTCAACGCCGAGGTCTTCAGGCGCGGCTTCGGGGCCGAGACGGTAGCCATCCCAAATTTCGCGCTCGGGATTTTTGTCGCGGCAAAACAGAATGCTCTGCGGCTGGTCACCTGAAATCAGCACCAGTACCGCCTCCGGTTCATCGAAGCCGGTCAGGTAATAAAAATTGCTGTCATGGCGGAATTCGTAATGCGTGTCTCCGTTGCGCGCCACTTCTGGCGAGGTCGGAATGACGGCGATGCCGTGCTGTATTTTTTCCAGCAGGCGTGCGCGGCGTTGGATATGGGGGGCGGAATCAAAAGTCATGGCGCATTCTGTCGTGTACGCAAGCGGCTGTCGAGTTCGGCGAGACGTTGCGGTGTGCCAACATCAACCCACCAGCCGGAATGGTGCTCACCGCTGACACGGCCTGCGGCGATCTGTGCGCGCAGCAACGGCGCCAGCGGCGCGACGCTACCGCGCGGAATATGCGTGAACAATGAAGGGCGATAGAGGCCGATGCCGCTGAAGGTTAGTAATGCGGGAAGTGGTGAGTGGTTAGGGGTGAGTGGGACGATGCGGCTTCTGGCGAGTAAAAAGTCGCCGTTGGGGTGGTGGTCAGGATTGTTTACCAGTACCAGGTGGGCACTGTCGCTACTAGTTTTTAGCACTGCTGCGTGTGCGGCCAGTTGCGCAAAGTCGTAGTCGCAGAAAATGTCGCCGTTGATGACGGCGAAGGGTTCGCCTTCGTCATTTCCCCCGCCCTCGCCGGTGAGGGCGGGGAGTAAAAGCGGCAATGCATTGGCGATGCCACCGGCGGTTTCGAGCGCGCTGACCTCGGGCGAATAGACGATGTTCGCGCCGAACTGGCTGCCGTTGCCCAGTGTGGCTTCAATCTGTAGGCCGAGGTGGGCATGGTTGATGACGATGTCGGTAATGCCAGCGCGCACCAGCTGTTCGATGTGCCAGACGATGATGGGTTTGCCACCCACCGGCAACAGCGGCTTGGGCGTATGGTCGGTGAGCGGGCGCATGCGTTCGCCACGGCCCGCGGCAAGCAGCATCGCTTTCAAAAGGTGTATCCCTCTTGCTCGTCGCCCGGCTCCAGTTCCTTCAGCAGATTTAGCAGCGGCTTGAGATCAATGTAGCGTTCGCAGGCGGCGCGCAGGTAGTGCATCACTAATGGCATGTCCTTCAGGTAACCATCCTTGCCGTCCCGGTGACACAGACGGGCGAAGATGCCCAGCACCTTGATATGGCGTTGCACGCCCATCCATTCGTAGTCGCGATAAAAGTCGCCAAAGTCGGCGTGTACCGGTAGGCCGACTTTGCGCGCTTTTTCCCAATAGAGGATGAGCCAGTCGATGATGTGGGCTTCTTCCCAGCCGATATAGGCGTCCTTGAATAGCGAAACCAGATCGTAGGTGATGGGCCCATAGACCGCATCCTGGAAATCAAGGATGCCGGGCGAAGATAGAAAATCACTTTTCTCACTGGCTCCCTCGATTGTGTGCGGGGGCGGATTGAGGAGAGGGGGTTCGGTAACCATCAAGTTACGCGAATGGTAGTCCCGATGCACATACGTTCCAGGTTGTGCGAGGTTGTTGGCAACGATACGGTCGAAGACTTCGTTCAGCTTGGCGGTTTGCTTGTCGGTGAGTGTGACGCCCAGATGTTTGGCGATATACCATTCTGGGAACAGGTTCAGTTCGCGGCGCAACAGTGCTTCGTCATAGCTGGGCAGTTCATTTTTGCGTGAGGCGAGCTGAATTTTAATCAGCGCGTCGGTTGCCGCGCCATACAGGCGGCGGGCGTTGCCGATATCGCCATCGGCCAGTGCCTGCGCGTAGGTGACACTACCGAGGTCGGAAAGCAGTAAAAATCCCTGATTCAGATTCTGAGCATGGATATGCGGGACATGGGTTCCCGCATCCTTGAACAGCTTGGCGATATGCAGGAAGGGGCGGCAATCCTCGTGCTGCGGCGGCGCATCCATTGCAATCAGCGTCGGTCCTTCCTTGAAGGTGACGCGAAAATAACGACGAAAGCTTGCATCGGCAGAGGCGGGTGCAAGGGAGAATTTTGTGTCTGGAAACAGGCCTTGCAGCCATTCGGTCAGTTGTTGCTGGCGTAGCATATCGGGATTTTCACGTGGTCTTGGTGGTAAACTCTCGCAAGTTTACCATTTGGTCATCGTTATGCGGTTTCGTCTCAAGCCTGTCGTCATTTCCCTGCTCTGTGCGTTCGCGCAGAATGCTGTCGCGAGTGCCGACTCGATTGAGTTGCGTCTGGACAAGACGTTCATGGCGATGGAAGAGCCCAGTCAGGAAACGCCGGCATTCGTGGAGGCAGATCGTCTGGAGGGGAAGCCGAATGACCAGATCGAGGCGACCGGCAATGCAATATTGCGCAAGCGCGGTCAATCGATACGTGCTGATCGGTTGCTGTATTCCCAGGGGAGTCGCGACCTTGAGGCAGAAGGCTCGGTGGTGGTCGATCAGGGCGGAAATACGATGAGTGGGCCGCACCTGAATCTCAATTTGGATACCAATATTGGCGCGATGGAGCGGCCGAAGTTTTACTTGATCGAAAACGACGCGCGGGGAACGGCGGAGGTCATTCACTTTCAGGGCAAGTTGCATTCTCAGTTGGATAATGCGACCTATACCACTTGCCCAGCAGGCAATCAAGATTGGTTGTTGCACATGAGTGGGCTGGAACTTGATCGTGAGCGGCAGATCGGAGTAGCCCGCAATGCTTGGGTGCAGTTCAAGGGAGTTCCTATTCTTTATTCCCCCTGGATGGACTTTCCGCTCAATGATCAACGCAAGTCGGGTTTCCTTGCGCCGGTATTGGGGAGTACCAGCCAGGGCGGCAGCGAGTTGACCCTGCCGTATTACTGGAATATCGCACCGAACCGGGATGCAACCATTGCGCCGCGAGTGATCGCCAAGCGAGGAGTGCAACTCAATAATGAATTTCGTTATCTCGAACCGGGCTACGCTGGTGAGCTGAATGTAGATTTATTGCCCAATGACATATTGACCAAGCGCAACCGTATGCGTCTCGGAGCCCAGCATAGCCAGAATCTGGCTGAAAGTTTGAGTGGTTACCTTAATCTGAATCGCGTGTCGGATGATAATTATTATCGAGACCTGTCCAGTTCGGTGAATGCCACTTCGCAGGTTCATCTGTTGCAGGAAGGTGTCATAAATTACAGTGGCGGTGGCTGGTGGAATGCAGCCTTGCGGGTGCAACGCTACCAGACCTTGCAGGATCCGGCCGCGCCAGTGGTGACGCCTTACAAGCGGTTGCCACAACTGACGCTCAGTGGCAGCCAAAATTATTCCAATATAGACGTAGCGTTTAACGGTGAGTTTGTGGACTTTGCTCACCCGACCATGCTGAACGGGAAGCGACTGGTGTTGAATCCCAGCGTGAGCTATCCCCTGATTCATGATCAGGCCTTCTATTTAACGCCCAGACTGGCAATTCACAGCACTCATTATGCGTTGGGTGCCAACAATGCGACTGCGCTACCCAATACTTCACGTACCTTGCCGATGCTGAGCGTGGATAGTGGAATGGCGCTGGAACGTGACTGGGATATATTCGGCGGGAGCTATTTGCACACGCTTGAGCCGCGCGTTTTTTATGTTTATGTGCCGTATCAGGATCAGAGTCGGTTGCCGAACTTTGATTCGGCGCAGGCCGATTTCAGCTTTACTCAAATGTTTACTGAGAATCGTTTTTTTGGCAGCGACCGTGTCGGCGATGCCAACCATGTTACTTTGGCACTGTCCTCGCGCTTGCTTGAGCAGTCCAATGGGATGGAGCGGTTGAGGTTGACGGTGGGTGAGCGCTTCAGCTTTGCTTCCCCGCAGGTCAATCTGGTTACGCCGGCGGCGACAACCAATAAATCCGATATTCTGGTGGGAGCTAGCGGTCGAGTTACGGATGCATGGATGCTGGACAGCGAGTTTCAGCTGGATCCCAACCAGTCGCATACGCAACGCTACAACTTTGCTGCGCAATATCATCCCGAGGCGGGCAAGGTACTTAACCTCGGCTATCGTTTTGCACGTGGAACGCTACGTCAAACCGATATTTCAGCACAATGGCCGCTATCTGGTCGGTGGCATGCGGTAGGTCGCTGGAATTATTCATTGCAGGATGCGCGCCTTCTGGAGGCGATCGGCGGGCTTGAGTATAATCAGTCCTGCTGGACAGTCCGTTTTGTAGCGCAACGCATTACTGTTGGCGCACAGCAGGCCAATACCGGTGTTTTTGTACAGCTGGAATTAAATGATTTCGTCAAGGTTGGAGCCGATCCGCTGGATATTCTCAAGCAGAGTGTAACTGGCTATACCAAGTTGAACGAGAGATCTGTCGATACAATGCGGCAGCCCCTGCGTTGATTATGAAAGAAACGAGATGCGAATAATATTGCCGTTGATGCTTGGTGCCTTGTTGGCATCGTCACTGTCCTATGCCGCCGATACGTCTTCCGTCGGGGTGGCTGCTTTGTCCGACCCGCAACGGCAGGTTGCCGTGATCGATACCGTGGTTGCCGTGGTTAACGATGATGTGATTACCCGTCATGAATTGGATGAGCGCCTGGCCATTACCATGCTTCAGTTGACCAAGCAGGGTACGTCTCTGCCGGAACCGGACGTGCTGGAGAAGCAAGTCCTCGAGCGCATGATCACCGACATGCTGTTGGAGCAGTTCGCCAAGGAAAACGGCATACGTGTGGAAGATGCGCAGTTAAATCTGTCAATTAACCGCATTGCTCAACAAAATGGCTTTCCTTCGGTGGAGGAATTTCGTGCCAAATTGGAGTCGGAGGGCGTGGACTTCAAAAAGTTTCGCGAAGAGATACGCAAGGAAATTGTTGCCACCCGAGTACGGGAACGCGAGGTTGAGAGCAAGTTGGTAATCAGTGATAGCGAGGTTGATAGCTATTTGGCCAACAAGGCCAAGATGGGAGGCGTTCAGGATGAGTTGCATCTTGCCCATATTCTGGTGGTGGTGCCCGAGCAAGCCAGCGCGGCGATGATTCAGGCGGCAAGTAACAAGGCAGATCAGGCGATGGCACAATTGCAGTCTGGAGCAGATTTTGCACAGGTTTCGGCGGGTTATTCCGATGCTAATGATGCGCTCAAAGGGGGGGATCTTGGCTGGCGCTCGGCGGAGCGCATTCCGCCGGCGCTTCTTGATGCATTGCAGGGGCTGCATCCCGGCGAGACAACGCCAGTACTGCGAAGCTCGAGCGGCTTTCATATTCTCAAGCTGGTGGAAAAACGCAGTGCCAGTGCGGCTGTAGTGATTACCCAGACCCACGCGCGTCATATTCTGATCAAGACCAGTGAAGTTGTCTCGGAGAGTGTGGCGAAGAAGCGTTTGATGGAAATCAAGGCGCGTATTGAGGCGGGTGCGGATTTTTCGGATCAGGCCAAGCGCTATTCGCAAGATGGCAGCGCGCAGCAGGGGGGCGATTTGGGTTGGCTGTCGCCGGGCCAGACGGTGCCGGAATTTGAGGCGGCGATGAATCGATTGCAACCCGGCATGATGGGCGTTGCGTTATCGCAATTCGGCTGGCATCTGATTCAGGTGCAGGAGCGACGCAATGCCGATATCAGCGAGCAGCAACAGCGTCAGCAGGCGCGCCTGGCTCTCGGCACATTCAAGTCGGATGAGCAGTATCAGGAGTGGCTACGCCAGTTGCGTGATAGCGCGTTCATCGAATATCGCGTCGAATAGGTGATTCCCGTCTTGCATGCGCCGCTGGCGATTACGGCGGGCGAGCCTGCTGGCATAGGCCCTGATTTGTGTGTGCAGTTGGGCGCATCTTCCCCAGGAATTGTGGTTATCGCCGATAAGTACCTGTTGCAACAGCGCGCTGAACAGCTTGGCATCACATTGCAGGTTCAGGATTATGTCTGTGGACAAGCTGTGCAGGCTGGTATTTTGTCGGTGGTTCATGTGCCGCTCGCGGTGCCTTGTCACGCGGGGGCGCTGGATGCCGCGAACAGCCACTATGTGCTGGCGACATTGCGCCGCGCATTGCAGGGTTGCCAGTCTGGCGAGTTCTCCGGCATGGTCACCGCACCTGTGCACAAGGGCGTCATCAATGATGCGGGCATTCCATTCACCGGACATACCGAATACCTCGCAGAACAAACCGATACTCCCATGGTGGTGATGATGCTGGTCGGTGGTGGCATGCGCGTGGCGCTGGCGACGACTCACCTCGCGCTCCGGGATGTGCCCGATGCGATCGCCGCACCGTTGCTGGAGCAGGTGCTGCGCATCATCCGGCGCGACTTGCAGCGACGTTTCGGTATCGAGCGGCCGCGCATCCTCGTGGCCGGACTGAACCCGCACGCGGGCGAGGGCGGTTATCTGGGGCGCGAAGAGATCGAGGTGATGTCCCCAGTGCTCGACAAGTTGAGAGCTGAGGGTTTTGAGGTCAGCGCCCCGCTGCCTGCCGACAGCTTGTTCACGCCACACAGGCTGGCGCAATGCGACTGTGTGCTGGCGATGTATCACGATCAGGGTCTGCCTGTACTCAAGCACGCGAGTTTCGGGCAGGGCGTCAATGTCACCCTCGGTTTGCCAATTATCCGTACCTCGGTGGATCACGGTACCGCACTGGATCTGGCGGGAACCGGGAAAGCAGATGTTGGTAGTTTGCGGGAAGCAATCAAGCTTGCGGCACAGATGGGTAAATATGAGCGGTCATAAAGCCAAGAAGAAGTTCGGGCAGAATTTTCTGGTCGATGAAAACATCATTGCCGACATCGTCGCGGCGATTCGGCCCGAACCTGCCGACTGTATGGTCGAGATCGGTCCCGGGCTTGGCGCACTGACGCGTCCCCTGCTGAAGCATCTGAAACATTTGCATGTGATTGAAATCGATCGCGACATTATTGCGCGGTTGGAGCACGACTATCCGCAGGGTGATGCGCAGCGTAAGCTGACGGTGCACGCCGGTGACGCGTTGGCATTCGACTTTGCCACGCTGCCCCGCCCACTTCGCATTGTGGGCAATCTACCTTACAACATCTCATCGCCCTTGCTGTTTCACTTTGCGGCCTACACCGAGCGAGTGACCGACATGCACTTCATGCTGCAGAACGAAGTGGTAGAGCGCATGGTTGCCGAGCATTCGACTCCCGCTTATGGGCGTCTGTCGGTGATGCTGCAATATCGTTTTTATATGGAAAAATTGCTGGATGTGCCGCCGGAGTCATTCCGCCCTGCTCCAAAAGTTAATTCCGCCATTGTGCGCATGATTCCATTGCCGCTTGCGGACATTGCTGTGCGCGATGAAAAGGTGTTCGCGGCTATCGTGGCTGCGGCTTTTGGCCAGCGTCGAAAAACCCTTAGGAATACCTTGAAGGGCTATCTGGTAGAAGCTGATTTTGAAAACTTGGGAATCAATGCCCAGCTCAGGGCTGAGAATCTTGGCGTAGAAGAATTCACGCGAATTGCGAATTTTCTGGCTGAGAAAAAAGCTGATGAGTGTGGAGTGTTGTAGGAAGTCGCCGCTGCTTTATGGTACCAACCAAGTATTCCGCCACCCTTTAATTTCCCCATTTGCAATTTTAGTTTGAGTTCGGGTATGGCGGCCATATAGGGTAAAATACCCAGCCAAACGCACCATTATCATTGTTCAAAATGACCGAATCCTTTCCGCTCGTAATGAGCTTCGCTGCGAGCGACCCTAGCGGAGGCGCTGGGTTGCAAGCCGATTTGTTAACCATTTCCAGCATGGGTTGTCATCCGCTTTCTGTCGTTACCGCGATCACGGTGCAGGATACCAGTGGTGTAGACGACATTCTGCCCATAGATTCTGAATGGGTGGAGGATCAGGCGCGCGCGATGCTGGAGGATGTGCCGGTGGCCGCATTCAAGATCGGCTTGCTTGGCAGTGTGGAGAATATCGCTGCGATCGCCGAGGTGCTGGCCGACTATCCCGATATTCCGCTGGTGCTTGATCCGGTGCTGGCCTCCGGTCGTGGCGATGAGTTGGCGGATGAAGATATGCTGGATGCAATGCGTGAATTGTTGATTCCGCAGACGACAATCATCACGCCTAATAGCATCGAAGCGCGTCGCCTGGCGTTGAACGAGGATGATGAAAATGATGATCCGAGTCTGGATGAGTGTGCGAAGCGGCTGCTCGCCATGGGTTGCGAATATGTGTTGATTACCGGCACTCACGAGCAGTCAGCCAAAGTCGTCAATACCCTGTACAGCGCGAGCGGGATTGTACGTGCCGACGAATGGGCGCGGTTGCCCGGCATTTATCACGGCTCCGGCTGTACGCTGGCATCCGCCATTGCGGCCTTGCTGGCGCAGGATGTAGCTGTGCCGGATGCGGTGAAAGAGGCGCAGGAATATACCTGGCAAGCGCTGAGTGCAGGTTTTCGTCCGGGTATGGGGCAGCATATTCCCGATCGTCTGTTTTGGGCGCGCGGTAACGAAGATGAGCCCGAGTTTCAGAATTAAGTGCGGAATTGTGGAGAATAGTTAGTTCTCATCCATAAAGCACCCGAATTTCCGCCACTGACCCGCGATCATTTTTTAGATCGCCGTAAATTCGGGTGATTCTTCCGTTATAAATAGCTGAATTTCACCAAAAGGCTAGATTCTTCCGGTTTTTACCTGTCTTGCCGCGTGATCAGCCATCCCGTTTCCGGGATTCGCCACACACCACTCAATTTTTGCTGCTAAATCGCCTATGGCGACAATCGTACAAACAATTTGAAGTTGTACGCCAGCACTGCCGACATGACGTATGACTTGAAATGCGCCAAACCACGCCAGGTGCAACGATCCAGTCCGAACACGCGCTTGAGCATCGAGATGTTGCCCTCGATCCCGGCGCGAAAGCGTTTGAGTTTCTTGTATATCCACTCGCTCCCGGTCATGTCCTCAACCTTCATGCCGCGCTTTTTGGGCAATCCCACCGCCTTGATACCCAACGCCTTTGCCTCGCGTATATTTTCCGCGCTGGCATAACCTGCATCTGCTGCAATCTGGCGCGGCAACTTGCCGTAACATTCGCGAATGCGTTTGATCATCGGCAACAGCCGACTGCTATCCGCCGGATTACCTTCCTCAATCACCATATCCAGCACCATGCCGTGTTTGCCGGTGGACAGGTTCAGCTTGTGGCCATACTGCGTGTCGCGACCACCCTTGACGATGATGTCGGTATGCGGTTCAAACACGCTCACAACTTTCTCGCCGGCGGGCACCTTCTCGCCCTTGAATACGCGCCGCACTGCCTGATCAATGATGCGCACCGCCAACCCGACGTAATGTTCGGCACGCAGCATCCAGTTGTCGCTTTGTCGCCCGCGCACCATCACGTCCTGCACCACACGCAGCGTATGCCGCACATTGCGTATCAGCTTCTTGTAATGTGCACGCCGTTTCTCTTCACCACGACAATTGCGTATCGCCATCACCTGCCGCTTTACCACTCGTTTGTGGCAGGTATAGCGCAACTCCGTATCCTGCCCGCAAGCCTCATCCATCAACCGCTCCAGCCTGCCTTCCGCATCCGCCAGCAGTGCGCTGTCATACGGCTTATGTATCAACGTCTCAGTCACGGTACTGTCAATCCGCGCCTGGTTAAGCGTTTCCAGGCCGCTGGATAACGTGTCCTTGACCAGTACAACATTGATCCGCGCCCAGGTTGATCCCGAAATCAGCGCAATCACGCCTTGCAGCGCGGAGTCAGTTGGGCAAAGACCATTCGGCAGGCGCGCAAACGCAATCGCCGTTGCCGAATCCTCCAAGTGAAACGCCAGTTCCTCGTAACTCCACTGCTGGTGCTGCTTGAGAAGCCCGCAGCGCAGGATGGATTCGATGCTCATGCCACTGCGACCCGTCGGCTTCAGTGACTTGCGCTGAATGTCTTCCTCGATCCAATCGAGCACCTCAACATGCGAATCCAGCCAATCGGATATCGCCTTCAACTCCTGGCCAATTTCGTGTTTTGAAAAGGCTTCGTATATACTCATCTGGTGTGTGCGTTTTGCACGCATTTTGGATCCCCGGTGGCGGTGGTTTGTGTTTGCAATCAAGAGGTTGACTTCAATCATGCCTGTTTCCACCGGGATTTTCCATCAAAATATCAAGATTTTTACAATAAAATCAAATTGTTACGTTTATGGATGAGAACTAGTTAAGTGGGCGAAACGGAGGTTCGTTGTGTAGCTCAGCGCAAAATTGCCGGATTGTACGCAATCACCCCAGACTTGCTGAATACGCAGGACTTGCTTCGCAAGGCGAGGCGGGCGCTGGCGGGCGGGGCGAATGTACTGCAATATCGCAACAAGTTGGCTGATGCAATATTGCGTAGCGAGCAGGCCGCTGTATTGCGTGAGCTCACTCGCGAATTCGATGCAGTGTTAATAATCAACGACGATGTGGAGCTGGCGCATGAAGTTGATGCGGATGGTGTGCATCTGGGCGGGGATGACGGTTCGGTGGTGGCGGCGCGCGCATTGCTGGGGAGCGGTCGTCTTATCGGTGTGTCTTGCTATAATAACCTGTCGTTGGCGCGGGAGGCAGTGCGGCAGGGGGCGGACTATGTGGCGTTCGGGGCGTTTTTTCACTCCGATGTCAAACCAGATGCGGCGCAGTCCTCGCCCGAGTTGCTGCAGCAGGCGCGAAGTGAGCTGAGTGTGCCCATCGTTGCAATCGGTGGCATCACGGTGCGGAACGGCGCGCAGTTGTTACAGGCGGGAGCCGACGCGCTGGCGGTGATTTCGTCAGTATTTGCCGCGCCAGACATTCAGCAGGCGGCACGGCAGTTCGCAGAATTGAAACAAAGTTGTTCCAGATAATTATTAAGGCAGAAAAGCATGACTTCGCATAATCAAGAGCTGTTCGAACTATCCCAGAAGCTGATACCCGGCGGTGTAAATTCGCCGGTACGCGCATTCAAGTCCGTTGGAGGTACGCCGCTGTTCTTCAAGCGCGGCAAGGGTGCGTATGTGTGGGATGCGGACGACAAGCGCTACATCGACTACGTGAATTCCTGGGGGCCGATGATAGTCGGTCACTGCCATCCCGAGGTGGTCAAGGCCGTGCAGGATGCTGCCGCCGAAGGGCTGGGCTTCGGCGCGCCGACGGCGAGCGAGCTGGAAATCGCCGAACTACTGTGCAAGATTCTGCCGTCGCTGGAAATGGTACGACTGGTCAGTTCCGGTACCGAGGCGACCATGACTGCGATTCGTCTGGCGCGCGGCTTTACCGGCCGCTCGCGCTTCATCAAATTTGAAGGCTGTTACCACGGCCACTCCGATGGCCTGCTGGTCAAGGCAGGTTCCGGTGCGCTGACTTTCGGCCAGCCCAGCTCGTCCGGCGTGCCCGCCGAGATCGCCGCGCTGACTACGGTGCTGGATTACAACGATGCCGCCGGTCTGGAAAAAGCTTTTGCCGAATACGGTAATGAAATCGCCGCAGTGATCGTTGAGCCGGTAGCGGGTAACATGAACCTGATCCTGCCCAAGCGCGAGTTCCTTGATGCCATGCGCAAGCTTTGCACCAAGCACGGTACGGTGCTGATACTGGACGAGGTAATGTCCGGCTTCCGCGTCGGCCTGCAAGGCGCACATGGACACTTCAACATCAAGCCCGATCTGATTACCTTGGGCAAGGTCATGGGCGGTGGCTTGCCTGCCGCGGCCTTTGGCGGTCGTCGCGACATCATGCAATGTCTGGCACCTCTGGGTGCGGTTTATCAGGCGGGCACGTTGTCGGGTAATCCGGTCGCGGTAGCGGCAGGTCTGGCCACGCTGAAACTGGTGCAGGCTCCCGGCTTCTACGAGCAACTGACCAAGGCTGCCAAGCAGTTGACCGAAGGTTTGAGCGAGGTGGCGAAGAAACACGGCATCCCGTTTAGCGCGCAATCCATAGGCAGCATGTTCGGCCTGTATTTCAGCGCAACGCCACCGACTTCCTATGCCGAGGTGATGGCTAGCGATAAGGATGCATTCAATCGCTTCTTCCACGCGATGCTGGCCGAAGGCGTGTATCTGGCCCCATCGGCATTTGAGGCGGGCTTCGTGTCGTCCGCGCATAGCGAGGCGGACATCGCCGCGACCATAGCGGCTGCCGATAAAATTTTCTCGGTCTGGAAGTAATGGGACTCTTCTCTCAGGCGGCGTTCTATACCACCGTCAACCATATGAAAGACTTGCCGCAGCATGGCGGCAAGGAAGTGGCATTCGTCGGGCGTTCCAATGCAGGAAAGTCCAGCGCGATTAATACGCTGGCGAATCACGTGCGGCTGGCTTATACCAGTAAGACGCCGGGTCGCACCCAGCACCTGAACTATTTTTCGCTGGGCAATGACAGCTATCTGGTTGATTTGCCGGGTTATGGCTACGCCAAGGTGCCCCCCGATGTGCAGAAGCACTGGGAAAAGCTACTGGGGCAGTACTTGCAAACCCGCGACGAATTGGCGGGCTTGGTGGTCATCATGGACTCCCGCCATCCGCTGACGGCACTGGATGAGGGAATGCTGGAATGGTTTTCGCCTACAGGCAAGCCAGTGCACATTCTGTTGACCAAGTCGGACAAGCTTAGTCGCCAGCAGGCGACTAAGACCTTTAATGAAGTGAAGTCCTACTTGACCGAGCATTACCCTCAGTGCTCCGTGCAATTGTTCTCTAGTTTGAAAAAGTTAGGCATGGAAGAGGCGGAGAAAGTGATTGCTGGCTGGCTGAAGCAGGACCCGCCAGAGGATCAGTCAGCAGAATAGCAATAGCGCCGGGGATTTCAAGATAAAAAAATGCCCCCGGCGTACCGGGGGCAAACATCTTAACAAGGTTAAGATTACACGCTCAGGGAGGAGAAACGTGAAAAATGATTAATCATCATTCACACGTTCAGATAAGCGTTTACTGAAATAGTTCCAGAAAAGATTAAATTTTTAGGAAAAAACATGCAGACACTTGGATTATACCCACATAAACGTATGCGCCGCATGCGACATGATAAGTTCTCACGAGACTTAATGCGAGAGCATGCGCTCACTTCTGGAGATTTAATCTATCCCGTGTTTGTACTCGAAGGTGCGAATAAAGTCGAGGATGTGAAGTCCATGCCGGGTGTGCAGCGCAAAACGTTGGATCTGCTGCTTGTGGATGCCGAGCAATGCGTGAAGTTGGGTATTCCGGTAATGGCGATTTTTCCGGTGATAGATGCACCGCAGAAGAGTCTAGATGCAGCCGAAGCTTATAACCCGAGTGGCCTAGTGCCGCGCGTGGTTGCCGAGCTGAAGAAAAACTTCCCCGAACTCGGTATCATGACCGACATCGCGCTTGACCCATACACCAGCCACGGTCAGGATGGTTTGATCGACGCTGCGGGTTATGTGCTCAACGATGAGACCATCGCAGTGTTGACTCGGCAGGCACAATGCCATGCGGCAGCTGGAGCTGACATCGTCGCTCCGTCTGACATGATGGATGGTCGTATCGGTGCAATACGCATGGCACTTGATGCTAAGGGACACATTCATACGCGCATCATGGCCTACTCCGCCAAATACGCCTCCAGTTTCTACGGGCCCTTCCGCGATGCGGTCGGCTCCAGTACGAATCTGGGTGCGGGCAATAAATACACCTATCAGATGGATCCGGCCAACTCTGACGAAGCGCTGTGGGAAGTTGGTCTGGACTTGCAGGAGGGTGCAGACATGGTGATGGTCAAACCCGGCATGCCTTATCTGGACATCGTTCGTCGCATCAAGGACGAGTTCAAGGCCCCGACCTTCGTCTATCAGGTAAGCGGCGAATACGCGATGCTCAAGGCCGCAGCCCAGAATGGCTGGCTTAACGAGAGGGCGTGCGTGCTGGAGTCGCTGCTGGCGTTCAAGCGGGCAGGCGCGAACGGCATCCTGACTTATTTTGCAATTGATGCAGCGAAGTGGCTCAAAGAAGGGGAGTAGGAGCTAGAGGCTTACCGGGCAATTTTTAGCGAGTTTGACTTGGGCGTCGATTCACTGTGCATATAGTTCGATAAGTCTAACCAAGATTGAAGCGGAATTGCTCATCCCTCAAGTATCCTTTCCACCGCAGCTATATCCGCATGGGTTTCGGGATGGCGGCTGCCGCTGTAACGGGCGTTCTCCGGCAGTACGATGAGGTGTATCTGCATGCCAGCCTCGCTGGTCAGGCTATAGCTCGGCACCAGCTCGTCGTGACCGCCTATGCGTACCCGCCATTCTCCATCGTTGAATTCCAGATTGTGCTTGAGTAGATATAACAGCACGGCCTTTGCGTCGTCGGAGAATAGCATCAGATTGATGTCGGAATGGATTCCAGCCGTGCCACTCAGCACAGAGCCGGTCAGGTAGGGATGGAATGCAGATAGACGGCGCATAGCGTCGAGCGCCTCGGCGCGCAAGAGGCGCAGAGTGACCGGATGGGTATCTTGCTGGTAAAGGGTGCGGTAGCTATGCAGTGCGTCGTCCACTTCCTGATTGTTGGGAAGGTGTTGGGTGTCACTTGCGCCCAGTTGTTTGGCGGCCTTGCGTTTGGCAAGTGCATAGTCGGTGATGCCGCCTTCGGCCATTAATTTCGCGGCCTGATGCGCAATCTGTTCGCGCATCAGGTCGCGGCGGGGCAAGTGGTTGCGGTTCATGAACTCAGAGCAGTTGATCTTTGAGTGTATCTGCAGGTTTGGACTCTTCGCTTGTGGCTGGAGGGGCAGGTAGTTCGGGTGGAACATTTTCCTGGAAGAAATAGTCGACTAAGCCTCCATTCGGATCTCGGTGGCCAGCTTCGTTGATGCGTACCGCAACCATTCCTTCCGGCATCGCGTAGGTGGCTTGAGGGACTTCTTTAAGAGTCGATTCCATATAGGACATCCAGATCGGCAGGGCGGCTCCGCCACCTGTTTCGTGGTCACCCAGACTGCGGGGTTGATCAAATCCGATCCATGAAATTCCGACCACAGTAGGTTGGAATCCACAAAACCATGCATCAATTGAGTCGCTGGTAGTGCCGGTTTTTCCGGCCAGATCAGATCGTCCCAGTTGCATAGCGCGGACGGCGGTGCCGCGGCGAACAACATCTTGCATCAAGTTGACCATGGTGTAGGCGTTGCGAACATCAATAACCTGCTCGGCATTATCGCCAGCGATGACGGGGGTAGCGCGGCTAAGCACCTTGCCGCTGGCATCTTCGATGCGGGAGATGAAATTGGGGAAAACTCGGAAGCCGCCGTTGGCGAAAACGGAATAGCCGCCAAGTAGTTGCATAGGGGTTGCCAAGCCGGCTCCAAGTGCCATGGTCAGATAGGGTGGGTGCTTCTCAGCGTCAAAGCCAAACTTGGTAAGATAGTCTTGCGCATATTGAGGCGTGATGGATTGCAAGATGCGTATCGAGACAAGATTTTTGGAGTGGATCAATGCTTCACGAAAGCGCATCGGCCCTTCAAATTTGCCGTCATAGTTTTTAGGCTGCCAAGCATCGCTGCCCGTTTGCTGCGCGTCAAATATTAGTGGGGCATCATTTATCAGTGTCGCAGGCGTAAAACCCTTTTCCAGAGCAGCGGAATAGATAAAAGGTTTGATACTGGAGCCAGGCTGCCGCCAAGCTTGGGTGATGTGGTTATATTGATTGTGGCTGAAATCAAATCCGCCCACTAGAGAAAGAATGGCTCCATTGCGCGGATCGGCTGAAACGAACGCGGCCTCAACTTGAGGGAGTTGGGTAATCTGCCAAGTGTCCTTGTCATCCTTCTGAATCCGAATGATGGAGCCGGGGATGATGCGCAGATTAAGGGCGATTCGTTTGCCCAAGGCACGTTGTGCGAAACTTAGCGAATCGTCATTGAGTTCGACGATCTGCCCACCTTTGGTATAGGCGCGTACCAGCTTGGGTGAAGCTTCGAGTACGACCGCTGGAATCAGATCATCATTGACACTAATGTCTTGTAGCGCCTCCTCCATAAACTCTTCGCTGCTACCCTTTGTGAGATCGACGAAACCTTCCGGCCCACGGTAACCGTGGCGGTGATCATAAAGCAGTACATTTTTGCGTACGGCATTGTAGGCGGCGAGTTGATCTTGAAGCCGTATGGTGGTGTACACCTTTAGCCCTTGGGTGTAAGTATCATCATGGTATTGCTCGAAAATGGCTTGGCGTACCATTTCCGCAACAAAAGCCGACTTGACTTCAGAGTCCTGCTGGCCGTGTTTGGTTACTATAGGTTCCAGTCTTGCCTGTGCAACTTGCTCGTCATTGATGAAGTGAAGCTCGTGCATGCGGCGAAGTACATACATTTGTCGCAATTTCGCCCGTTTTGGATTGACGACGGGGTTGTATGCTGAAGGTGCCTTGGGAAGGCCTGCAAGCATGGCAGACTCGGCAACGGTGAGCTGATTGAGTGTTTTGCCAAAATACACTTGGGCGGCTGCAGCGAAGCCATAAGCTCGCTGTCCTAGATAGATCTGGTTGAAATAAAGCTCAAGAATTCGATCCTTGCTGAGATTGTGTTCGATCTTGAATGCGAGCAAAACCTCGTTAAATTTTCGGGAAAATGTTTTTTCTTTCGAGAGAAAGAAATTGCGCGCAACCTGCATAGTGATGGTGCTGGCCCCTTGTCTTGCGCCGCCTGAAGTGAAGTTGGATAGCGCAGCACGAAGAACGCCGTTGTAGTCGACGCCGCCATGTTGGTAAAAACGGTCATCCTCGGCCGCAAGAATGGCATTTTTCATCAAGTCCGGGACTGCCGATATGTCAACCAAAGCACGCCGCTCCTCGCCAAACTCACCTAGCAACGCACCCTCAGTGCTGTATACGCGTAGGGGAATTTTAGGGCGATAGTCGGTGAGTGCATCCAACGATGGCAATGTCGGATACGTCAGCATGACGGCGATTCCGAGCAAAATTGCAGGAAGCAATAAAAGGGTGAGCGGAAGAAGTAAGAGTAGCCAGCGACGCGGGGTCATTAGTAATTGTCCGAGAGCAGTACGAAAAAGTCTGCCAATTATATAGTCAAGCCAGTAAATAATGACCCTTTCAAAAATAGCTTTACACGCATAGGAGTTATTGCTAGGATTTAAACCAATTTATACGGAAACTCTCTAAACGGCCTATGCCTAAAGTGAATTTTGACATACCACTGGATTTTTTGCGGGCATCCACGCCACCTTTGATTGGCGTGGATATTAGTCAATCATCGGTCAAGATGGTCGAATTGAGCGAATTGCCAAAGAATACAGGTTACATGGTCGAGCGCTATGTAATTGAGCCATTGCCCAAGGATGCGGTTAGTGATGGCAATATTGTTAATCTGGATGCGGTGGCAGAAAGCTTACAGCGCGCTTGGAAGCGCATGGGCGTGCGCATCAAAAATGTAGCGGTAGCTCTCCCTGCTGCTGCAGTCATTACGAAAAAAATACTGCTGCCAGCCGGAATGCGTGAAGAAGATCTGGAATATCAAGTTGAGTCAGAAGCAAATCAATATATTCCGTTTGCGCTAGAAGAGGTTAATCTTGATTTTCAAGTGATCGGTCCGGCTCCGGGTAACCCTGATGAAATAGAGGTGTTGCTGGCCGCATCACGCAAGGCTAATGTTGAAGATCGTGTCGCGGCGACCGAAGAGGCGGGTTTGAAAGCGGTGGTCGTTGATGTTGAGCCCTATGCGGCACAATTGGCTTTCGAGCAGATTCAAATGCAGTTGCCTGAGGGTGCCGAAGATAAATGTGTGGCGCTGGTAGATATCGGCGCTAGCGTTATGAGTGTCAACGTATTGCGCAATGGTCAGTCGGTCTACTCAAGGGATCAGCAAGTTGGTGGCGATCAGCTGACGCAGCAGATACAGGCAGTATTCGGTTTGTCTGCCGAGGATGCGGAGTCGGCCAAGCGCAATGGTGGGTTGCCGGATAATTATGAGAGCGATGTCCTGTCTTCGTTTCGCGAAAGTGTGGTGATGGAAATCGCCCGAGCACTGCAATTCTTCTTCACATCTACGCAATACAATGAGGTTGATTATATTGTTCTTGCTGGCGGTTGTGCTGTGTTGCCGGGGTTGGATGATGCCGTGGCGACTCGCACCCAGGTGAGTACCATGGTTGCGAACCCATTTGCACTAATGACGTTGTCGGGTCGAATTAAGCCGCGACAGTTGCAGGCGGATGCGCCCGCGTTGATTGTTGCTTGTGGATTGGCAATGCGGAGGTTTGATCCATCATGATACGCATAAACCTATTGCCGCATCGGGCGGAGAAGCGCCGTGCCCGGCAAATTCAATTTGCGGCATTCAGTATTATCTCCTTGATATTGGCAGCAGTTCTGGTCGGATTTGTGCATATGGCAATCGGAAGCCAGATTTCCTATCAAGAAAGACGCAACGAATATTTGAAGCAGGAAACGGCTGTGTTGGATCGCCAGATTGCCGAGATACGTAAACTTCGCGAGCAGACCAACTCGCTGTTGGCGCGCAAAAACGTGGTCGAGGGCTTGCAAAGTACCCGATCTGACGTAGTTCACTTGCTGGATCAGATGTTACGTATTCTCCCAGATGGCGTGTATCTAAAGACATTAAAGCAGACTGGCGACAAGATTAGCATTGTTGGTTATGCGCAGTCTAATGCACGTATTTCCACTTTAATGCGAGCAATCGAGAATTCACCATGGCTGGATAACCCGTCTTTAGTGGAGATTCATGCTACGAATGCCAATGGAGCCAGAGTGAGTGAGTTTACCTTGCTGTTTAATTTGACCAAAACCCAGGTGCAGCCATGATGAATCTGGACGAACTGAAAAACCTTAACCCCAAAGATCCGGGAAGCTGGCCATGGTTGGCGAAGCTGTTGGCATTTCTGGTGTTGTTTTTGGGCGTGGTCGCGGCCGGTGCGTTTTTCGATTGGCAGGACCAGTGGGATAATCTGCAGGCTATCAAGCGAGAAGAAGTAACGCTGAAAGATACATATCTGGTCAAAAAACGCCAAGCTATTAATCTTGATTTGATCAAGAAGCAGCTCACGGAAACTCAGGAGTCTTTTGGTGCATTGCTCAAGCAATTGCCGAGCAAGTCGGAGATGGATGCCTTGCTTACCGACATCAATCAGGCCGGATTGGGCCGTGGACTGCAGTTCGAGTTGTTTCGCCCGGGGGCGGAAGCGATAAATGGTGCTTTTGCGACTCAGCCCATTACGATCAAGGTGACGGGAAATTATGACGACCTCGGAAAGTTTGCGAGCGACATATCCATGCTTCCCCGCATTGTTACTCTTAATGAGATAGCGGTAAACCCTGCAGGCAAGGTGTTATCAATGGATGCATTGGCTAAAACTTTCCGTTATCTGGATGAAGAGGAAGTGGCCGAGCAGAAAAAGCCGACAGGAGCTAAAACGCGATGAGACTACTGTATCTATTGTTGGCCTCGGCGCTCCTGACCGGATGTGCTGGAGAGGAGTTTCAGGATCTGCGTGACTTCGTTCAGAATGCGGGCGTAGGTTTGCGCGGGAAAATTCCTCCTCCGCCAGAAGTGAAGCCATATGAACCGTTTGCGTATGATAATGTAGATAATATTCAGAATCCGTTTGAGCCACGTAAGCCTGAAAAACGCTCATCTGAGCATGCGGGAATGTATCAGCCGGATATGGATCGCCCCAAAGAGGCACTGGAGGAGTTCCCCCTAGAAGGTCTTACGATGGTAGGGTACCTTCATCGAGGCAAAGAAGGCTATGCCGTAATTCGCGCACCAGATGGTA
>JBBQXA010000016.1:0-29041 GCA_038210095.1 Burkholderiales bacterium
CTTGGCCGCCTCATCCAAAGCCACTTGGTCATGCCCTATTTTCAGCCGCTGTTCATGGATCTCCCTAGCCTCAGTGATCGCCGCTTCCAGCGTCATGCCATCCCTAACGGTGATGTCGGTGTAATAGATAGCGGAACGGTGTGACTGCGTCGTGGACTTCCCTCTAAGCCGCAGCTCCAAGGGCAAGCAAGACAGCAGATCACCCGATACCGCCTTGAAGTAGCTGAGTCTGGCCGTCAGTGTGCGAATGGAGTTGTATCCCGTCGTCCGAAACACAAAGCTGCCCAGTTCGTCCTCTTCACCGATCAGGACGTTCAGCCGTGCATACGGCTTGCACAGGCCTCCCTTGCCGAAGTCGCAACTGTCCGGTGATGGACAGGGCAACGACTGCAAGCCTTCCTTGGTGTACCGCTTACAGTTTTCGCCATCCCCCACGCAGACCGGCCTGCCGTTGGTTTTGTCGAACAGGCTGTACTCAGCCCGCAGGTTCAGGTCAGGATCGTTGAATAGCACTCGAATCGGGATGGAGCGAATTTTGTTGTTGCCTGAGGCTTTGCGCAGGGACTCATCGGATGGGTGGAGTATCCAGCCGTCCTTGTTCTGCACCTGGCTGGTCAGGGTGAAGCTGTCATCCTTCTCCGGCAGACGCTTGCCGTTACGTTCGACGACCTTGCCGATTGAGATGCGCCCCAGTACGGGCGGTGTGATTGCCAGACCTTTAATCATGATGATTCTCCTTTAAGATTTCTGTTGTGACTAAGTTGATGTTGAACCCTGACCAAAGTTGATTCAGATAAATGCCCTTGTCATTTAAAGCCGCCGTTGCCGTCCGTATAGACAAGCTATACAATCCATCCTATGATTAAATCGTTCCGCCACAAAGGACTTGAAGCGTTCTATCGGAAGGGAACTCGTGCCGGAATCAATCCTCAGCACGCCACCCGGTTGCAAGCCCAGCTCACTGCACTGGATGTCGCCAAGTCAGCCGATGACATGGCATTCCCCGGTTGGCGTTTGCATCCTTTGGGGCATGACCTTGCCGGTTACTGGTCTGTGACAGTGAATGGCAACTGGAGAATGATTTTCAGATTTGATGGCGAGGACGCCGAGTTGGTGGATTACCTCGATTACCACTGATAAACAATTAGCCATCTGACCACGCCAGCTAAAACGCTGACCAGTCATTGGCTACAGGAGATAGCAATGAGTCGAATGCACAACCCGGCACATCCCGGTGAAGTATTAAAAGACGGCTGGCCGGAAGGCATAACCGTGACGACTGCTGCCTTACAGCTTGGCGTAACCCGTGCAACCCTATCCCGCATTCTGAACGGTCATGCCGGAATTACTGCCGACATGGCATTACGGTTGCAGGCATGGATGGGTATCAATGCCGAGATGTGGCTACGCATGCAGTCTGCGCATGACTTGTGGGTAGCTGAGCGCAAGCCCCGTCCCCGTATCATCAAACTCAAACTGACCGCCTAATTACGTCGATACCAGAAACCGCCTGCTTCCAGAGCGAGTAAGGGAATAGCGTTCCATCAGATCAGGTTTGAGTGCGTTTGCCTTCTTTGCGCGGATCCTCGTTGTGTTTGTCGCTGAGCAAGGATTGATTTAAATCAATAGCTGGGAAGTTGGCGCATCGTTAACAGTGCAGATTCGATCGCGCAGTCGCAGCAATGTGGAATGCCCGCATGTAGGAAAAGCGCCTACGCCCCATCGTCTGTAATCCTACATAAAAAACGGCCTCCTTCGGATTACTGTTGCTCCTTCATTGTTGAATAATCCTGTCGTCATGATTCGGTGGCGTGCGTTTGCAATAAACGCGTTCGGCAGATGGCGAACTATCTGCCTGCTAGGATCTACAAGGGGGTTATATGGACAGCATGCAATTGCAAGAAGGTATTCGCGAACTCAATCTGACTTATCTGGTATTGGCGCAGCAGATGATCAAGGAGGATAGAGCTGCGGCGATCTTTCGTCTGGGTATAAGTCAGGATCTGGTGGATGTGATCACCGGACTCTCTCCTGCTCAGGTTGTCAAAATGGCCTCTTCAAATATGTTGCTGTGTCGCTTCCGTTTCGATGAGACGCTATTGCTCAATATGGTTAGCGATTACAGCAAGGATCGCATGATGTCTCGTGCTCATGCGGCGATTCTGATGTCGGGGCAACCCATTGAAGAGCTCGCATAGCGGGGCGGCTGACCGTCCGGTCAAAACAGTGGCGGGCGAGGCCCGCCAGATTCAGATTGCGATTGATTTGATTCGGCTAGGCGCTCGCCTTCAGCTGCTGCAGGAAGAAACTTCGCTCAGTCGTGAGCGGTTACTTCGACTCTATAAGGAAATAAAAGGTGAGTCCCCATCCAAGGGAATGCTGCCTTATTCGACCGACTGGTTTATGAGTTGGCAGCCCAATATCCATGCTTCCCTGTTTATGGATATCTATCGATTTCTGGTTATGAATGCCGGTATCGAGGGGGTTCAGGCGTTGATCACGGCATATCGTTTGTATCTCGATCAGATGCAGGGTATCGAAGAGTCCGAGCCCATTCTCACAGTTACGCGTGCCTGGTTTTTAATCCGATTCTTCAAGGCTGGGATGATGCAACTCTCGCCGTGCAAGGAATGTGGTGGCTATTTCGTTGCTCATGTTAATGAGTTGCACGAAAACTTCGTGTGCGGCATCTGTCACCCTCCGGCGAGAGCTGGCAAGACCAGGGCGGCCAAGCAGGCTGCTCTGGATATCGCCGCGTCAGTGCTTTGAACGCCTGTTCTAGTCCCCTTGAGGTGCAGAATTGATTTAGAATGCGCCGAGTGACTTATCGAATATATCCGTGATAGCGGGATGATGCGGGTGCAACGGGAGGCGTAGTTATGTTGGTTATTATCGGTTATATCGTGGTGTGCGGCTCCGTATTTGGCGGCTTTGCGATAGCCGGGGGGCATTTGGGGGCATTGTTCCAGCCGGTCGAGTTGTTGATGATTGGCGGGGCCGCCGTGGGTGCCTTCATGGTTGGCAATACCATTGCATCAATCAAGGCCACGCTGGCCGATCTGCCCAAGGTGTTCAAGGGGGCGAAGTACAACAAGGCGGTTTACATGGAGCTGTTGGCATTTCTGTATGAAATGCTCAACAAGGTGCGCAAAGAGGGCTTGATGTCCATTGAGGGGGATGTCGAAAGCCCGCACGAAAGCCAGATTTTTGCCAAGTATCCTACTATCGCCGGAGACCATCATGTAGTCGAGTTTATGACCGACTATCTGCGCGTCATGGTCAGCGGCAATCTCAATGCGATGGAAATCGAAAATCTGATGGATGTGGAGATCGAGACTCATCATCATGAGGCGCTTGCGTCGTCGCATATTATCGCGAAGCTGGGTGATGGTCTGCCCGCATTCGGTATTGTTGCCGCGGTGATGGGGGTGGTACATACCATGGAGTCGGTTGGAATCCCGCCGGCGGAGTTGGGGATGTTGATTGCGCATGCGCTGGTCGGTACCTTCCTGGGTATTTTGCTGGCCTATGGTTTTGTTGGTCCGCTGGCGAGTACGCTGGAGCAAAAGGCCGATGAGAGCACCAGGATATTCAATGTCATCAAAGTGACCTTGCTGGCCAATCTGAATGGCTATGCGCCGGCTATGGCGGTGGAGTTCGGGCGCAAGGTGCTGGTCTCCAGAGATCGCCCCGGCTTTCTTGAATTGGAAGAGCATGTCAAACAGAAGCGGTAGCCATAGGAAGGCTGCGTTCTTCATTTCTCTGGGGGGGCGTTCCACTTCGTCACAGTTGTTCCCTGATATTTGTCGTGCAGACCTCTCATTAGCGGTGTGTCCGGCATGAGTCAGGACGCCAACAAAAAGCCCATCGTTGTTAAGCGCATCAAAAAAGTTGCCGGTATGGCGCACGGTGGCGCGTGGAAGATTGCCTATGCCGATTTCGTGACGGCAATGATGGCGTTCTTCTTGTTGATGTGGTTGCTGGGATCGACCGCCCAAGGAGATTTGAAGGGTATTTCCGAGTTTTTCAAGACGCCGCTCAAGGTTGCGCTGTTGGGGGGGAGTGGCTCGGGTGAATCCACTAGTATCATCAAGGGCGGTGGTGGCGATATCACCCGAAAAACGGGTGAGAAACAGTCCGAAAACCTGAAAGATAAAGAAAAAATTCCAGATGTCGAGTCTATCCAGAAGGCGGTCGAGCGCATGGAGCGCATCAAGGAGGTCGAGAAGCTCAAGGAATTGAAGAGCAAGATCGAAAAGGCCATAGAGAACAGTCCCACGCTGAAGAAGTTCAAGAATCAAATCCTGCTGGATATGACTACCGAGGGCTTGCGTATTCAAATTGTCGACGAGAAAAATCGTCCGATGTTTTCATTGGGGAGTGCGGAGCTTGAGCCCTACACCCGAGAAATCATGCATGAGATAGGGCGGATGTTGAATGAGGTTCCCAACAAGGTGAGTCTGTCCGGCCATACCGATGCGGCGCTCTATTACGGTGGAAACAGGGGTTACAGTAATTGGGAGTTGTCTTCCGATCGCGCCAATGCGTCGCGACGCGAACTGATTTATGGCGGCATGGCTGCCGAGAAAATAATTCGCGTGGTTGGTCTGTCATCTGCCGTACTGTTCAATAAGGATGATCCTCTGAATCCAATGAATCGTCGCATCAGTCTGATCGTGATGAATAAAAAAGCCGAAGAAGCGGCGCGGCATGATGGCGGCATTGTCGACGAGGCCGGAGGTGTGCCTGCCGAGATGGAGCTGGAAGCGACTTCCGCGGTTTCTGCGGCGCCGATATTGCATTAAGAGGAGTTCTATGGTGTGCGCTGTTTGGAAAATGGCGCATCATTGCGTGCCTTTCCGCGGGTAGGCGTGGTTTGCGTAGTCGTTACACTGGATTTTGTTGTATGTTGAGCTATAACGCTGTGATACGGGGGATATGATGAATAACTGGTGGAGTAGGCTGTCGCTTAAAAACAAGTTGCAATTGCCGATTCAGCTGTTGCTGCTGGCAATCATGATACTCGCACAGCGTTCGGCGCTGAATACGTTCGAGGCTCACGTGCTTGAAGGTTCGCGTCAGAAGGTTGAGGTTTCGGCGGACGGCGTGCTGAACGGGCTGAATATGCTCATGGTAACCGGCGCGATCAGCGATTCCGATAACCGGGAAATGTTCACCAAGAAAATGAGTGCGTCGGACGGAGTGCTGGAGTTGCGTGTAATGCGAGGCAAGCCAGTACAAGATCAGTTCGGCCCTGGTCTGCCAGCCGAACAGCCGGTAGATGAATTGGATAAACGGGCGCTAACAACAGGTCAGCCGCAGACTGAGTTGTTGAGCCGTGATGGGGTGCGGGCCTTGCGTGTAGTCATGCCGTTTATTGCGCGGGAGGAGTTTCGTGGTACCCAGTGCCTGACCTGTCATATGGTGCCGGCAGGTTCTGTTAACGGCGCAGCCAGTATTACCGTGGATCTCACCGCGGAATATGCATTGATGTCCAAGGCAAACGCGATTTTGTGGGGCGTGCAGCTGGCGGTGCAATTATTCCTGTATTTTGCGATTGGATGGTTGATAGATCGTGTTGTTAGTCCGACACGGGAATTGCAGAAAGTAATGCAGAGCATGCAGGCAGATGGCGATCTGACCAAGCGCGCATGTGTGCGCAATCAGGACGAGATCGGCAAGACTGCACAGGCTTTTAATGATCTGACCTCCGGATTTCATTCAATTGTCACCCAAGTTGGCGGTCATGCGGGGCGCGTGGAAGAAGCGGCTCACTCTCTGGCAAAAGATGCTGGAGAGCTGGCCCAGGGTGCGCAACGGCAAAGCGACACGGCGGCCTCTACATCGGTGGCGGTTGAGCAGGTTAGCGCTGGCATCGCACGCGTGGCCGAAGGCGCCGAGCGCGTGTCCAAGCTGTCGTGCGAGAGTCTGGAGCGAGCCAATCGCGGACAAGAAAGTCTGCATGAGATGGTGCGGGAGTTGGAGCGCGTGGAAGGTGCGGTCGGGCAGATATCAATCTCGGTGGGGCAGTTTGTCAGCAGCACTCAGAGCATCACCAGCATGACGCAGCAGGTTAAGGCCATCGCAGAGCAAACCAACCTGTTGGCGTTGAATGCGGCGATTGAAGCGGCCAGAGCCGGTGAGCAGGGGCGCGGCTTTGCGGTCGTGGCTGACGAGGTGCGCAAACTGGCGGAAAAATCCGCACAGTCTGCTAACGAAATTGACGAAGTAACGCAGTCTCTAGGGGCGCAGTCCGATCAGGTCGAAAAAGCCATGCAGCAGGGCAAGGATGCATTACAAAGCAGTCAGAAGCATGTGCGCGAAGTGACTGAAGTGCTGGTCGCGGCGAACGTGACGGTTGGTGAAGTAAATCGCGGCTTGGAGGAGATTTCAGAATCAATCAACCAGCAGCGCGATGCGAGTCAGGAGATCGCGCACAATGTCGATGCGATTGCGGTGATGGCCAGCCGCAGCAACGAGGTGGTCAGGCGTACGGTGGAAGAGGTGCAAGTGATGGAGCAGTTATCCGAAAAGCTACGCCAGACCGTAGGTCGTTTCAAGATTTAGGAAGTATTGATGGTTATGGACCCGCGGTGCTGGGCAGTCGAATTTTATGGGGTTAAATATGTTGAGCAATATGAAGATTAGTTTTCGATTGAGCTGGTTGCTGGTATCGCTGCTTTTGCTTGCGGCGGTAATCGGGGGGCTGGGATTGTATGCGACGGATGGAGCGAATAAGGCCTTGAACTCGGTTTTTGTTGATCGCATGGAGCCGTCAATTCAGCTGGGGGTGATCCAGCGGGAAAATTTGCGCAATCGAATTGCCATTGCGAATGGGGTGATCACACCGGCGAAAATGCCGGATTACATCAAGGAAATTCAGCAAAACCGTGAAATTATCAAGCAGAAGTGGGACGCCTATATGGCGACCTATCTGACCGAGGAAGAAAAAGGATTGGCCGGTAAATTTCACGCGGCCCGCATGCGTTTTGTGGACGAGGGGCTTGTTCCTGCCGTAGCAGCAATGGAAGCCGGTGATGTTGATGCAATCAAGCGCATTCAGGCCGAGAAGATTCGCCCGTTGTTTGCATTAATGGCTGATGATCTGGATGCCTTAATTGACTTACAGGAACGAGTAGCCAGGGAGGAGTTTGAAAAGAGCGAAGCTACCTATCAGACGGAGCGATTCATGTCGATCAGTCTGCTGCTGGTGGGCGCGATTATGGGAACTCTGTTGGGCGTCTCTATCATTCGCGGCATCAATCGTTCCGTGACCGAAATGAGTAGCGTGATGTCCAATATGGCGAGCGGCGGCGACCTTACGGTTCGAGCAAAAGTCTATGGCCGTGACGAAGTGGCGCAGGCCGCAATCTCATTCAATCGCCTGATCGACAGTTTTGCAAATATTTTGCGTCAGGTAAGCGCGAATGCGGCGACAGTCTCTGATTCGGCGGTGCAACTTGCCAGTTCTTCGTTGCAGATTTCCGAAGGATCGCAGGCGCAGAGCGAGGCAGCCGCTTCAACCGCGGCGGCAGTGGAGGAGATCACGGTCAGCATTAGCTCGGTGGCGGCCAACACCGAAGATGTGCGCAAGCTGTCCGAAAAAAGCCTGCAGCAGACCCAGCAGGGCAATCGCAATGTGGATGAGATGATCGGCGAGATTCGCACCGTACAGGAGTCCGTCAATCAGATCGCCTTGTCGGTCAAGGAGTTCGTTGACAGTACGCGTGCGATTGCGGGCATGACACAGCAGGTCAAGGATATCGCCGAGCAAACCAATCTGTTGGCGCTGAATGCGGCCATTGAAGCGGCGCGTGCGGGCGAGCAGGGGCGTGGCTTTGCCGTGGTGGCTGATGAGGTACGCAAGCTGGCAGAAAAGTCGGCTCAATCGGCCAGCGAAATCGATCAGGTGACCAATTCGCTGAATCAGAAGTCTAGCCATGTAGAAGGAACAGTTCAGGCGGGCTTGCGGGCATTGCTGACTACACAGGAGCATATTGAGCGTGTGTCTAAGGTACTCAATGAGGCGAGTGATGCGGTGACCCAATCGAGTCACGGCGTAAGTGATATCGCCACATCGGTTTCCGAGCAGAGCATTGCCAGCACCGAGATTGCCCGAAATGTTGAGAAGATTGCCCAGATGTCCGAGGAAAATCATGCTGCTGTGCAGTCCAATAGCTTGGAAATACGCCGGCTGGAACAGTTGTCCAGCGAACTAAGGGGGGCAGTAAGCAAGTTCAGGGTTTAGCGCTTCTGTTCCGTGCCATAAGTAATGCGTTTAAAAATAACAGGGAGGCCGCGTGCAAAATAAGAATGCTGTCGTGACGCAAAATGAGGTGCCGTTTCCAAAAGGTACTGTTCTGGTGTCAAAAACTGACACCAAGGGGGTGGTCACCTATTGCAACGATGCATTTGCGGCAATCTCCGGTTTTACGCGGGCCGAATTGATCGGCAAGAGCCATAACATCGTGCGCCACCCGGATATGCCGGTACAGGCATTCAAGTGGCTGTGGGATACGCTGAAGTCCGAGCGCCCCTGGCGTGGCATGGTGAAGAATCGTTGCAAAAATGGCGATTTCTACTGGGTGCGCGCAACGGTTGCGCCAATTATCGAAAGCGGCTCTATCATCGGGTACGTCTCGGTACGCAAGCCACCAACGCGAGCGCAAATTGCCGCGGCTGAAAAAATGTACGCCGAACTGAATCGCTCTGGTGCTCAGGTTGTTTCGAAATTCGAGCATCTCAAGATCAAGAATTGGTCGATGAAGGGGAAGCTGCAGGCCGCGATTCAGATTCCATTGCTGGTTATCCTATCCGTAGCTCAGTTTTATGTGACCGATGCGCTCAAAAGCGACGCGCTACGGTTGGCGGCAGAAAAGGGCGAGCAGATCGCCAATCAGGTTATCGACAGCTCAAACATGCTGATGGTGACCGGTCAGATCGGCGATGTAGAAACCCGCAGATTGTTGCTGCACAAGGTTGCGTCATCCGGCAACGTCAAGTCGGCGGTGATGGTGCGATCGCCGCAGCTGGTTGAGCAATATGGCGCCCTGCCGGAAGAACGGATAACGGACGATGTTCAGCGCGAATCGATGACTAGCAAGCAGTCGCGCGTGGTGTTTGCCAAGGATGCGGCGGGAGATCCGGTCATGCGTATTGTCACCCCCTATCTGGCCAGCAAGAATTTTCATGGCACGGATTGCACTAGTTGTCATAGCGTGGCCGAGGGCGCGGCCTTGGGCGCGTCGGATGTGATCATTGATCTCAAGCCTGATTTTGCACGAATCAGCGCGATGGAATTTAACGTGCTGATGGGGCAGATCGGATTGCAGGTGTTCCTGTTTTTCTTCATCGGTTATTGCGTAGACCGATTTATTCGGCATCCGCTGTCGGATGTGAGAGCTGAGTTCAGAAACATCATGGAGGGTAACCTCGATACGGAGTTGGATGTTTCCATTCGTGATGAAATGGGGGATCTGTTGTGCGAGATACAAAGCATGCAGGCCTATTTGCGCACCATGGTGGACGAAATTGTTACACCCGTTACCTCAATGCAGCGGCGCATTCAGGATGTGGACGGGCAAGTGGGGGGCGTGGCGGCTAATGCACTAACCGAGCAGGATCACGTACAAAGTATTGCCGCGACGATGGAGCAACTCAGTCAATCCATTACCGAGGTTGCCAACATGGCTGCGGATTCCTTGCGTGATGCGCAGGCGATGCAGCAGGTGGTCGAGGAAAATAACGGCAATATGGAGTTGAGTATTTCGGCCACGACCAGAGTGGCCGAGACGGTGCAGTCATCAAGCCGGACAATTTCGGATCTCGGCACTTCCATCGAAAAAATCGGCGCAATTACCAAGGTGATTCAGGGGATCGCGGAACAAACCAATTTGCTGGCGTTAAATGCCGCGATTGAGGCAGCGCGAGCAGGCGAGCAAGGGCGTGGATTTGCGGTAGTGGCCGATGAGGTGCGCAAGCTGGCCGAGCGCACTGCAACCAGCACCAAGGATATTGCACAAACGATCGGTGAGATCACGGCCATTTCCGAGGCGGCCGTGAAAACCATGCATGCGGCAGTGGGAGAGGTGGAAACCGGCATCGCACTGATACGCAAGAACGGTGATGGCTTGAAGGAAATTATGGGGGCGTCGATAAACGTCGCGGAACGCATTGATCATATCGCTACGGCCGCGAGCGAGCAGTCAAGTGCCGGCGAGGCGGTGGCAAATAGTCTGGAACGAATCAATGGTTTGGTAGACAATAACGCCCAATCGGCCAATGAGGCCAAGCAGGCGATGGGTGAACTATCGAAATCCGCAGGTGAATTACGCAAGGCGGGTTACCCTCTGACGAAGTGCGCGATGGGCTAATGGGAAGTATTTCGGCGCGGCAATTGTTTCGGTACTGGCTGATTCGATGATGCTGTTGCTAGGTTGCATGTTATGGGGGAGTTGGTCGACGCCACGTCGGGGCGTCGACCAAGTGAGGAGAGAAAATGTCAGATTTGTTAAGAAATATTGATGCGCGCACCAAGCTGGCGGGAACTAATAAGCTGGAAATTTTGATGTTTTCGCTCGGCAAGGATGCTCGCAACGGGCGCGAGGAGACCTTCGGTATCAATGTATTCAAGGTGCGGGAGGTGATGCGCATCCCACCGATTACGCGCGCACCGGAAATGCCGAATGCCGTAGAGGGCATGGTGAGTCTGCGCGGTCAGCTCGTTCCGGTAATTGATCTGGCAAAGTACATTGGTATGCAGATCGAGACCGCGCCGGAGATCATGATTGTCACGGAGTACAACGGCCATACTCAGGGTTTTCTGGTAAGGGCAGTGGACAATATTTTGCGTCTGGACTGGTCATTGATGCGCGTGCCGCCAACGATGCTGGCGGCGGAGATGGGGGGGCTGGTAACCGCGGTCACCGAGTTGAAGGATAAGCGGCTAATCATGATGCTGGATGTTGAGAAGGTGCTAGCCGAGACCGGACACTTCGATGATGGTGATGCCGTATTTAATGCGGTCAAGCCGCTGGGCAAAGATCGCACGGTTTTCTTTGCCGATGATTCGTCGGTAGCGCGTAATCAGATATCCCGCACGCTGGATGCGATGCAGGTGAAACATATTTCGGCAGTCAACGGTCGCCAGGCTTGGGCCGAGTTGAGTAAGTTGGCCGACATATCCGAATCGACCGGGATTCCGCTCAAGGAGACGATCCAGATCATCCTGACCGATGTGGAAATGCCGGAGATGGACGGTTATATGCTCACCCGCAAGATCAAGTCGGACAAACGATTCAATGGTATACCTGTGTTGATGCATTCGTCGCTCTCGAGTACCTCGAACGAGCAGATGGGCAAAGCGGTCGGTGTGGATGAATACGTGCCTAAGTTCGAGGCGCAAAAACTCTCCCAGACATTGGCAAGACTACTGAATTGATCGCATTATGTGCTTGTGCGGGAATGAAATTGGTGGAAAGTCGGCCGCTCGTTTTGATGCGCGGGCTGGTTGCTGAGGTTGCGGGAGAGATTGGCGCTGGGTTTTCTGCTTCCCGGTAATAGGAGATAAAAATGAGTTATCAGGATGAAATGCTAGATGAGCAACACGGTATGCTGGGGCAGATTGATGCCCGGGCAAACCTTGCCGGCTCCAATAAAATGGAGATTCTGCTGTTCAGTTTGGGCAGCGGTGAGCGGTTCGGCATCAACGTGTTCAAGGTCAAGGAGGTTTGCCCTGCCACCAAGATTACGCGCACGCCCAATATGCCAAACGGTGTGGATGGAATCGTGTCGTTGCGTGGACATGTGATGCCGGTGTTGAGTCTGGCAAAATTTATGGGGATTGCAGTTGAGGGAAAACATCAAACCATGATGGTGGCCGAGTACAGCAATCATATACTGGGCTTTTTGGTGGAGAAGGTTGACCGCATTATTCGGGTGGACTGGGACAAGGTACGCGCAACGGAGGGGATGCTTACCGATCATGGCGCATTAATTACGGCAATTACGGAATTGCCTGACGGATCGCTGATCTCAATATTGGACGTCGAGCAGATTCTTGCGGATGCCTTTGGTGAGGGGGTTGTCGGTGCTGTTGAGCGTGTGCAATCCGAGCATAATCTTTGCGTTTTCTTCGCGGATGATTCTATGGTGGCGCGCAGAAAAATTGCCGAGGTGCTGGATAAAATGGGCGTCAAGCATATTCAGGCAGCCAACGGTGAAGAGGCATGGGACAGGCTCAAGTCGATGGCTGATTCGGCGCAGGCTACGGGTGAGGATTTGCGCGATCAGATACAGGTTATCCTTACCGATGCAGAAATGCCGCAGATGGATGGCTATGTGCTGACCCAGCGCATCAGGTCGGATCGTCGATTCGAGGGCATTCCGGTGGTCATGCATTCGTCGTTGTCATCCGAGGCGAATCGCGCCATGGGCCGCAAAGTTGGTGTCGATTATTATGTGCCCAAGTTTGATTCTGGCGTGCTGTCGTCGACATTGCGTCCGCTGCTGACCTGAGTTGGATTGAAAATGAGCGGCGTCACTCCTGCCGTCGATTTGAAGTTTGAATTGCATTATTGCTTGGAATTTGAGAGGTTGGTATGGGAATAGAAACTACGAGATTTCTGGTTGTTGATGACTTTTCCACGATGAGACGTATCGTGCGCAACCTGCTCAAGGAGTTGGGATTTACCAACGTGCAGGAGGCGGAAGACGGTGTAGAGGCGTTGAATAAATTGCGCGCGGATACATTCGACTTCGTGGTTTCCGACTGGAATATGCCCAATATGACGGGAATTGAGCTTCTGCGAGCAATACGAGCGGATGCCGCCCTGAAGCACCTTCCCGTATTGATGGTGACGGCGGAAGCAAAGAAGGAAAATATCATCGAGGCGGCCCAGGCTGGCGCGTCGGGTTATGTGGTGAAGCCGTTTACTGCGGCGACACTGGACGAAAAGTTGAAGAAAATCTTCGCCAACATGAACAAGTGAGTGACGCAATGGCAAACTATGACAGCAATGATTCGGACGATCTGGAAGCCTTGTTTGACAGTATCGTAACGGCGAACTCGGAAGAAAGTCAGGGGGCAGATGAGCCTGCCGCTGCGGTGGTTGGGGGCACAATGATCAATCAGATCGGTCATATGACCCGCAACCTGCACAATACGCTGCGCGAATTGGGACTGAACAAGCAAGTCGAGAAAGCGGCCGCCAGCATTCCGGATGCGCGCGATCGCTTGGCCTACGTTGCCAGCATGACCGAGAAAGCCGCAGAGCGCGTGCTTACTGCCACTGAAGTGGCGCAGCCCATCATGGATAAGGTGGGTAGTGAGTCGGCAAAGTTGGCGGGACAGTGGCAATTGTTGTTCGATAAAAAACTGGATGTGGAGCAGTTCAAGAATCTGGTTATGCAGACTCAGGCTTTTCTTAATGAGGTTCCGATTCAGACAAAAGCCACCAGCACACAGTTGACTGAAATCATGATGGCGCAGGACTTCCAGGATTTGACCGGGCAGGTCATCAAAAAAATCACGGAAGTTACCAAAACCATGGAAGAGCAGTTGGTATCGTTGTTGCTGGAGACTGCACCCGCAGAGGTGAAAGCTGAGTATGGCAGCGGACTGTTGAACGGGCCGGTTATAAATGCGGCCGGCCGGACTGATGTGGTGACTAGCCAGGATCAGGTTGACGACCTGCTGGAAAGCTTGGGATTTTAATGTCGCAGTAGGTACGGCTTTAGCCCGACCTGCGAGGGAGAGAATATGAACGATTTTGTCGGCATGGAAGAGTTGCTAAGCGACTTTTTGCTGGAGGCGGGGGAGATGTTGTCCGATGTGGATAGCAAGCTCATGGAACTGGAAAAGCGCCCGGATGACGCGGGTATGCTTAATGAAATATTCAGGGGCTTTCATACCATCAAGGGTGGTGCGGGTTTTCTTAACGCAACCGAACTGGTGGCGCTGTGCCACCTCACCGAAAATCTGTTCGACAAGCTGCGCAATCGCGAATTGAAGCTGAGCGCGGAACTAATGGACGTGATCTTCGCTGCTACGGCGGAGGTGCGCAGGATGTTCGGTGCCTTGCAGCAAAATTTGCAGCCTACTCCCGCACCTTCAGATATGTTGGAGAATCTGAAGCTGGCTCTGGATGGGGAGTCAATAGTCAAGCAGGACGTGACCAGCACGCCTGCGGCAAAGCCAGTTGTGGCTTCCGGTTCGGTGCCTGACGGCGTGGACTGGAATGCCCTGTATGGCGCACTTACCGGGACAGATATCGTTGCCACGGTGGGGGTGACGCGCGATGTGGCTAAAATTGCAGCGGCCATATCGGAAGAAGAAACCACTAAAAAGGCGGTTGGACGTCGAGCCGCAGACGCTCCCGGAAGTTCGGTCGGGCGCCGCGATGGCGATGTTCCGGCCAAGGAGGCAAAGGAAACTACGATACGCGTAGATACTGAGCGTCTGGATCAGGTGTTGAATCTGTCGGGTGAAATTGGCCTAACCAAGAATCGGCTAAATCATCTGCGCTCGGATATTTTGCAGGGGCGCAACGATGCGGATACGTTGAGAGAGTTGGATCAATCGGTAACGCAACTCGACATGTTGGTCGTGAATTTGCAAAACGCGGTAATGAAAACGCGCATGCAGCCTATCGGTCGTTTGTTCAAGAAATATCCGCGTCTGGCCCGCGATCTGGCACGCTCTCTGGGTAAGGATGTCGAACTGGTTCTGATCGGTGAAGAGACCGAGATGGATAAAACTATGATTGAGGACCTGAATGACCCATTGGTACACTTGGTTCGCAATGCGGTAGATCACGGCGTTGAAACCATAGAAGGCCGTATCGCGGCGGGCAAGCCGGAAAAAAGTCAGGTGGAATTGAGTGCACGTCAGGAAGGTGATCATATCCTGATTACCATTGCCGATGACGGACGCGGCATGCGGCCCGAAGTGATACGGAACAAGGCTATTGAGAAGGGCTTGATTACCAACGAAATGGCCAATACGCTGGACGAGAATCAGTGTCTCGAGCTGGTTTTGCTGCCGGGATTCTCGACCAAGGATGAGATATCCAGTGTGTCGGGGCGTGGTGTAGGCATGGATGTGGTGAAAACCAATATCAGCAAACTCAACGGTACGATCACCATTCACTCCGAGCCGGGCAAGGGGAGTATATTTACCATTACCCTGCCACTCACCTTGGCGATTCTCCCGGTGCTGATCCTGCGTTTGGGGGACCAGTCATTTGCTGTTCCATTGTCTATGGTGCGCGAGATACTGTCGGTAACTCCGGAACAGTTACAGCAGGTTTCCGGGCGAGCAACCATGGTGGTGCGCGGAGAGGTGCTTCCAGTGCTGCCGTTGGCCCAGTTGATAGGCTGGGATCCCAGCGATGTAGCTCCCGAAGTGGGCGTGTTGATGCAGTTTGGCAGCAATAGCTTCATTCTGTCGGCAGACGGATTCGCGGGGCATGACGATGTTGTGATTAAGTCTTTGGATACCTTCCGTCCCAAGGGGGTTGCAGGTGTCACGATGTCCAGTGAGGGAGATATAGTGCTGATTCTCGATATCAAGGAACTGCTGAGTGATGTTCGAGGGCACTGATCTTTATGGCGGCTAATGCAACCGCCGAACAAATAACAAGGGCTGTAGAGAGTATGAGGATATCTAAAACAGTACGAATGTTAATGGGGGTGCTGATCAGTGGCGCACTCTTGGTTGGGCATGCGCTGTATTTTCAGCGCGCAGACATCGCAATTGCGGATGGGGCGATGTTTCTTCTGATCGTGGCCAGTTGGAGCTATTTGTTGAGCCAATCTGCTCTGGGCGATGATCTTGCACAGAAACCAGAAAAATCATCCATGCAGGGCAGCGCCCAGTTGATTCAGGCAAGCAACGAGTTCCATGTTCAATTCGGCAAAGAGGTTTCGACGCAGCTTAATTCGGCACATACCGAGCTGGGAAATACACAGGCGATACTCAGTGATGCCATTGGTACGCTGATAAGAACCTTTACAGAGATGGCTGACGAGGTAAGAGCCCAGCAGGCTTTGACCCTGTTCATCACTGAAGGTGGGCAGGATGCCAGCGGCGTAAATGCGAAGGATCAGTTCGAGCACTTCGTCAATTTGACCTCGGATGCGATGAATGAATTTGTCGACAGCACCGTGCAGAACAGTAAGCATGCGATGGAGTTGGTTGAAAAGATGGATGCGATTAACCATGAGGTGAGTAGCATTCTCAGTATCCTGAACGAAGTGGAAGGTATTGCTAAGCAGACTAATCTATTGGCGCTGAATGCCGCGATCGAGGCCGCTCGTGCGGGTGAGGCGGGACGAGGATTTGCCGTGGTTGCCGATGAAGTGCGTAATCTCTCCGAAAACACCAATAAGTTCAGCCGGCAGATTCGCAAGCTGGTGCACAACGTCAACGATTCGCTGGTTGACGCCGAGCATGCCATCAACAAACTTGCCGCAAGCGACATGACCTTCGTGATGGACTCCAAGCAACATGTACAAAAAATGATGGGGGATCTCGGGGCACTGAATAAAACAATTGCGCATAACGCACAAGAGTTGAAAGTAATCAATAATAAGGTTGAGCGTAGCGTTGGGGTGGCGGTCTCCACTTTGCAATTCCAGGATATGAGTTCGCAATTGATTGCACATGCGCAGTTGCGCATAACGGCATTGCAAGAGGTCGCAGGCGAAATGAGCGCCGGAGATACCAGCCCGAATACTGATGAGTATTTGCATCAAATCGCGACTTACCGTGAGTCATTGCACGAGCACGTGGTGACGCTGGATGCAAAAAAATCCAACCCCGTTGCGCAGGATAATTTCGATACCGGAGATATTGAACTATTCTGATCGGGAGGCGGGAAACTGGTTGACTAGCAGCGCATGTGCGCCGCATAGTTAGAAGTAAATATTTACCTTAGTATTCTGAATAATCACAAAAGAGCGAAAAAATGGCTAAGACCGTACTGACTGTTGACGATTCCGCCTCCATACGACAAATGGTGGCATTTACTCTTAAATCTGCCGGGTATACCGTCATAGAGGCCGCAGATGGCGAAGATGGATTGGCCAAGGCCAAATCCAATGCAGTTAATCTGGTGCTCACCGACCAGAACATGCCCAAGATGGATGGGTTGACCCTGATCAAATCCTTGCGAGGATTGCCGCAATATCGTGCTACCCCCATTCTGATGCTAACAACCGAATCCAGTGATGCGATGAAGTCGCAAGGTAAAGCGGTAGGCGCGACAGGTTGGCTGGTCAAACCCTTCGATCCGCAGAAGTTACTTGAAGTCGTCAAGAAAGTAATCGGCTGAAAGTCAAAAGCAGCGACGCAATCGCGCCGCAATCTGTTACATCGCATATCAGGGGAAGCCAATGTCTATAGACATGAGCCAGTTTTATCAGGTGTTCTTCGAAGAGTCCGGCGAGCATTTGGCTAGTATGGAAAGTCTGCTTTTGGGGCTTGATCTTGATGCGCCAGATGATGATCAGTTAAACGCCATTTTCCGTGCTGCGCACTCCATCAAAGGTGGTAGCGGCACGTTTGGCTTTACTGACATGACAGAGGTGACTCATGTGCTCGAAACCCTGTTGGACGGGATACGAAAGCATGAGATCGCAATCACATCGGAGATGGTGGATGCCTTTTTACAAGCGGGTGATGTCCTGCACGGCTTACTCGATGCACATCAGAACGGAGGCGAGGCCGATAAGGCTGCCTCGGTGGAGATTCGGGCCAGATTGGAGCAGCTAACCAATGATCCGACGGGTGCTGGAAAGAGCGCTGGCGTATCCGAGCGGACAGATACGGTTGCTCCAATAGCCGCGTCGGCGCAGCACCGCTATCAGATTCGCTTTGCCAAGACACCGGCCATCTTTCCGTCGGAGGCGCAACTTAACAATCTGCTGGAAGTGCTTGCTGATATTGGAAAGATTGAAACCCAGAATGTCGGCGAAGAAGAGGTGACGCTGACACTTTCCACCTTTATGAGCGAGCCGGAATTGCGGGAAACATTTTCCTTCTTTCTTGATTCGGATCAGCTCACCATCTCACTGCAAGGGGATGTGGAAGAAAGCACCGCGGGGTCGTTGGAGGAGGATGGTTACGGATTTTTTGTCGAGCCCGAGCAGCTTCAGGCGGCCCTAGAAGACGAACAGGGATTCGGCTTCTTTGTTGATCCCGAGCAAATTAAAAATGATGCGGAGGACGCTCAAGGCTATGGGTTCTTTACCGAGGTAGAGACTCCGGCTGAAGTATCGGCATTGCCAGCCGCCGCCGCAACAGCTGCAGCAGTGGCAGAAACGCCGCATCGTCGCGCAACCGACAAGGCGCCGGCACCCGCCGCCGAAACGTCTATACGGGTGAGTGTGGAAAAAGTTGATCAGATGATTAATCTGGTCGGTGAGTTGGTGATTACCCAGTCCATGCTGGCTGAAATTGCTTCGCACCTCGACCCGGTATTGAATGAGTCGCTGGTCAGCGGTTTGGCGCAGCTCGAACTCAATACGCGCGAATTACAAGAAGCGGTGATGTCGGTGCGGATGATGCCGATCAATTTCGTATTCAGTAGATTCCCGCGTGTAGTGCGCGATCTGGCTGGCAAGCTCAACAAGAAGGTGCAGTTGAAAACCGTGGGCGAGGGAACTGAGCTGGACAAGGGGCTGATTGAAAAAATCAGCGACCCGCTCACCCATCTGGTGCGCAATAGTCTGGATCACGGTATCGAATCGCCCGAAGAGCGCATTGCCAAGGGTAAGGATCCGCAAGGCACGATTACGCTGAGAGCGGCACATCAGGGCGGGAATATCGTAATCGAAGTGGCCGATGATGGTGCCGGTCTGAGCCGTGATCGAATTTTGGCCAAGGCAAAGGAAAAGGGAATACCCGTCAGCGATACCATCACGGATGCCGAGGTCTGGCAGCTGATTTTTGCTCCCGGTTTTTCCACCGCAGCGGTAGTCACTGATGTATCGGGACGTGGCGTTGGCATGGACGTCGTCAAGAAAAATATCGAGGGAATAGGCGGCCGTGTAGAGCTTGCTTCCCAGACCGGCGTGGGCAGCGCTGTCACGATTCGCCTGCCGCTGACACTGGCCATTCTGGATGGCTTGTCAGTCGCGGTAGGCGATCAGATATACATCATCCCGTTGAGCTTTATCAGCGAATCTTTGCAGCCAAAGAATGCGGAAATCAAAGAGATCAGTGGACAGGGCAAGGTCGTGCATGTGCGCGGCGAATATCTGCCTCTGATTGCGTTGCATGAGGTTTTCAAAATCAAGCCCAAGGTGACGGAGCCCGCGGACGGCATTCTGGTGTTGCTTGAGGGTGAAGGCAAGAAGGTCGCACTGTTCGTCGATGATTTATTGGGGCAGCATCAGGTGGTGATCAAGAGTCTGGAGACAAACTACCGCAGAGTGCCGGGAATTTCCGGGGCGACCATCATGGGCGACGGTCGTGTGGCGATGATTATGGACGTTACCGCGATGATCAAACTGTCGCAGGTTTGATAATTTACGCCGCCTTTGCGCGGCTTTTTTATTAAGCAGAATTCATAGTCATATGATTGAGTGGGGATAGAGATGATGAAAAAGCAGGTATTGAGCTCTTTGATGTTGGCAGTCGTGATGATTCCGGCAGTAGCACAGGCTGAAGACGCATCGCCGTTCAGCGCGAATGTCAGCGTGACGACAGACTATATTTTTCGTGGTATCTCGCAGACTGCGCATAACCCCGCCCTGCAAGGCGGCGTCGATTATGCCAATGCTAATGGCCTGTATGCGGGCCTGTGGGCCTCAAATGTGAGTTGGATTGCCGACGGCGGCGCAGTAGCCAGCGGAAGTGTCAGCACTGAGGTGGACACTTACTTTGGTTTTCGTAACGCGCTGCAAAATGAGTTTAATTATGACGTTGGCTTTATACGCTACAACTATCTGGGTAGTTACACGCCGGCAGTACCCTTGGTCAAGGCCGATACCGATGAGGTTTATTTAAGCGCAGGTTACAAATGGGTCAGTGCAAAATATTCCTACGGCCTGGGTAATTTCCTGACTGTTCCGGGCGCGCAGGGCACCAACTACCTTGAGATCAACGCCAATGTGCCGCTAGGTGACGGTGGTCACACGCTAATATTGCATGCGGGCAAGCAGAGCTATATGGGCAGTGTGGCTGCAGGTTATGCCAATACGCCCACCTATAGTGATTACAAGCTGGGCCTGGCGAAGGAATATGCAGGCTTTGTGTTTAATGTGGCTTATTCCAAAACCAACGCCAGCCCGTTTTATACGTTCGCCGCGGCAGGCGGAAACTGGGGCAAGGGCGTGGCAACATTGACAGTAACCCGTTCGTTCTGATTAATGAGTGAGATGTAACTACAGGAGGTTAACATGCAAGAAAACCAAGGACAGACAGCAGATAGCAGGGAATTGCTGACCTTCACCCTCGGCAGCGAAGAGTACGGGATCGACATCCTCAAGGTGCAGGAGATACGTGGGTACGATGCGGTGACAACCATCGCCAATTCGCCCGAGTTCATCAAGGGCGTGATCAATCTGCGCGGCATCATCGTCCCCATCGTGGATATGCGCATCAAATTCAATCTCGGCAATGTGACCTACAACGAGCTCACCGTGGTCATCATATTGAACATCGCCAATCGCGTGGTGGGCATGGTGGTGGACGGTGTATCGGACGTGATCGCGTTGACGGCGGAGCAAGTCAAGGCGGCACCGGAATTCAGCGGAGCGATGGACACGCAATACATCACCGGACTGGGTACCGTGGATGAACGCATGATCATCATCGTCGATATCGAAAAGCTCATGACCAGTCGCGATATGGACCTGGTCGAATCTATTGCCGCATAACCATCAATTAAAAATAATCCATAAGGAGCGCACATGTTTTCAAATCTCACTATACGGGCCCGCTTGATCGGCCTTGTATCTTTCCTCTCGGTACTGTTGATCAGCATCGGCATCATGGGGCTATGGGGCATGAGCCAGAGCAACCAAGGATTGCAGACCGTCTATCTGGATCGGACCGTCCCGCTGGGCGATGTCAACATGATCATCCGCAAGAATAACAACAATCAGATGTATGTCGCAGATTCGATTATTGATTCAACGCCCGCAAATATCCGTAAAAATGCAGAGGCCATCATTCAAACTCGCGATGAGATTTCCAAGATATGGGAAGTTTACTTGGCCACCACGCTGACGCCAGAAGAGAAGGTGATTGCAGACAAGTTTGCCGAGTCACGGGGGGAATTCGTCAAGCAGGGACTGATGCCGGCGGTTGACGCGCTGAAGGCGGGAAACATCGCAGAGGCTACCCGTATTTTTCACGGCCCGATGGAAGAGGCCTTTAAGGGCGTGCGCCAGCATGGTAACGATTTGGCCCAGCTTCAACTCGATATTTCCAAGAGTGAATATGAGCATGCCCAAAGCCGTTTCAACAGCATCCGCAATACGGCGATTGCGCTGATCACCATCGGTGTGCTGTTAGGTATCTTCATCGCGTTCCTGTTGATCCGTAACTTGTCCAATGCACTGGCCCAAGCCGGTTCAGTTGCAAGCAAGATTGCAGCAGGTGACCTGAGTAGCCAGATCACGGTGACTAGCAACGACGAAGTCGGTGTGCTGCTCAAAGCCATGGCCTCAATGCAGGACAGTCTGCGTGCGGTGGTAGCCGAGATCAAGAGTATCGTTGAAGCGGCCGCGATACGCGGCGACTTCAGCGTTAAGATGAGCCTGAACGGCAAGGCGGGTTACACCAAAGACCTGTCTGATCTGCTCAATAGTCTGTCAGACGTATCCGAAACCGGCCTGAATGATGTCACCCGCGTGGCAACTGCACTGGCGAACGGCGATCTGTCACAGAAGATTACTAAAGAGTATCCGGGTGTGTTTGGACAGACCAAGGTGGGTGTAAATAACACCGTCGATGCGTTGATTAAAATCATCGGCGAGATCAAGTCCATCGTTGAAGATGCAGCGATCCGCGGCAGCTTCAGCACCAAAATGGAACTGGCAGGTAAGCAGGGTTATGCTAAGGAGCTGTCTGAACTGCTTAACCAACTGTCCAACGTCACCGAGTCCGGCTTGAACGATGTAATGCGCGTCGCCAATCTGTTGGCCAAGGGCGACCTGACCCAGACCATCACCGCAGACTATTCCGGCATGTTCGGCCAAGTGAAGGACGGCATCAATGGCACGGTCAACAATCTGAAAGACCTAGTCGGTCAGATCAAGGATGCAACCGACACCATCAATACCGCTTCCAAGGAAATCGCGGCGGGCAATAGCGATCTGTCGCAACGCACCGAAGAACAGGCCTCCAGTCTGGAAGAAACTGCATCCAGCATGGAAGAGCTGACCTCGACCGTGAAACAAAACGCCGAGAATGCCAAGCAGGCTAATCAGTTGGCGATCAGCTCATCGGACATCGCGGTTAAGGGCGGAGGCGTGGTGAGCGAAGTGGTCACCACCATGGACGAGATCAACGACGCCTCACGCAAGATCGTGGACATCATCTCGGTGATCGACGGCATCGCATTCCAGACCAACATTTTGGCGCTGAATGCGGCGGTCGAGGCCGCACGGGCGGGTGAGCAGGGCCGCGGCTTCGCGGTGGTGGCAGGCGAAGTGCGCAATCTGGCACAACGCTCCGCCGCTGCGGCGAAAGAGATCAAAGGCTTGATCGACAACTCGGTCGAGAAGGTCGAAGGCGGCAGCAAGCTGGTTGCTCAAGCCGGTGCGACCATGGAAGAGATTGTTACATCCATCAAACGCGTGACCGACATCATGTCCGAGATCACCGCGGCATCCAGCGAGCAGAGCGCGGGTATCGAGCAGGTTAATCTGGCCATCACCCAGATGGATGAAGTGACCCAGCAGAACGCGGCACTGGTTGAAGAAGCAGCGGCAGCGGCGGAATCGCTGGAAGAACAGGCGCAAAGCCTGTCGGTCTCGGTGGGAACGTTCAAAATGACCGAGGGTGGCGGTACCGCAGTGGCGGCCCCTCGCGCTCCGGCGAGAGCACTCGCACCGAGTGCGCCGGCACGCAAGTCAGCCCCTGCCAAGGCGATGCCCAAGCCCAAGGGCAAGGCGGCGGACGATGAAGAGTGGGAAGAGTTCTAAGGTTGTTGATGATTCGAACGAGGCAATATGGCTGAAAATATGCAATCAAGTGGCGGTCGGGATCGTGAGTTCGTCTTTACGAGCAAGGATTTCGAGCGGGTACGCAAGTTGATCTATGACCATGCGGGGATTTCGCTGAATCCGACCAAACAGGATATGGTGTATAGCCGTCTTGCACGGCGCTTGCGCGCGACCGGGATTGAGAATTTCAATGACTATCTGGCTTTGCTGGAGCATGATGATGCGGCAGAGTGGGAGGCGTTCGTCAATTCATTGACCACCAATCTGACGTCATTTTTCCGCGAGTCCCATCACTTCCCTCTGCTGGCGGAGCATGCGTTGAAGCACAAGAAGCGTGAGCATATCGAGTTGTGGTGTTCTGCCGCTTCGACCGGTGAAGAGCCCTATTCGATGGCGATGACCATGGTGGAGGCGTTTGGCACATGGACTCCGCCGGTCAATATTCTTGCGACCGACCTGGATACGAATGTGCTGGCTAAGGCGGAGTCCGGCGTTTATCCGCTGGAACGGGTGGAGAAATTATCACCGGACCAGATTAAGCGATTCTTCCTGAAGGGGACGGGGGCGCAGGCTGGCTTCGTGCGGGTGCGGCCGGAGTTGCGCGCTATGATTACTTTTCGGCAGTTAAATCTGTTGAGTGATAAGTGGCCAGTGAGAGGGCCGCTGGATGCAATTTTTTGTCGAAATGTCATGATCTATTTCGATAAGCAGACTCAGCTCAAGATACTCGAGCGTTTTGCACCTTTGATGCAGCCTGAAGGGTTGTTATTTGCCGGACACTCGGAAAGTTTTCATAACGCAGGCCATGTGTTTTCATTGCGCGGAAAAACGGTGTATGAGTTGGCCAAGAGCAAACTCCGTGGTTGAGCAATGATAAGTAACAGGAAGCTGTGGGCAATGCATGGTAAAGAGGGTGGTGGATGACCGAACACGGTTATGAAGAAGTTCTCGCCCCCAATGTCTATTTCGACCGCGAACATAACATCGAGGCTGCGAAGATACTGCCGGGCGAATATTATGCAACGGTACGCGATATGCTGCTGGTTACGGTGCTGGGTTCGTGCGTCTGCGCCTGTATACGTGACCGCAAAAACGGTATCGGAGGAATGAATCACTTTATGTTGCCGGATGCCGGATCAGATCGGGGCGGGCCACTCGGTGATTCAGCCCGTTACGGTACTTATGCGATGGAAATATTGATCAACCAGTTGCTCAAGATAGGCGCAAAACGGGAGCATCTGGAAGCCAAAGTGTTCGGCGGTGGTGCTGTGCTGCGTGGCTTTACCGTTGGTAATGTGGGGGAGCGGAATGCTGAATTCGTGATGGACTTTCTGCATACGGAAAATATCCCAGTAGCTGCGCAGGATATGCTCGACATTTATCCGCGCAAAGTATACTTCTTCCCTGCGAGTGGTTTGGTCAGGGTAAAGAAATTAAAGAATGTTCACAACAACACCGTCATCGATCGCGAGTCCGAATACAAGTTACGTTTGCGATACGCCAAAGTAGAGGGCGATATAGAGTTGTTCGATTGAAAGAGATTGCAGTAAGACTATTCGAAGTTATGGCGCGAACATGGCTAATGGCAAAATAAAAGTACTGGTGATTGATGATTCCGCGCTGATTCGTAGTGTGATGAAGGAGATAATCGACCGCGAGAAGGATATGGTGTGTGTGGGGGCCGCCCCTGACCCTATCGTCGCACGCGAGATGATCAAATCATTGAATCCGGATGTGCTGACACTTGATGTAGAAATGCCCAAGATGGACGGGCTTGAATTTCTCGAACGCTTGATGCGTTTGCGTCCAATGCCGGTGGTTATGGTGTCCACGCTGACCGAGCGCGGTTCTGATATCACGTTCCGCGCTCTGGAGCTGGGAGCGGTGGATTTTGTTTCCAAGCCAAAGATGGATATCGCGCGCGGCATGGAAGTGTATGCCATTGAGATTACCGACAAGATTCGGGCCGCATCACAGTCGCGCGTCGCTACACGACGGGCTATGCACACCATGGTGGTTCAGGAGAAACTGACTGCCGATGCCATCTTGTCCAGCAGTGTGCCGGGACGCTTTTCCTCAACGGAAAAGCTGATCATCATCGGTGCATCCACCGGGGGTACCGAAGCAATCAAAGAAGTTCTGACTCGCCTACCGGCCGATGTGCCGGGCATATTGGTGACTCAGCACATGCCCGAGAACTTCACCAAATCGTTTGCCGATCGCCTCAATACTTTGTGCAAGATTTCGGTAAAGGAGGCGGAGCACAATGAACGCATTCTGCCGGGGCATGCTTATATTGCGCCAGGGCATTCGCATCTGCTGCTTAAGCGTAGTGGAGCGAACTACATGACCGAATTGAATCAGGGGCCGCCAGTGAATAGGCATCGTCCGTCGGTGGATGTTTTGTTCCGTTCTGCCGCCAATGTGGCGGGAGCAAATGCAATGGGAATCATTTTGACCGGCATGGGCAAGGACGGTGCTCAGGGGCTGTTGGAAATGAAACAGGCGGGATCGCATACGATCGCTCAGGACGAGGCGACGTGCGTGGTGTTCGGTATGCCGCGCGAAGCAATTGCTCTGGGCGGCGCCACGGAGGTTGTGCCTTTGCAGAACGTCTCGCGCCGGACATTGGAGTTTTTGGCATCGGCGGGAGTGAAAAGCAACCGGGTCTAGTGATGCCAGGCAGGTCGCCAATTCGGGACTATCTACATTCGGTTTGTATTCGGCATCGCGACAAGGTTTTGTCGCATGAGTCGCTTTTCTATAATGGCGGATCGGTGCTTACGCACTGATTGCGGATTGCAGAGGGTAATCATGAAATTGTGGTGGAGTGAAATCTCACTCGGCAAGAAGCTGCATATTCCGATTCAACTTACCCTGTTGATTGTGTTGCCGTTGGCGCAGCTGTGGTTGATGAGCAAGCTTGAGGACAGGATGCTCGAAAACGTCAGGTTTCGTGCGGAAGAAAGCGCGACGCAGTCCATTCTTAGCTTGAACGCAATGATGCTCAGCGGCACAATCAGCAATCCTGAGTTGCGCGCAACATTTTTCCGCAAGATGGCTAAGCAGCATGAGGTGGCCGACTATCATCTGGTACGTGGCGCTGCCGTGCGAGAGCAGTTCGGCCCTGGGCTGTTAGAGGAGCATGGAGGGGATGCGTTAGATTCGGCAGCCCAAACTATCAAGGTAAAGCAGTTTGCTATCTCGCGAAGCGATGAGAAAACCTTGCGGGTGGTTGTGCCCTTTGTAGCCAGTGAGGACTTCTACGGAACAAATTGTATGCAGTGCCACCGGGTGCCGGAAGGCACGGTACTGGGCACGGTCAGCCTAACCTTTGATCTGAATCACGAATACGACAGCTTGGCGAAGTTTGGCGCGATCCTGCTTGGAGGGCAGATTGCGCTGCAATTGCTGTTGTTTCTGTTGATCGGCTGGGTCATCAAAAATGTTACGGGATCGGTTGTCAAATTAGAGCAGACCATGCTGGAAATTCGTGAGTCCAATGACTTTTCGCAGCGGGCAGAAGTGATCGGAAAGGATGAAATCGGGCATATAGCGCAGGTGTTCAACGGATTTATTGCTCAGATCGAGAGCTTGTATCAGGAACTCGCGTTGAGAATGAAATCGTTGGAAACGTATCACGACAAGACTGAAGAGGAGTTGCGTATCGGTAGCGACATTATGTCGCGTATCACTAATGCATACAGTTCGACCGATCATCATGTGCGGACGAGTCTAACTTCTGCATCTCACTACAGCGGTGATTTGATATTGGTATCCCATACGCCGGAAGGACACCTTCATATCTTGCTGGCCGATGCGGTCGGACACGGATTGACTGCGGCGATAAACCTCCTCCCGCTAAGCCAAGTCTTCGATGCGATGTCGAAAAAAGGATTTTCCGTGGGGCGTGTGGCAGAAGAAATGAACCTGAAGATTAACCAGTTGATGCCCGCTGACCGGTTTGTTGGTGCCGCGTTGGTATCAGTTGATTTTCGCAATCAGGTGATCGAGGTTTGGAATGGGGGACTCCCCGCCCCCATTTTGCTCGCGGCGGATGGCAGTATATTGCGACGATGGCCCTCCCGAAATCTGCCATTGGGAATACTCGGCGAACGCGATTTTGTTGCCGAGAGCGACGTTTATAGTTATGGGCAGGATGCACAGCTGCTCCTGTTCTCGGATGGGTTGCTGGAAGCCGAGTCACCCGAAGGATTGCAGTTGGGTATGCCGACTGTCGAGTCCATGCTGGTTGAAACTCAACCGGAGGCACGTTTTGATGAACTGATCCATTTGCTAAACGGGCATTTGAAGGGGCGTCCGGCGCACGATGATGTTTCGTTGGCGATGGTTAACTTGTTGCAACATGAAGAAGTGCCGGATGAGCCAGTGCACAGTCATAGAAGTGATGGGAAAGAGGAGGAAAGGAATCATTGGAAGGTGGCCATAAGCCTTGGCGATGAGGAGCTGAGATATCTTGATGTCGTACCGATGTTGACCCAGTTCGTTGGAAGCTTCCGTGCAACCTCGGAGCATCATTCGGCTTTGTACATGATAGTGGCAGAGTTGTTCAATAATGCGCTTGATCACGGCATATTGAAGCTTGATTCCAGAATTAAACAAGGGGCTGACGGCTTCGATCAATACCTGCGCGAGCGTGCGGAGAGGTTGCAAGAATTGCACCACGCACAGATCGAAATTGAGATTGAGAGGGTGCAGATAGACGGTAGGAGCGGGGTGAAAATATTGATCCGGGATAGTGGGGATGGATTTAATTATGCCGGACTGCAGGGCAGGCAGGAGAGGTTGCCGTTGTCCATGCAGCATGGTCGTGGATTGGCTTTGATTCGGGAGATAGTGAGCAGCCTGGAATTTAACGAAAATGGGAATGAGGTAGTTGCATATTATATTTGCGGCTGAGTATGAAGGTGTGGCAACAGTTACGACATGAATTTGATCTATTGTGATAAATTCCAAATTTGTACAGATCCCGTCAGGTTGGGGATGGCGTTTTTTGTGGTGGCCCAGAAGTATTAGGCTTCAGGTGTCTGTGTTTGCCTTACATTAGGAGAAGAGAAAATGACAATCAGTGTACGAATTCAAGATAGTGCCGCACGTATTTCTATGTCGGGTCGCTTTGACTTTCAGGTGCACCGGGAATTCAAAGAGGCCTATACACCTTTGGTTGAGAATGCCGCAGTGCGCGAAATTGAGGTTGAAATGTCCAAGGTGGACTATCTGGACAGTTCTGCGCTCGGAATGCTGATGCTGTTGAATGAGCGCGCCAAGGGGGCTAATAAAACAGTATCTTTGCTCAATACTTCGGGCGTAGTTTCTCAGGTTCTGGAAGTTGCGAATTTCAGCAAGATTTTTAATATACGCAATGTGGGTTGAAGGAAAGTGTTGTGTGGTTCAGCACTCTCGTATTGAGCTGAATGAAGTGTCTGGTCGGGGTGGTCGGTGGGCCGCTGATTATGCGTATAAATGATCCTGTTTCGAATCATGAGCATCTTGTGCCCAAAGGCGAGGTGCTGATATCCAAAACCGACCTCAAGGGCCTCATCACCTATTGTAATCGGGCATTCATTGATGTGTCCGGTTATGACGAAAATGAGCTGCTTGGTGCTCCGCACAATTTAGTGCGTCATCCGGATGTGCCTGCGGAGGTATTTGCAGACTTGTGGGCGACTATCAAGGCTGGGAATCCATGGAACGGGGTGGTCAAAAATCGTTGTAAGAACGGCGACTATTATTGGGTCGAGGCTAACGTTACTCCGTTGCTGGAGGGCGGAGAAATTGTTGGCTACGTATCTTTACGCTACACGCCGAGTCGCGAGCAAGTCGCGACTGCAGAACAGACCTA
>JBBQXA010000017.1:0-27188 GCA_038210095.1 Burkholderiales bacterium
CTCATCTGGTTGTTCGTGGTGAACCGCGACTTTGCTTTTGCAATAGAACGCGCCGTGACCGTAATGGTGATTACCTGCCCGCACGCGCTCGGGCTGGCGGTGCCTCTGGTGGTCGCCGTTTCAACGGCACTGGCCGCGAGCAACGGCCTGCTGATTCGCAATCGCGGTGCATTCGAGGGAGCGCGAAAACTGCAAGCCATCATCTTCGACAAGACCGGCACGCTCACCGAGGGACGCTTTGGCGTGACTGACACCCTCTTGCTTGCTCAGGATATTGACGAAGAAACCCTGCACCGATACGCGGCATCGGTCGATGCCAATTCCGAGCATCCCATCGCCAAAGCGATTGCCGATGCTTCCGAAAAAAAGTCGCCCGTGGAAAACTTCAAAGGCATTGCAGGCAAAGGTGCTGAAGGCCGGGTAGAGGGCAAGGAGATCAAGGTGGTCAGTCCGGGCTTCCTGCGCGAACAGAACATCGCGATGACCGAAAAACGCGTGAAAGAACTGCAAGGGCAAGGCAAGACGGTGGTGTTTGTCCTGGTTGATGGCGCACTGAAAGGTGCGATCGCGCTGGCTGACATTATCCGTCCGGAGGCAAAACAGGCCATCGCTACGCTCAAGGCGATGGACATCAAATGCATGATGCTCACCGGTGACAACAAGGCGACGGCCAAATGGGTCTCCGACCAAATCGGACTGGATGAATACTTCGCCGAAGTCCTGCCCCAGGATAAAGCCGCCAAAGTTAAGGAAGTGCAATCCCGGGGAGTGAAGGTGGCCATGACCGGTGACGGCGTGAACGATGCCCCGGCGTTGGCGCAGGCCGATGTGGGCATCGCCATCGGTGCCGGCTCCGATGTGGCGGCGGAAACCGCCGACGTTATTCTGGTGCGCAGCAATCCGCTGGATGTGGTGGCCATCGTGCAGCTATCACGCGCCACCTATCGCAAGATGATCCAGAACCTGGTCTGGGCCACGGGCTACAACGTCGTCGCCATTCCGCTGGCGGCCGGCGCGCTCTACGCCTGGGGCGTGGTGCTATCCCCGGCTGTGGGCGCGGCACTGATGGCGGCAAGCACGGTGATCGTGGCCATCAATGCAAGGATGTTGAAAATATCAGCGATAGTTAAACAGTAAGGACGGAAGGTTTGTACCGCCCAATGGCCGATGATAGATAACTTGATTAAACCTAAAAATCATATCCACCAACCCATTGCATCGCAGGATTCCGTGCAATTGAAAGCGGCTCACATTAATGGCTTATATGGCGAATAACCTGATCGGTTTCATTGTTCTCGTGACCACACTGGGCATCGCCGCACAGTGGCTGGCATGGCGATTTCGTTTGCCTGCGATTCTGTTGCTTTCAATCGCTGGCCTTGTTGTCGGCCCCGGACTGGGATGGATTAATCCCGGCAAACAGCTTGGCGTAATGCTAGACCCTCTGGTCGGACTGCTGGTATCCGTCATCCTGTTTGAAGGCGGGATTAACCTCAGGCTGCATGAGCTCAGGGAAGCCGGTCCCGGCGTAAAGCGGCTGGCGACCGCAGGCGTTGCAATCACTTGGGTGCTGGGAAGTCTTGCCGCTCATTTCACCGGTCTTTCCTGGCCGGTAGCCGTACTTTTCGGCGCCATCATTGTTGTCACCGGGCCTACCGTCATCCTGCCCATGTTGCGCCAAGCGAGGCTCAAGCAGCGCCCCGCCTCGCTGCTTAAATGGGAGGGAATTATCAACGATCCTGTCGGCGCATTGCTGGCGGTGCTGGCGTTTGAATATTTTTCATATTCTGGATCGGGCGCGGCGATATCCCAGGTGTTGAGTGGACTGGCAACGGCTATCGCGGTATCGGCAGCACTTGGGATAGGCGGCGGATATCTGCTGGGAAAGGCTTTTACCCACGATGATGTGCCCGAGTTTCTCAAAGCGCCGGTCACGCTGGCCTTTGTGCTGATATGTTATGGCCTTGCCAACCAGGCTCAACATGAAGCCGGATTGCTGGCGACTACTTTGCTCGGCATGACCATAGGCAACATGCAATTACGCAGCATCGAGGAATTGAGGCGGCTCAAGGAATATGTTTCTATCCTGCTAGTGTCCGGTATTTTTGTCATCCTGACGGCCAACCTAGATCCTCAGATATTGATGCGGCTGGACTGGCGCAGTGCGGTGTTGCTTGCCCTCGTCGTGTTTGCCGTGCGGCCGGTTTCAGTCTTTGTGTCCACCGTGGGACTGGGTATGGACTGGCGGGAACGCGTATTGCTTGCCTGGATCGCACCGCGAGGCGTTGTCGCGGTCGTTGTCGCCGGTGTGTTCGCCGCCGGCTTGGGCGAGCAAGGCTACGATGGTGCAGACCTGTTGTTGCCATTGATCGTCGCTCTCGTATTGATTACCGTTGTGCTGCACGGTTCAACCATAGGCTGGCTGTCGCGCAAACTGGAACTGGCTGCGACCAGCCAGAATGGAATTCTTATCGTGGGCGCGTCCAACTGGAGCACCGATCTCGCCGTACAGCTCAAGGAAATGGATATTCCGGTGCTGATCGCCGACGCCAGTTGGTACCACCTGAGTCAGGCGCGGTTGTCCGGCATCCGCACCCACTACGGGGAAATCCTTTCGGAACATGCTGAAATAGAGCTTGATCTCACCGATGCCGGATTACTGCTGGCGACCACCTCGAACGATGCCTACAACGCATTTGTCTGTTTGCGGTTTGCGCCTGATTTCGGACGAAATCATGTATTCCAGTTGCCGATGCACGTAGCCGACGAACAGGAGAAAAAAAGTATCAAGCTGGCGCACCGGGGAATAATCGCTCTGGAACCAAAAACGACCAGTGAAGAATTGGAGCGCAGGCATCATTTCAAGTGGCAATTCAAAAAAACGCACTTCACCCAGTCATTCACTTTTGAAAATCACCTTCAAATAGCCCCCGCCGACACCCTGATGGTGCTTCTTCTTCGCCCCAATGGCGAAGCATTGTTCCACTCCGTTGAGTTTCCGTTGAAGCCGCAGCAAGGCGACATTCTGTTGAGTTATATGCCGCCGCCATCTGAGCACTAACACTTAAGGAGATTATTAAGATGAAAATAAATACCCAAGATTTCCGGGTTTCGGCAGGGGAAAAGGTCAGGCTGGGCAAGTGGCCGACGCGGGTTAACCCCGTTTATCACTCAAAGAAAAAATACAACAAACTTCTGGCGAAACAAGTGGAAGAATTGAGCGACTTGCAGCGCCTGCACTACGCCTCAAACCGCTATGCCTTGCTACTGGTGTTCCAGGCCATGGATGCGGCCGGAAAAGACGGCGCCATCCGTCATGTGATGTCAGGTATCAATCCCCAAGGCTGCCAGGTGTTTAGTTTCCAGCATCCGAGTGCTACAGAACTGGAGCACGATTTTCTGTGGCGCACTTCCCAGTGTCTGCCGGAGCGCGGCCGGATCGGCATCTTCAACCGCTCATATTACGAGGAGGTATTAATTGTTCGTGTGCATCCAGATATCCTGATCGGTCAGGGCCTGCCGGATGGACTGGTCAACAAAAAAAATATCTGGCAGGAGCGATATAAATCCATCGTGGACATGGAGAATCATCTCCATCGCAATGGCACGCGCATCGTCAAGTTCTTCCTGCATCTTTCTGCAGAGGAACAGCGCAAGCGCTTTCTTGAACGAATCGATGATCCAGACAAAAACTGGAAGCTCAGCCTTGCGGATATCGAGGAACGGAAATCCTGGAAGCAGTACATGCAGGCCTATGAAGAATGTCTAAGCGCCACCAGCACGGATGATGCACCTTGGTATGTGGTGCCCGCCGACGACAAGAAGAATGCGCGGCTGATCATTTCCCAAGTTATTTTAGACACGTTCAAGTCGGTCAAAATGGCCTATCCAAAACCCAGCGCGGAACATCTGCAGGAATTGCAGACAATACGCAAACATCTGATGAAGGAAGGAGTAAGTAAACATAGAAAACGATGAATTGTGAGCGATGCTGGCGTACCGTGTCCGCTTTATCTTCTTCAGTTATTCCAACTGAATCCCTATGGCACACACGCGAAATTATTCTAAATATTAACCAGGAGAAATAATCATGAGTCATAGTACAAATCATTTTGTTGGTGCCGTTTTCGCCAATCCTAAACATTCTCGTGCCGTGGTCGAGGAACTGATAAAGCAAAATTTCCCCATGGATCAGATTTCAATCTTGCATAAGGCTGGCGGGCATGGCGATGATTTTCTTGGTATCGCCTACACCAATGAAATTGAACGCTTCAAGGTTTGGGGTGAGCAAGGTGCGTTATGGGGATCACTGGGAGGACTGCTCGCGGGTGCAGCGGGTCTGTTTCTGCTGCCTGGCATTGGACCTGTGCTGATCGCAGGTCCATTAATCGATGCAATCGCGGGTGCAGCAGTCGGTGCCGGCATGATGACGGTGGGGGCCGCAGCTACGCACCTAACCATTGGCTTGCGTCGTTTGGGGATTCCAGATGACAAACTGAACCTACTTCATCAGGCCGTTATGGATGGCAAAACGGTGGTGCTGATTCACTGCGGCGATGACGAGCCGGAGTTCTGGCGTCAACGGCTGGCGTGGAATGGTGCCGATCCTGTATTTTCCATGCCGTGAGACATCGCGCATAACAATCAATTCAGAACAAACATACTCCGTTTCATTCGATCATTGTTCTGAGCTGCGCTACAGCATTACGTGGCTGCGGGGCGACCTTTCATCCCAACTTCAGCAGCTCTCGATATCGGCCACCCTCAAAGCCCTCTTTCCCAATATTTTATTCTGGAGATAGGAGGGGCCATGTAAAGCTTACTCAAACGTTAGCGTGTAAAACACATCAACAGCACTGTCTGTTCCGCTTTGTGCACGAACCGACCAGCCCTTAGACAGCATGTAGTTTACTTTGACCAGATTGCTGATTCCAACAACACTTTGCTCATAACTCAAGTAAGCGCGGGATGACAGTTTTTTCCCTAATGTAACTGCGGTGCTGGCGACATCTCCCGTGCTATTTACGCTGAATTCGTCGAGTCCTGCCGCATGGGCAATTTTGGACTGTAAGGTGAGCGATTCACCAGTATCGAGGAGTGCGGATGCGGCCGCACTCATTACCCCCAGCTCACTTTGATTTGCACTCTCCAGTCCGTGCCCCAATATCAGCCATGACATTTTTTCGCTATCCGACATTGGCTGGCTTGAAACCAGTTTTACCTGCGGAGCCAATGCCGTACCTGAAATCGAGACGCCCACTTCTACTGCGGGCATTTTACGCATGGCTAGGATGTTCAAACCGGGATTGTCCAGCGGACCTGAAAAGTTCAGCACGCCCCGATCTATCGTCAGTCGCTGTCCATAAGCAAAATACTCACCCTTCTCCACGCGTATACTGCCATTTGCTTGCGGCAAGTCGTTTCCGCTGCTGCGTAACCGTATTGCACCAGCCAGTTGGGCATCCAATCCGCGTCCCTTCAGGAAAAATTCCTGCCCAAGATCAATGCCCAGATCCACCTCGGGCCGGACTCGCCTTGTTTTTGTCGAGACCGCACTTTCATCGCCAATGATAACAACATCATCACTGAGAGTAGGCGCATCGGTTTTAGGCAGTTGAATCATGCCGCGTATCACCTGAAGATTTCCTTCTACACGCAACTGTGCAGCCTTGACCGTTACCGTGGTCACACCGCTTAACGTCAACCTGCGATCAGGTCTTGTAATCAGCTCTGCTTTATCCGCCACCAGACGTAGTTGTGTCCGCGGCATGCCATCTTGTAAACTGGCCTCTCCGGTTGCGCTGAGCCGACCGGCACCGCTATTGAAAGAAAGCTCATGAATTTTCATGCTGCCGCCCGACCAGACTCCGCGCAGAACACCGTGCTTAAGATAAACGCCTTGCTCAGGCAATTCCAAAAGTAGTTCATCGCCCGTTAATACGCCATCCAGCAAAGGTGCATTGACGGCCCCCTTGATGCTCAACTTCATGTTCAGAGTGCCATCGCTAACAAGCGCGGGGGAAATCAGAGGCGCCAACCATGCCAGGGATTGAACCGAGATGTCTGCGTCCCCCCGGACGGGGGCGTATCCGTCGACTCCCCAGCTACCATCGCGCCGACTCACTCTGGTTTCGCCCTTGGCAGAAATAGTCCCAAGCCGCGCACCTTTAGCATCTAAATGCATATCAACGAAGTTGTGTTTTGCATTTAATTGCAAGATCAGTCCGGACATACCAAGCGCTGTGACAGGCTCGTCCAGCATCAGGATATCGCCGCTTTCCCGCCGTACCGAAACAGCTCCATCCACTTCACTCCCAATAGATAGGTCCCAGGTGCCTCCCAAATTCAGCGATATATCCATGGACGGATACACCCCCAACATTTGCTGCATATCCCGAGCGGCAACCCCTGAAAATTCACCTCGGGTTACTAACTTACCTTGCTGGTAACTTATCTCGTTCACCCTAAGTTCGCCCCGCAGGGCTCGCAGATGAGCTTGCTGAATCGACAGCCGCTTTGTCCCTGCCGAAAACAAGGCGGGTTGCCGCAATTCAAATGGATAGGCTCCCGTGTTCTCCATCTGTTCAAGCCGCCCTTCCCATCCTGTTAACGCATGCCATCCTCCTGTCAGGGCAGCATGCAAATCCAGTTTTTTTCCCTTGGCTGTGAACGTTGCTTGGTGTCGCCCGCGGGTACCCGCCAGCTCAATACTGGCGTGCGATAGTCCTAGATCACCGAGATGAGATTCGGTGATGTTCGCAGCAATACTCACGGGGCCATCCGCCCCCGCTGAAATCCGGGCAGATAGCTGGCCTTGTGCAAGCTGATAGTCCTTCCAGCTAAAACCGGCCAGGCTGGCCTTGATTGTCCCAGACGGATCGCTGTAATCACCTTCGATCGTTCCTTGCACATGAGCCACACCGGCGAGGCCAAAACCGAAGTCAGCCAGCCTGGGCGCATCCAGCCGGATGCTTAGCTTATCCCCCTTCGCGCCGAGACTGCCGGCCACCGCGAGCTGATTTTCTGCCAGCTTTAGCGCAACATCCACCTTGCTCAATCGTTCATTCTGCATGGCCATATGAGCAGATCCTTGCAGCGCCTGCCCGGCCCATCGACTACCCGCAAGGCCGAACTCGGCTTGAATGCGGCGTTGGCCAAATAAATTGCCGGAAGCCTCCAAATTTGCATTTATGCTGGCCGTCGGGAACGCGCCAAACGCTGAAGGATCAAACCGCTTCAACTTCCCTTTTAACTGAAAATTTCCCTTGTCGAGCATGGACATATCTCCATTCAGGATGAGCTCTCCCTGCCCGGCTTGCACCAAAGCCTGATCCACAAATATCTCGTCCCCAGATTGTCGCGCGCGTAGATGTATCTGATAACCACGTTGCGTAAGATCACCTGACAAGGTGTTTCCTCCCTCCCCCGTGGACAGATTCAACTTCCCATGTAATTGGGTTTTTGCCAGTTTGCTGTGTATACCCTGCAAATTGAGGGCGGCGACGATCAGCTTCGCGGAGGCATGGTCAGACCCCAGTTGAGCCTGCCCATTAACTTGCCCGCCCTCATGCAGCTTTATCCGCAGATCTGAAAGAATCGGCGTTGCCAGTGTTCCCGCCAATCGGGTCATCAGCTCAGTCACCGGTAGCCGGTGCTGATTGATTGAACCGGGCAAACTGTTTTTGAATGCGACCGTACCGGCCAATGCTCCGGCCGAATCGGACTGGGCATGAATGCTCAGATCAATTTTCGCAATGGGCCAATCGCTATTCCATTGCACCGGGTTGAAGTCATCAACCTCCATATCCACAGCGCGAACGACATTGACTTCCAAAGGCTGGGCGACCACCGTCCCCGAGAGTTTGGCGGACGGAATAGCTCCAGAAATATCAATGGCAAACTGAGCCAGCGTTCCTCGCGCGAGCATCCGCACATTGATGTCTTTCGCATCACCCCTGCTCAGCATGAGCTCGCCACTTAGTTCAAATGGTTTATCTTGAGCCAAATTGATATCAACATCCGCTTTACCCAATTCTGACGAATATCCCGACCAGATCAGCTGGTGAGCACTTTCCGTTGAAGCAAGGCTGAAACTGGCTTCCGAAAACTCAACTTGTTTACTGCCCGTATCGACAATGAGGCGATCAATTCGGGCCGCGGGTATTTGCAATGACAACGGGAAGCGCAAGGAATCAGGAAGCGGGAGTGGCTCGGCACTTAACTGGCCAATCTTTACATTTATAGTTTCGGCCTGAAAAAGACTCAGTTCGACTTGATGCTGAAACAACATTTTCCAAAGCGGCCAGTCAATTTGGATATTTTCGGCAGAAACTCCGACGGAGGTAGTTTCGTAGTGCAGCTTGCCTATCTTCAAGGGGCCATAAAGTGAGCCGCTAATATTCATCAGAGACAGTTCGCCACCACTGCGCACTTGGATTTCATCCGCCAACCAGCGGACCGCAGTTTCGCTGCGACTCGCCCAAATCAACATGACAAAAATAAACAGGCATCCAATAGCCGATCTCAGCAACACCTTGCGCCAATTCAATTGGTAGATTGCGGTAAACATCAGAAAGCGAGACCAACCGAAAAGTGTATGCGGGTCTTTTTGACTTCACGACCATAGGCTAGGTCAAGATTGAGCGGCCCAACCGGGCTTTTCCAGCGAGCGCCCAAACCATAACCTTCGACTGCCTTGGTGCTCTTCCAGCTATCAAGCGCATTACCTACGTCATAGAAAATCGCCGATCCCCATTTTGACGAAAACCAATGTGTATATTCTGCCGTCGCGACGGCAAGACTGCGCCCGCCCACAATGGCATTGCCTTGCCTCACACCCAGACTTTGATAGGCATAGCCACGAATGGATTGATCTCCGCCGGCACGAAACAATACATCAGTAGGGATATCCTGCCTGACTCGGGCTACAACGGCTCCCAATTCCCCCCTAAACATCAGATTGTCGCGCTCACTTAACGGGTAATATCCAGTCAACTTGCCATATCCCCGGATAAAATCTCGATCCGATAGCAAGCCGCGTTTTGCACCGGATATTTGCCAGTTAACTACATAGCCACGGGTGGGAAAGAACGCGTCATCTACGTTGCGTTGCGTCCAGCTATATCCGGGAATTAAAGCCTGCACTTTATTGATGTCAAATCCGGCAACATTCTGCCATTCAGTTTGATATTGCAATGTAATGGCTGAGTCGATATTACCTGTCAAACGAGAGCGCTTTGCACCGGCAACATATTTTGTCGTAATTTCACCCTGAACATTCATGCGCTCATATCCGGAATTCAAGCTGTCTCGATACCCGTCTTGCGCCATGGGAAATTGCAATTCTCCATCTATTGATTGACTGTAAGTTTCGAGTTTTAATTTACTGCGTAGCCCCCATGCCTTATTCCGAAAATTGATATCCTGATAATCAGTCTGAAAGCGTTTGCCAATATTGGTGCTATAGCCAAAACCGAAGCCAAGTTTTTTCGGCTGAAGTTCTACCACTTCAACTTTGATTGGCACCATTTTGGGGTGAGCGGAATCCGCGTCGGCCTCAACCAATGCGCTACTAAAAAATGCACTATTTTGTAGCTGCGTTTGAAAATCCAAAAGCTTGAGCTGAGAAAATAACTCCCCCGACTCGATAGGGCTCATCTGCTCTATCATGCTTGCCGGATAACGTTTCAAACCCGAAATTTCAAGCTTGCCAAAAGTAAACTCCGGGCCACTATCAAGCACCAACTCCAATGCCACCTTATGCTGTTTTATATCAACCGTTGCTTGGCTGGCAGCGATTTTTGCCCCCGGATATTGGGCCATCAGAAATGCCTGCAGGGCTGTTCGCTTCGCCTGTTCCCATTCCAACTGACGAAATTCTTTTCCAGCGTTCAGCGACCACTTATTCAGTATTTTTTCCCGTATGGACGACAATGCGGAATCATTCGACTTAATCACACCTTCAATACGAAGGGCAAATTTTTCAACCAAAACCGGTTCACCCGCTTCCACTTTGAATTTGGCCAGCCAAGAGGAGCCGACCTTTTCAAGTGAGGGCATAATTTTTGGCGAGAAATACCCCTCTGTTGCGAGCAGATTACGGATGCCTTCCGGTGTTTTTCCATAGATGCGACGTAGCTGATCAAGATTCATCTGGGTATTGTTTCGCCACAACATAATTTCCAGATTATTTTCGAGTAGTTCGCGATACGTGTCCCGAACGTCAATGCGTACTTGATAGGTAAATGCCTCTTCCCCATAAGCTACCTGACTGAACAAGCCCAAACAAAGTAAGAATAAAAGAAGCAAAGCCTCCCGGACGAATGAAATGCTGACAGAATTTTTCATTTAATTTCCGTATGACGAATCCAGCTAAGCGTATTGCATATAACAAGCATATTGGAGGGAGGCGTCATTAGGATGCGATGCGCTCAGTCTAGCAGACCTGGTTTGAATTGCCCTCGCGTCACTAAGGCAAGTAGCATTATCTAGCACCCAATCCTCAATACGGCAAGCCCGTTGCCGGAGATGTTTGGAGGGTTTTCGACAATCGGAGCTTGCCGGCTCATCGCCCCACCCATCGTTCAGGCTGATTGCGGTAAGACCCGGCGCGCGGCCCTGACAGGCTTACGCTATAATGCCGCCTGATTTTAGCGGGCATTTGGCAAGTAGTGTGGAGCGGTACAGGCCTTCACTGCTTGCGCCAAATTCTTACGGCACGATTGAAACTTTATTCACGGTTCGATAGTCTCACACCCGCTGTTATTTAATTGCTTACTCAGGAGGCTACAAATGCAATACCAGACCGCAACCCCGATTGGCACCATCGCAGCCGAACAGAACAAGGTTCTGCGCAACACCTACATGATGCTGGCACTGACCATGATCCCGACCGTTATCGGCGCGTTCATCGGCATGTCGATCAACTTTTCATTTTTGGCCGAACACCCGATCATGGGTTCGCTGATGATGTTTGGCGCGATGATGGGCATGATGTTCGCCGTCACCGCGTTGCGTGATAGCGTCTGGGGTATCGTCGCACTGCTTGGCTTCACCTTCGTTGCAGGCGTGCTGCTCGGCCCTATCCTGCAAGTTGCACTGCATCTGAAGAACGGCGCTCAGCTGGTCGGTATGGCCGCAGGCGGTACCGGCATCATCTTCTTCTCGCTGGCCACCGTCGCCACCGTGACCAAGAAGGACTTCAGTTTCATGGGCAAGTTCCTGTTCATCGGGCTGATCATGATCATCGTCGCCTCGCTGGCAAACATGTTCTTCCAGATCCCCGCACTGTCGCTGACCATCTCTGCGGCTGCCGTGATGATCTTCTCGGCCTACATCCTGTTTGACGTGAGCCGGATCGTAAACGGCGGCGAGACCAACTACGTGATGGCGACACTGGGTCTGTACCTGAACGTCTACAATCTGTTCATCAACCTGTTGAGCCTGCTGATGGCGCTGACTGGCGAACGCGATTAAGGTCGTTTCATACTCAAAAAGGCGGCTTAGGCCGCCTTTTTATTTAACCGGAGTAATTACATCAATGACACTGAATACATTTCTGCAACGCTTGAACGACGCTCCTGAAACCATCGCATTCACCGATACGATGGCGATAATCGAAGCGCTATACGACTTCACGCCGACTGAATTTAAGAATGGCGAACTACCCAATGCAGCGGGGCAGAACAACGGCTCGTGCAAACTGTTTTCATTCGCAAAGTTGCAGGGTTTGTCGCAACAACAGACGCTGGCCTGTTTCGGCGACTACCATCGCAAAGATGTACTCGAAAATCCGCAGGGTAGCGACCACCAGAACATTCGCAACTTCATGAAAACTGGTTGGGAAGGAATTTCGTTCCAAGGGGATGCCTTAGCACCGAAGTAATGCCGGATGGATGGAGCGCAGCACTAGCCACGTCAGGATATTTTAGCGAATGATGGGAGCGGTCCAGGCCTCAACTCATCCTACGGCTTGCGCTGTTCCGGCGTCACGCGCGATGCGAGCAGCAGGTCGCCCGCATCCGCATCCACTTCATTGCCCGCCGCATCTTTTATCGGCAGTTCGGCATCATTCCAGCCGCGCACACCGAGCTTGAGCGACACAACATGGGTAAAGCCCATCCCTTGCATCACATCGGCGGCGAGTACCGAGCGCTTGCCGGAACGACAGATCACCACAATTTCCACATCTCGTCCTGCCGCCAACGCGGGCACAGTCTCGTCGTAATCCCATTCGCACGACTGTTCTAAAATGCCGCGCGGCACATTAATCGAGCCCGGTATGCGCAACAGCGCAAACTCGGACGCTTCGCGCACGTCCAGCAACATTGGCCGATCTCCCTCTTTCAAACGCTTGCCCAATTCCCATGGAGTGACCTCGTTCACGCGCGCAAGCGCCTCGTTAACCAGGTCGTCGTAGCGTTTCATGCTTTGGTAAATACCGCGATGGATTCAACATGTGAGGTCTGCGGGAACATATTCATCACCCCCGCCGCATTCAGCCTGTAGCCCTTCAGCACCAGCTCCTCCGCATCACGCGCCAATGTCGCGGGGTTACAACTCACATAGACAATGCGCTGCGGGGCGGTCTCTGGGGTCATGGCCCGAATCAGTTCAATGGCACCATCGCGCGGCGGATCGATCAACCATTTATCGAAGCGGCCATATTTGGCAAGTTCGTCTTCATTCATCTCGAACAGATTCATGATCTTGAATTCTGCGCTGGCCGACAGGCCGTTATGCGCCGCATTCTGACCGGCCCGCTTCACCAGCGCCTGACTGCCCTCGATGCCCAGCACCTGCGCCCCGCTGCGTGCGATAGGCAGCGTAAAGTTACCCAGGCCGCAGAAGAAGTCGGCGATGCGCTCGCCCGACTGTGGCGCCAGCAAGCGGATCGCTCTATGCACCATCACCCGATTAAGCCGGTGGTTAACCTGGGTGAATTCGGTTGGCGCAAAAGGCATTTCGATATCGTACTCGGGCAGCGTGTAAGTGAGCGCCGGCGCATTCAGCGGATGAAACGGAATCACGGTCTCCGGGCCCTTGGTCTGGGTCCAGAACTGAATGTCGTGCTCATCGGCAAAGGCGCGCAAGGCGGTCGCATCGCTTTCGGTGAGGGCTTCCATGATGCGCAACACCAGCACATCGACATTGTCGCCGCAGGCCACTTCGATCTGCGGTAAGCGCTCACGTATCGCCAAGCCATCTATCAACTGTGCCAACAAGGGAATCAGTTTTGAAATCTTGGGCGCCAGTATTTCGCAGCTCGACATATCGGCCACGAAACTGCTGCGTTTCTCATGAAAACCCACCAGCGTCTTGCCCTTTTTGATCACATGCCGCACCGACAAGCGCGCACGCTGACGGTAGCCCCAGGGCATTCCATAGACCGGCGGCAGGATAGTCTCCGGCTTCACCTTGCCGATGCGCGCCAGATTGTCTTCCAGAATGCGCTGCTTGGCCGAGACCTGTGAGCGCGCATCCAGATGTTGCATCGAACAGCCTCCGCACACACCGAAGTGAACGCACTTTGGCTGCACGCGCATGAACGAAGACTTGAGAATATGCGTCACCTGCGCCATCTCGAAGCTGGACTTTTTGCGATAGGTGGAATAAGTGACACGTTCGCCCGGCAATGCGCCCTCAATAAAAATCACCTTGCCTTCGTGATGCGCGATACCGCGCCCTTCCTGATCAAGTGATTCAACCAGAACCACAGGAGTTTTTGTTTGCTCTGTCATATCAATCCGTTATTTCAAAAATCTTTTTTCCAACGCGTAGCCCACATGCCCCAGCGCAGTGCGCGCCCACATCCATCCCAGCAGCACGCCGGTGGCGTTTGCCAGCATATCGGCGTACTCGAAATTACGATAGCCGGTCATACCTTGCAGCACTTCAATGCCACACCCCATCGCAACCAGCAATGCCGCCGCAAATAGACGACGCATGCGACCCGCATACACCTGAGAGAACCACAGCATCAGCAGGCAATAGGCAAAGGCATGCTCCAGCTTGTCTGCATTCCAGAAACGCAACGGCTCCGGCGGATGGGGAATCAGCGAAATATAAGTGACGGCGGCGACCCACAACCAACCGAGTGCCAACCAGCTTCTGCGCAATTTATGCATGGGTCATTTCCACGCGGCGAGGTATTCCGCCCAGTGCGGCTCGCTGGATTTCGCCAGAGTGCTGCGTACCAGCTCCAGTTCCTGCTCATAGCGCGCCTTGGTGAATTGGCCCCGCATCAACTGGAAGCGGGCGAACACCAACCAGGTATTCACCACGTCGGTCTCGCAGTAATTGCGAATCTCGGCCAGTTGCCCCTGCTGATAGGCATCCCATACCTTGCTGCCGTCCATGCCCAGTTTGCCGGGAAAGCCGATCAGCTTGGCCAGCTCATCCAGCGGCGCATTGGCGCGGCCGGTATACATCGCCAGCAAATCCATCAGATCAAGATGACGCGAGTGATAACGGCTGATGTAGTTGTTCCACTTGAACTCCCTGTCATCCTCACCCTGATCCCAATAGCGCGGCGACTGGATGCCGTGAATCAGACCGCGATAGTGCAGCACCGGCAGGTCAAAGCCGCTGCCATTCCAGCTTACGATCTGCGGGGTGTACTTTTCGATCCCGTCGAAGAAGCGCTGAATAATGCTGCCCTCATCCTCGCCGGGCTCGCCCAACGACCACACTTTGAAGTTATCGCCCTCGCGCAGCACACAGGAAATTGCCGCGACACGCTGCAAATGGTGTTGAATAAAGTCGCTGCCGGTCTTCTGGCGGCGCATCTGAAACGCCATCTCCGCCACTTCCCTGTCGCTGACGGCCTCATCCAACTCATACAGCGTGCGCAGCCCGTTAACGTCGGGGATGGTTTCAATGTCAAAAACGAGGGTGGGGTTCATCTCGGTGTCCTGTAAATCGGGGCTGGTGAATCATGTCTGGCAAATCGGGGGGGATGATACCAAGAAATGCGCAGCTAAATCACGGCGGCGTCACGATGCAAGCCATGATTACGGCATGAATGATGGCGCCCTTGCCGGACTCTCCGGATAACCTGAAGGGCACAGGCTCACAATATACCCCATGGGGAATAGTTGCCACATATACCCCATAAGGCATAGTATCCAAATACTTCTTGCAGGAATTCATCATGACTCAACCAATACGGACAACAGAACAGCTGGGCTTGATACTTCAAGGCTACAGAAAAAGCCGGAGTCTCACTCAAGGCGAAGCCGCCAAAAGGGTAGGGTTGTTGCCTAAAACCATTTCAAAACTGGAGCTCAGCCCTGATAACAGCAGCATTATCAGCCTGTTCAAACTGATATCGGCGCTTGATCTGGAGCTTGTATTGCAACCCAAGGACACCAGCCGCAGCAATCAGGGGGAGTGGTAATGGGCAGGCGCTCACAAACCAGTCGACTGAATGTCTGGATGAACGGTTTTCGCGTTGGTGTCTGGATCGTAAAATCCGGGAAACATGAATTTGAATACGACAAGGAATGGCTGAAAGCCTCCGAGGGCCGCCCCCTATCCCTGTCGATTCCATTGCGTTCTGAGTCTTACACAGATGATCGCATACAGGCTTACTTCGACAATCTGCTGCCGGATAACGAACAGATACGAAGGCGAATACAGGAAAGATTCGGCACTTCAACTGCCAGCTCCTTTGCCTTGCTAAGCGAAATCGGGCGTGACTGCGTGGGCGCAATTCAGTTGCTGCCGGAAGGCAGCGAACCCACCGATATTCACCAGATTAAGGGGGCATCGCTCAATGAGAACGAGATCGAGCAACTACTGGGCAATGTCACCTCGACAGGAAGGTTCCGCCATTCAGACGACGATTTCAGAATCTCGCTGGCTGGCGCGCAGGAAAAAACAGCGTTACTCAAACACCAAGGCCTATGGCTGAAACCTCATGGCGCGACACCCACGACGCACATATTCAAATTACCATTAGGTCAGGTGGGGAACGGACAAATAGACATGTCCACCTCGGTAGAGAATGAATGGCTCTGTGCCCGAATACTTGAAGGGTTCGGCATACCCGTCGCGAACACAGAAATACTGCAATTCGGGAAGATCAAGGTATTAGCGGTGGAACGATTCGACCGAAAAATGGCGAGCGACGACAGCTGGATCATCAGGCTACCGCAAGAGGATTTCTGTCAGGCCACCGGCACACCATCCGGGGAAAAATACGAAAACCATGGTGGCCCAGGAATCAGCGCTATCATGAGCACCCTGCTGGGTTCGGACGCTCCGCAGGCAGACATGCAAGACTTCTACAGAACGCAAATCGCCTTTTGGTTGCTGTGCGCCATAGACGGGCATGCAAAAAACTTCAGCCTGTTCATCGGCCCCAGCGGCAGATTCAGACTGACACCCCGATACGATGTGCTATCCGCCTATCCCGTCCTCGGACATGGCAGCGGAAAACTGTCGCCCGACAAGGTGAAAATGGCGATGGCCGTTTGGGGCAAGGAAAAACATTACCACTGGAAACAGATGCTGTTGCGCCATTTCATCAACGTCGGCGTGCAATGCGGCGTGGGCGACGCGGCTTACTGCGAAGCACTGATATTGGCCATGACCAAAGATGCTCCCCGTGTCATTCAAACCATAGCAGCGACACTACCAGAAGACTTCCCAACTCCGGTGTCAGATCCGATCCTGAAAGGGGTGCTGGAAAAAGCCAGGGAATTGCGGGGATAGCCTTACGTGACATGGTTAAACTGGCAATGCCTCCACATCAAAACCAGCACACTACACTTAGCCTAATGTATCTCTGAAAAGCCCATCCATCTTTTGTCGGGACACTGCCGACACGGGATGCTTGCTTGATCGGGCTATCGCGCCCCCCATGCGCGCAATCTCACGCTCAAGGAATGCATGAATAGACTGAATGCGCGCTCCGTGATCCAGCTCTGCACCAGCACGTTTCAGCGCGACCAACGTAGCAATGCTATCCAGCAACTCCGCATCGTTCGCCACGCCCGCAACCAACTCCTCAAACGCCATCGGCACTACACCCAAGCCTCGCTCTATCCACAGGCAAGCCAGCACCGGGCGCAGCACATAAAAATACTTTTTCAGCCACACCGATTCCCCTTGCAGATATTCGCGAAAATTCCCCTGCGCCATGTGCAGGTAGTGATGCATGCATGCGACAGGCTGGTAGAAGTCCTGCGCGAGCACACGATAGGCAGACATCGCCGCAACATCCTCGCGATAGACTATCGGTGAAGACAGCCACTCCAACAGCACAGGGTTGGACTTCTTCATCAGGCGCAAGCTTTTACGCAAATCCCACCCATTCACATCCAGCAGATCATCTATCGGCAACTCAATCACATCGCGCCCTTCCTCGACAGAGAGATACCAGTCGCGCGGATGACAATAGATGAAACGCACATCCCAATCACTATCCGCAGAATCGAATCCCCAGCCACGGCTACCGGACTCGCAGGCATAGAGGATGCGAACGCCATGCGCAGACTCGATTCCATCCAATGCGCGCTGTATCTCGGATTCCATATCCTCTCCAAATAAAACGCGGCCCACATCGGGGCCGCGAGTGTGATGCGGATACTGTGCAGTAGAGCCAAAGCTCATTCTGACCGCCTCACGCTCCGCATCGTAGAGACATTCGCCTGCCCCCACAAGGAACGCACCATCATTGTAGAGCGACAACAAGCGAAGCGCATTGCGCCGCATGGTGAACCTGCAAGCATCCGGCGCAACAGTTAACGCCTAATGTGCCCTACGCCCTGATTGAGCTATTCACGATTGATCTATTTGCTTCCGAAGCCGGGTATACCAGTAACTCGGCCGCCTTCTTTGATGCGCAACCGAAACGATCACAACCATGTCCGCTTCGACCGCATAGAACAGGCTGTAAGGAAAATTCCGCATGACCTTGCGGCGGATACCCGAACGGATGACCGGCGCGGCAAGCGGCGCATCGCCCACCTCGGCAGCCGCGCGATGCACGGCCACCACAAATGCCACGCCCACCCCGGCAGCTTCGCTCTCGTAATAACGCGCCGCCTCGCGGAACTCCTCATCCGCCTCGGGCAGGAATTCGATCTTCACTTCAATTCGGAAAGTGCGCGGCGGAACACCTCATCGGCGGGGATACCCTGTGAGCGCCCGGCACGGTATGCTTCCAGGCGGCGCTCAGACTCCTCCAGCCACATCCGATCCAGCTCTGAAGGGGTAGGCTCATCCAGACTCAAAATCAGCTTGCCCGCCAGCGCCGCGCGGTCTTCGATATCCAGCGCCATCGTCTCCTGGGTCAGCGTTTCGATGTTCGTTTGCATGATGGTCTCTCCTGTTTCTGTGCGGATTCATTCTAGCACTCGGCCCGCACCGGATTCCACATTGTAGGGCGTCAATAAGCGAGCGCATTGCGCCGTATGGCGAACCTGCAAACATCCGGCGCATTACGGCTATCGCCTAATGCCCTACGCGAGCTTATGGTTAGCTCCTTTGGCAAAAACAACCTTCGTGTGCGTCCATCCTTTTAAATACTCGAACAAAGCATCAGTGGATGCCAAAAAACCACCAGATAGCTCAATCCACAGCTCCACAGGAACATCCTCGTCCTTAACGCTGACTTTTAGCGATACACATCCCTCTTCTTCACTGGGAGCCATTACCGAAAAGATATGCTTATCCGACAGATGAATGAATCCAGAGGTCGCTTTATACACGCGCGGCATCCACTCGTATTTTTTTCCCAACATTTCCACTAGATATGCATCCGTCATATGGTTCCCATTCATATCTCTCATCTTGCGTATCGCTTTGCCTTGCAATACTTCGTGCGCAAGTTGGTGTGGCTTCTCCACAATAAATGCCGAAAAGAACCGTAGACAACTATCCAACTGAAGTCGCAGCAACGAAGCTGCGCACAGATAATTCTGGCTTCGAACAAGGCTTGAAAATCCCGCACACAAGCTCATGGATCGCTTGACAGTCGCAGCGGCCAAAATATCAAGGGGGTACATCGCCCCTGAGTCGGCTTGCAACATGCCTTTCAGAACTGAAAGGTGTAAATCATTCAGTCCCTCGATATGAACAATGTGACGCTCTAACTCAGGATGCATCGGCATTAGTCCGCGCCAAATTCAACGCTAGCAAGCGCCGCAGAATTTCTTCGTCCGGCATTTCTGGGGTGTAGTCGTGCCAGCCATAGGTCAGGGCGACGGCGGCATCCAGTGTCTTGTGGGCGTTGTCCAGCCACGCGGGACGGGCGTTGTAGAGATTGGTCAGGGTGCGCTTTTTCAGGTCGGCTTCGTGACTAGGCTTTGCCACCGGACGCGCGGGATAGCCGCCGCGCTCCTCTGCCGCCGTGCGCTGCCAGTCTGTCCATTCGGCTGGATTGAGCCAGTTCTCGCGCAGCTCGTTGAGTTGCTGCGCGGCGGCGGCGATACTCGCCTTCTCCTCCAGCCCCTCTCCCGCTAGCGGGTGAGGGTGGCCGACAGGCCGGGAGAGAGCTGGCGACAAACCTTCCGGAAAAGGAAATTTCGCGAAAGTCATCGAAGAGTTGTAACGCGGATCATTTCCCATACCCATACGTCCGCCCGCTGCCAGCGCCCACACAAGATGGATGCGCGAAGAAAGAATGCCGAAGGTCGCTTCGTCATTGACCGGAAATACGATCAGGCTGTGTTCGGGCGCGACGCTCAGCGGGAAGCGTACGAAGAAGCGATGTTTCGCGGTCTCCGGGGTGGCGATGTAATGCGGTAGTCCGGCGAGTTTGCTGCGCAGTCCGGGACGCGCCTCGCCATGTCGCCACCATTTTTCTGCACGTGCCTTGCGCGCATTGTTCATGCGAGTCGGTTTGACATGCTCCAACACATAGGCGAACGGCGCTTCGTACAAGGCGGCCTGCGCTTCATCCAGCAGCGCGAAGTCGATCACCCAGTCGCCCGCCCAGCGGCGAGTAATGTCGGAGCCGTTGTAAATAGGCTTGAGTACATCAGCGTTGGGTTTGCCGTGCGGGTTGGGCTGATCCAGCCAGTTCAGTGCCGTCGCACTATCCACCTTGAACGGCCCGGCCAGACACAGCCCGAAGTATGACCATCCGGCGTTTTCCTTGAGCGGCTGCGCCTGCGTGAGGTCGAGCCCGTCACCTGCGGTGAGGTCGGCATGGATGGTGGCAACAGGCTGGCCATCAAGCTGACAGCAGTGGATTCCCGCCTGCGCGGAAATGACGGCGGTACCGAAGCACACCAGCGACACGCGCACCGCTGCACCGTCGTTGATCCATTCTTCGTCGCTCCAGGCATTGAAGATGCGGGTGCTGTCACAAATACGTTCCAGCACCGGACGGTTGCGGTTCTGGCGGATGGAGTTGGTGGCGACCAGTCCGGCGCGCTGACATAGACCGCTCTCTATCTGGGCGCGGGATTTCTCGAACCAGTAGGTAACCAGATCGGCCCCGCCGGGTATGCGGTCGGTATAGAGTTTGCGCAGGGCGTCGGTGTATTCATCGCCCAGTTCGCCGCGCATTTTCTTGTCGCCCAGAAACGGCGGGTTGCCGATGATGACATCGACGGTGGGCCATTGCGCTTCAAACACAGGGCCGGCAACAAAGCCCGGCAGTTCCGCCCACTCTGCCGCGCTCACGCCCTTGGGTTTACCGGGCGGAAGCTCTCCATGCTCCATCAGCGCATCGCGATTCTCGATGTGACTCAAGGATTGCAGGATGGGGTTTCTGCGGATGGGGTAGCCGTTCTTGAGCATCCACTGGATTTCGCCTATCCATACGGTGACGCGCGCCAGTTCCGCGGCATAGGTGTTGAGTTCGATGCCGAGCACGTTGGCGGGCGAGACTTCGATACTGATCTGGCGTTGCAGACCGAGCGCTTCGGCTTCGAGGTTGGCCTTGTGTTCGAGGTCTTTCAATGCGCGCAGGGCAAGATAAAGAAAATTGCCGCTGCCACAGGCGGGATCAAGTATCCGAAAGTTTTTCAGCCGTTCAAGGTAGGCGATAAAAGCCCGTTGCGCTTCCTGCATGGCAGTCTTCGATCCCCTGCCGCCTTTTTCGTACAGGGCGACACGATCCGCGATCACGACCTTGGCGACATCCCATTCCGCACTCAGCGGTTCGACCACGACCGGATTGATGATGCGCATGATGGTATCGGCATCGGTGTAGTTTGCCCCCAACTGTGAGCGCTTCTTGGGATCAAGGCCGCGCTCGAACAGAGTGCCGATGATGGACGGTTCGACATCGCTCCAGTCCAGCCGGGAGGCGTCAAGCAATATCCTGATCTCGGCAGGCATGAGCGGCAGTGCTTCGACCTGCTCGAACAGGCCGCCGTTGAAGTAATAAATATCCTCCAACGCAAAATCACCGCCCTTGCTCATCGCCCGGAACAATTCTTCGAGGCGCGAGGTAAGTTTGTCCGTATCGGTCTGGGTCTTGTCGAGCAGACGTTCAAACAATCTGTCCGGCAACAACTCGGCATCCTCGGCGAACAGGCAGAACAGGCATTGATTGAGGAAGTGCGCCACACGCTGCGGTTCGTGTCCGCGTGCATTCAACGATTGAGCGAGTTCCGCAAACTTGCCCGCCGCCTCTTCGGTGATTTGCGCGATCGTGCGGCCGGGATGGAAGCGACCCGGATCGGTGAACAGTCGGCGCAGCTTGTCGATGTTGTCGGGCAGGGCCAGCTCTTCGAGCGCGATGGTGTGAACCACGCTGGGCGCATTGGTGAAGTGGGTGTGTATCTCAATGATATTAGTGTCACACACCACCAGCAACGGCGGGTTATCCAGCGCCAGCGCGTAGGTCATCAACTGCTTCAGCGCCTCCCCCAGATTGCGCCGTGCGGCCTTGTATTCGATCGCGAAATAGCCGCGCTTCCACACGTCCGCCCAGCCTTTACCCGCTCCGGTGCGGGTTGCACCGCGCTCAAAACAGTAGTTATCGGCAGTAGTGGGAGACGGCGCCTCCACGCCCAGCAGGGCACACAGGTCGAGAAAATGCAGTTGATAACTGGCGCGCTCCTTGAGCGGATTGTCGCGCCATTTATCGATAAATTCGCGCGGCGTCACGGTCACCCCATGTTCTGGAATGACCGCATCCTGCGCGGCGCGATATAGGTCCTCAGCAACGGAAGCTGGCTTCTATTTCTGCGACCAGCCGCCGCCGGCCTGTACCCACCAGCCCGACTGGGCGCGCTGTATCCAGCGTTGGGCGAAGGTGCTACGGATTTCGTCCTGCCACTCGGGATGACCGTTGACATTGGCGATTTCAGCATAAAGTGCAACGCGATCACTGTTCTCGGCGGCCACCAGTGCATTGACATCCCGGCGTTGCGCCAATGGCACAGCGCTGGCATCACGCAGGGCGACCATGCCGTCGGCAGTCAGCCCCACCGCACCGCTGGCATAGTGAGCGGCGAGTTGTGTATGGCGCGTCTGCATGCTCTGCTTGATTGCATTCACACCCGGGGTGTTGACTTCAAGGTCTACCGCGAAGACGCTCAGCGAGGCAGTAAGCGCCAACAGGGACAGCATAAATTTCATCATGGTCTTCATTATTTTTGCTCCTTCTGGACTGGTTGCTCGGCCTTCTGGGTTTGCCACACTTCCTCAATGATTTTGTCCGCGGCTTTCTCGGCAGCCGCGGCGGGGAAGTAGATATTGATGGTGACGCAGGCGCTCAACGCCAAGCCGGCCAATACGATCCAAGTGTTTTTAGCAGAGCTTGTTACGTTCGTTTTCATCATGCCTCCATTAATTAACGACGGGCTTCACATTATTATTTGTCACGCGCTTCACGCGCTCTATCAGTTCGTTCCACGAGACGTTGCGATTGTAGCCCATCACGGTGATCGCGGGGATGCCACCGCCCTTGATGATCGCGTAAGGGCCACCCTTGCCGTTATCCACGCCACTCATCGTACACACGCCATTGCGCAGTATGCAGCGCCAGCCGATACGGTCATAGCCGAAACTCTCAAAAAATTGCAGGTAGCTACGCTGAAGAGCCGCTACCGCGCCAACGCCGCCCAACGCAGAAATGTTTTCCACCGCTTTTTGGCTGATCTTTCTGGGATAGTTGCCCGCGCTGCTGGCAATGCGCGCATCGAACCGGGCGGGCTTCCAGTTTTGCAGCTCCAGCCCATTCACATCAATATCAATGCGGCCCAGCATGTTGCCGAACGAGAAGGTGCGTGTCAGCAAGTCAAGATCGAGAGCGCGCATATTGAGATTGCCGTACAGACGCGGTGCGGGGCCGAACGGATCAACCAGTTTCAGCTGACTGGCCACCACCGAGCCGTCGAACACATCGAACAGCAGCGCGCCCTCCACCGCGATTTCGCGGCCGTCGTAGCTCACCTTCGGAATGCGTCCCGCCAGCGTGCCCAGCATCTTGGGCCAGCCCGCCGCCTGACTGAATCGTTCCATCGAAATACGGCTCAGGGCCGCGCTGAACTGCCAGTGCCAATCCTCGCCTGCGCGACGCAAACGAAAATCGTTCAGTTCCAGCTTGCCATCCAACACGGGCAGCGTTGCCTGCTTGACATCGAAATCCATGCCGCGCATCTGCATCGTCCATTGCGTAGCACCCAGTGATATGCCGAGCAATTCGCCGCCGCTGAACGCGATGTTCACGCTTTGCGCCGCATCCGGCTGCCAATCAAATTTCGTATTCACCCCGCGCAAGGCGAAGCGCTTTCCGCCATCAGCCAAATCGACATCGCGCAAAGTCAGATTTAGCGCCTGGGTCGTGCCATCGCGATAGTGCCAATCTACATCGGCATGCCCAGACAGATCGGCCTTGGACAAGGCCCCCTTGTCAAAGAAGGGGCGTGCGTAATCGGCAAATAATCTTTTCAAGTCGAGGTTATCGCCCTGCACCGACGCCTCTGACAGTCCGCCATCCCAAAGCCCGGAAAAGCGCAGCATGCCGATCTGCGGCAGTTCAAGCCGGGCCTGCGCCACCTTGAATTGCGTGCCCGCCAGCGTACCGGAGGCTTTCAGGCGGCGCTCTCCCGCACTGCCCAAATACAGCGGTTGCCAGAATAATTCCCCGGATTGCCAAAGTACGTCGCTCTGCCAGGTCCACACCCCGGCTTTGCGCGTTGCATCAAGACTCAACGTCCCGTCCAGTTTTTCCGCCGCATGCAGTCCGCTGGCGTCGTCAAACGCAACCTCAACCAGACGTAACGCCGTGTTGAACTCGCGCACACCTGCGGCATCACCGTCCGCATGCAGGCTGCCGCTCAACAACCCCTGTGTGAGTTGCGGCAAGTCCGAATGGGACATGAATAGTGCCAATGACTTGGCGGGCGCATCATGCAACTGCGCCGAGAACTGCCAAGCTTTGCTAACGAAGTGATAATCGAAGTCCAGCAGGGCACCCGGCAGCTGTCTGGAGCGCCCACCGGTGCAATGAACCTTGACGGTTGAAAGCTGAAATTGCGCGCAACGCAGTTGCACCTTGCTCAAGGCATAACCCGACGCGCGCAGTTCGGATATTTGCAGTTCGGCGGAGCCATCCTCTGGCAGTGTCAATGTGATGCCGCGCGCAGACAGCGCGGACGTGCTTATGTCTGCGATGCTCAGCGACAGGCTGGACGCGCCCGCCGCAAAAGGAATCGCCAGCATTCCGAACGTCAGACAGGCCGCCTGCACGATGCTGTATTTCAGCAAGCGAAATAAGCACGACACGTTTATTTGTTCAGCGAACCCCGGTGAAAACGCTGCACGGCAGCGAACAGCAGCGCCGTGTCTTGCTGCGTCAATTCAGGGTGTGCTTCGCGCAGTGCCTGACGCGCATACATCGTCAGCGACATTCCTCCCCACTCCTGACCAGGCTCGAAGAAGGGTGCCGTGACCCTGCAGGCGGATTCAAACAAGGGGCGCAAATGCGAATTTGCCCGCCGCTCAACGCCCCCGTCAACCGCACCATCGTTCCGATTTTCATCATTCAAATTACTCATAGCCACTCCACCTATATTTGGACATCCGCCTTAAGTCTTTGGCGGCACAGGTTTGATATCCCATACCTTTTCGGCATACTCCCGAATCGATCGATCGCTGGAAAACTTGCCCATGTGCGCGACATTCAAAATCGCCCTGCGCGACCACTCTTCCTGATCCTTATACAGCTCCCCCACCCTTTCCTGTGTCGCCACATAACTGGCATAGTCGGCCAGCAACATATAATGGTCGCCCTGGTTCAGTAGGCTATCAAAGATAGGCTGATATCGCCCCGCATCCGCTACCGAAAAGAAACCGCTGCCTATCATGTCCAGCGCCTGACGGAGTTCGGCGTTGCCGTTGTAATAGTCCCACGGGTTGTAGCCGCGTTCGCGCAATTCGCTCACCTCCGGCGTAGTCAGGCCGAAGATAAAGATATTTTCCTCGCCCACCTCTTCGAGGATCTCGACATTGGCACCGTCGAGCGTGCCTATCGTCAGCGCGCCGTTGAGCGCCATCTTCATGTTGCCGGTGCCCGAGGCCTCTGTTCCGGCGGTTGAAATCTGCTCCGACAGTTCGCAGGCCGGAAATATTATTTCCGCCGTGGAAACATCGTAATTGGGAATGAATACGACTTTGAGCAGCCCCTGCACTGCCGGGTCGTGATTGACGATGCTGGCCACGTCATTGATCAGTCGGATGATCAGCTTGGCCGTCTGGTAACCCGGCGCCGCCTTACCGCCGAAAATCACGGTACGCGGAGTCATGCCCTCTACCTGCCCGTTACGAATACGGTTATACAGCGTGATGATATGCAGCACATTGAGCAACTGACGCTTGTATTCATGGATGCGTTTGACCTGAACATCGAACAGGAAATGCGGGTCTACGTGTATGCCGATCTGGGATTCGATGTATTCGGCCAGGCGCAGCTTGTTGGCATATTTGACGGCACGAAACTCCTTGCGGAAAGCCGGATCATCTGAAAATTTCGCCAGCTCACCGATCTTCTCCAGATCGCGCACAAAACCATTTCCGATACGCGAGCTGATCAGCTTGGCCAACATTGGGTTGGCCTGATTCAACCACCGGCGCGGCGTAATGCCGTTGGTCACATTGATGAATTTTCCGGGGAAAATACGGTGAAAGTCGGCGAACAGCGTGCTCTTCAGCAACTCGCTGTGGATGGCGGCCACACCGTTCACGGTATGACTGCCAACCACGGCCAAATGTGCCATGCGCACCCGCCGTCCTTTCTCTTCGTCGATGATGGAGACGCGCCGCAACAATTCGGTATCGCCTGGGAATAGGTGATTCACCTCTGCCAAGAAATGATGGTTGATCTTGTAAATTATTTCCAAGTGGCGCGGTAATATATTCTCAAACATACTCACCGGCCAAGTTTCCAACGCCTCCGGCATCAGAGTATGGTTGGTATAGGAAAAAATTTCCGTTGTCATCTGCCAGGCATTCTCCCAGTGCATGTGATATATGTCGTGCAACTGATACATCATCTCCGCAACGGCAATCGCCGGGTGGGTATCATTGAGCTGGATAGACACTTTTTCCGGCAACCGATCATAGTTACTATGATCCGATTTGTAGCGGTGCAAGATATCCTGAATCGAGGCGGATACGAAAAAGTACTCCTGCCTCAAACGCAGCTCACGTCCGATAGCTGAAGAGTCGTTGGGGTAAAGTACTTTGGACAGATTTTCGGTGCTGTTTTTCTCTTCGACCGACCCGATATAATCTCCGGCATTAAAGGAATCCAGATTGAATTCACGTGTTGCCTTGGCCGCCCATAATCGCAAATTGTTTACTGTCTTGGTTTTATAGCCCGGGATCGGGACGTCATAGGCCATCGCCATCACGATTTCGGGGTCAACCCAATGATGCTCAACCTTGCCGATGGCGTCGGTAAACTGAACCAGTTTCCCGTAAAACTTGACCGGATACAAACGTTCCGGTCGCTGAAATTCCCACTGATTGCCATAGCGCAACCAGTTATCCGGATGTTCCACCTGCTGCCCGTGCTCAATGCGCTGGTTGAACATGCCATACTCGTAACGTATGCCATAGCCCGTGCCCGGCAAGTCCATCGTCGCCATGGAATCCAGGAAGCAGGCTGCCAGCCTTCCCAAGCCGCCATTTCCCAACGCGGCATCAGTTTCCATTTCTTCGATCTTTTCCAGATCCTGCCCCAGCGCCAACAATCCCTCGCGCATCGGCTGTTCGAT